>CAZXCE010000007.1:0-40160 GCA_964639175.1 uncultured Clostridia bacterium
GTGAACCAGTCCCTCAAACGGGGTGGAGTCAGGTAATACCGTCTGGAGGGTGTTGTTAAATAAGGTCACTTCGCCGCGCAGTAACAGGTTCCCGGTCTGGTTGTTTTGGGCAATCAGTTCACTAAACGTCGTTCCGTTATCCACTGAAATAAGCGTGTTTCGTTTGGGCGATGTACTATCCACGGTTGCAAAGGGAGAAACCCCAGATGAATTTGGCTGGACAACCTGATAGCCAACCAGAAAACTCCCGTTTTGAATTGTGACATCTGTGATGTTGAACGTATTTGCCGCGAAATCGGGTGTTGTCCCATCGTTGGTGATGAGAAAGTTTTCAACTCCCTGCAATGTTTGCTTTCCACTAGAATCAACCGAATACACAATAATCCGCACCACTGATCCTACTGCGGAAGCTGGTTGATTGGTGGTCCGGTTGTTGACCGAAAGCAGTACCTGATTCAAGGTCGCCGGATAACTGGGTGGCGTCAGACGATTGGCAAAAATCACTGTACCTGAGGTGAAAAACAGTTCAGCCCGGCCATCATCCAGGCTCAGGGTTTGAGATGTCCCGCCAGGTTGGCTGGCAAAACGAAGCTGGTAGGCGGTCGCCGGGCTATTGGATTGATCAAACCGGCTGACCCCGATGTAATAGGTTCCAGGTTGCAGAATGCGAGCGCCGATGCGTTCAGGTTTCAGCGTGTCTGAGGCTGACCCATCCACAAAGGCCGCATTGGCTGACCCTGGTACCAAAGAATTGTTGAACAGATAGAGATCCAGGTCCGCTGCCGTTTGTGCCCAATCAAGTGCCAGGGCAACCGTCATCGTGGATGGGATGGTAATGCGATAGAGGTCTTCAATTCGATCCTGGGTGTTATCCCCAAACTGGATAAAGGTCCCGCCGCTATCACCTGGATTGACGTTTCCGTTGACGGTGATCGTTGTTCCGCTCAGTGACTGGGCATTGGCTGGGGCGTCATTTGGTTCCGTTTCGGTGGTTTCACTATTGAGCACATTGCCAGTTGGGCCAATGCCGGGATTGACCGCCGGAGAAGCCGCACTTTTAATGATTCGAACCCGGTTGTTGCCAGTATCCGCAATCAGTAAATTTCCACTTCGGTCAACGGCCAGTCCAAAAGTGACAAACAGAGAGGCAGTGCGGGCGGGCCCTCCATCCCCTTTATAGTCAAGTGAATCAATCCCGGCAATGGTTGTTAATTGCCCGGTGGAAAGCTGAACACGCCGGATTCTCAGGTTGGAAGCATCGCTGATAAACAGATTTCCACCTCCGTCCACGGCAAGTCCGAAGGGAGAGTTCAGGTTAATTGCCGTTGCTGTGCCGCTCTCGCCGTTAAAATCTGGATTGCCAGTACCGGCCACAGTTGTAATGACACGGGTTCGGGCGTCAACCCGTCGGATGCGATTGTTTTGGACATCACAGATAAACAAATTCCCGTCACGGTCAATCGCCAGGTCTTCAGGTTCATTTAATTGAGCCGTAAAGGCTGGCCCGCCATCTCCCGAAAATCCTGGGATTCCTGTCCCTGCCACGGTTGTGAGGATACCGGATTGGACATCAATCCGCCGGATGCGGGAGGGAACTCCGAAAATCGTTTCCCCTTCGGAAAAATAGATATTTCCAGCGCCATCCACCGCAACATCCTGTGGCTGAATGAACGCTGAGAGCGCTGGGATTCCATCTTGAGGGCTTCCATTCAGGTTGCCAGCCACCCGCGACAGGATTCCAGCGGAATTGACTCGCCAGATCGCCCCCAAAAACTGGTCAGCGATGAGCAGGTCACCGTTAATGGCGACGTCAATTCCCTGGGCATTAACTGAGACGGAGCTGGCTGGAACCCCGGTCTGGGGTTGGTTTGGATTGAGCTCTCCATTCCCTGCAATTGTTTGAATCGAGCTGGTTCCGCCCTGAGTCAGGCGAACCCGCCCGTCATTTGGATCGCCCACAAAGTAATTGCCGGTGGCACTGACCGCAATATCAGTTGGGGTAACCAGGCGGGCTCGAATGGCACTCCCACCATCTCCAATAATCGCTCTGGTGTCACCACCAATGATGGTTCGAATGATTTGGGTTCGAGTGTCAATTTTTCGGACCCGATTGTTTCCAGAATCACTGATGAAAATATTCCCAGCTCCATCAATGACAGTGGCAGTTGGAAACCTCAGTGCTGAATTGGTGGCAATAACTCCTTCTCCTCCAACGCCCTGAGTTCCAGTCCCAGCCACCAATCGCATGACTTTTGTCGTGGCATCAACTCGCCAGACCTGAGCTGAGTCAGCGTCGGTGATATATAAATCGCCGGTGTCAGCTATAAAAACGCCGATTGGAAGTTGAAGGGGGTTCTGGAGTGCCACAACATTATCGCGAGTTGTGCCTGGTGTGCCGGTTCCAACGACTCGGGTAATGACGCCTGTTCTGGCATCAATTCGGCGAACCACAGAATTGAAAGTGTCAGCAAAAAAGAAATTTCCATCTTGATCAATCGCACATTGGGCCGCCGTCAGCGCGATCTCTTCAACGTCCACATTGATAGTTGCTGCGGTGGCTGGCCCATTATCGCCAGTATTTCCTGGTTGTCCCGTTCCAGCAATGGTGGTCACAATCCCCTGCGGAGATATCCGTCGAATGCGTTGATTCCCGGCATCCACTACAAAAATATTTCCCGACCGATCAATATCGAGCGCATACATGCTGTTACTGAATCTTGCCTGGGTTGCCGGTCCCCCATCACCGCTAAATCCAGCAACTCCATTTCCGGCGACGACTTTGAGTATTCCAGTCTGGGCGTCAATTTTGTAAATCTGAGCCGAAAACCGCGCAATGAGATATATATCTCCTTTATTATCAACGGTTACATCGGATGGAAAGGAGACTGGCACTGAGGTTGCCAGCTTGTTATTGACATCTATCAGCAAGTTGGGCGTGGATTGGCCTGTTCCGGCAATGGTCGTAATGATCCCTGTGTCATACGCCAGTTTTCGAATCCGGGAGCTTTTGGTATCGGCGATCAGCAAATTTCCAGCGCCATCCACCACAATTCCTCCAGGTGCAATGACTGGCGATTGCAGGCCAGGACCCCCATCACCAGCAAAGCGGCCACCGCCAATAAATGTGGTGATTGAACCGGTACTGATGGCGCTCAAATCAGGTGGCAGGTAGGTAAATTGGGTCTGGGCAATGCCGCCACGGTGCTGGACGGTCAAAATTTGAGGGCCGCTGGCTTCGTTGGCCGGCGTTGTGACTCGAAGCTGGGTTGCATTGTCAAAAATGACATTTGACGCTGGAACTCCATCAATCAAGACAACCGATTCTGGAGCAAAATTCCGGCCTCGAATTGTGACTGGAACTGAGGTTCGGATTGGGGTTTGACTTGGGGTGACTGAAGAAATCTCAGGCGGTGCCACCGTTACTCGACTCAGGCTTGGACCCGTTGCATTCAGCGTAATGGCATCAGCCCCGCCGACACTAAATGAAGTTGGTGAGTTCAGAACCCCATCTGGGGCGAGGGAAAGTGAGTCAAAAAAACTCCCCTGGCGCTGGAGGATGATTTCGACTCCGTTTTGATCGCCAACATAAACATTGCCGGTCGAATCAACCCCGACGGCTTGTGGATTGGTAAATTGAAAGGCGCCACCGGTTTGCCGATGTGGCGAATAGGCGGAACGAGAGAGGCCCTGGCTCTGGGACTGGCGGATCGTGCGCACTTCACCATTGCGGGTAACCTGACGAACGACCCCATTGCCGGCGTCACTCACATTTAAAATGCGTTTGTCCGGGCTCAGTCGCAGCCCCGTTGGACGTGAAAACCGGGCGCCGCTTCCAACTCCATCCTGGAGACCAGCCTGACCCGCCACTCCGGCAATGGTGGAAACGGTGTTGGTCGAAAAATCAATATAGCGAATGGTGTGATTTTCAGTATCTGCCACATACAAATTGCCGCCAAGATCAACTTCAACCGCCCGAGGGTTGCGGAACGTGGCTGATGTCACTGCGCCATCAGTCGAGCCGGCCTGATTCTTGATCCCCGCGATAGTGACGACGTTTCCTGAGGGCAGCATGGCCCGGATGACGTGGTTGGCCGTATCTGCGACATAAATGCGACCACTGCGGTCATCAATACTTAACCCAATCGGGCTGTTAAACAGGGACTGGGCGAGTGTTCCGTCAACATTCCCTGGTACCTGGTCTCGCCCGGCAAACAAGCGTGATGCCTGTCCAAACCCATCTCGTCGGTTGATGGTGTGCCGGGTTGGATTTGAGCTATAGAGGCGACCAGCCTGATCGCGAATTAACACCAGGTCGCCGTTATTGGTGTCACTTGAGTTTTCAATGCGGGTCACGGTCAGAGTCAAGCCGGCTGATAGATTGCCTGACCGGGCTGTAATGGTGGCAAATCCACGCGTCACACCCCGGACCAGTCCAGTACTGGCCTCAACCGTTGCAATTTCAGGGCTGCCGGATTCATAGGTAACCGTGCCTGGAAGGGGATTGCCCTGTGAATCAACCACCTGAGCCCGTACCTGCAAGGTCCCGCCTTCCTGCAAAACTGGGTCAACCGATTGAAATTGAACTCCGCCACCGGCTGAGCCACCATTTCCGACTTGAAAGGTAAGAGCGTTTGAGCGCTGGCCGTTGCTGATCACCACGACTCGGAGCTGGCCATCCTGGGCAAAAAAAGCGGCTGGGAGTTTTTTTCCTTTGATCACCAGTTGGGTGCTGCCAGAGACTTTGGCCGCAATCGTGGACGTCGAAGCAGAGCTTGAAATCTCAACCTGAGCCCCGGCAGCAAATCCGGAACCAATGATGGTAATTTTCTTTGGAACCTGCCCAACGCTGGTTTGCGAAGGTGACAGACTGGTGATTTGGGGGGCACTTTGTGCTTCAGAGATTAGCTCTCCCCAGTAGGGAAGCAGGGCTAAAAGACCAACTGAAAACAGAACAATTGCCAGGAGGTGGCGAGGTGCACGTAGTATTGAAAAGAAGTGTGAGAAGGTGTGTCTAAAAGGTGAATGCTTCGATAACAGGTGTTTTTTTAAAAGTGTCTTCATTGAAACCTCAATCGTGTTTCTTAAATGGTGCTCGAAAACGATAGGATATCATTCTCTTTTTTATCTTGGGGAAGAAAGAAACTTCACTGTACGACAAATTTGCCGGTTCTGGCTTGTTGTTTTGCTGGAAAATCAGATAGAAATGAGAGTCTTTTAACATTTGGTTAGGGAAAGGTCATTTAATGTTACGTGGTAAGAAGATTGCAATCATTGGTGCCGGAAAGCTAGGCGAAGCCCTGGTTACCGGCCTGTTACATCGGGCTGATGTCAGTCGGGAAGATATCACCGGGACAGTTGGTCACGAAGCTTCGCTCACCAGAGTTTCAGATCGGTTGGGAATTGCAACCACACGCGATAACCGCCAGGCGGTTGAGGGGCGCGACATCATTTTACTGGCAGTCAAGCCCCAAAACATGGACCGGGTACTCGCTGAGATCCGGCCCGTGGTCAATCGCACTCAGCTCTTCATCAGTGTGGCGGCCTCGGTCACGACCTCCTTTATTGAAGAGCGCTTACCGGCTGAAACTCCGGTCATTCGAGTAATGCCCAACACGCCTGCCTTACTCAATGAAGGGATGTCAGTCCTTTGCCAGGGGAAACATGTCACCTCCGATCAATTAAAAATTGCTGAGACCATTTTTTCTGCCGTCGGTCGAACTGCGTTTCTGGATGAAAAACTGATGGATGCGGTGACTGGGCTTTCAGGGAGTGGACCGGCTTATATTTATGTTGTCATCGAATCTCTGGCTGAAGCTGGTGTGAAACTTGGAATTCCCCGCGATATCTCGACGTTGCTGGTGGCACAAACGATGCTTGGCGCTGCCCGCATGGCTTTGGAAACCGGTCAGCACCCGGCATTGCTCAAAGACAGCGTGACCACCCCGGCTGGATGCACCATTGATGGGCTGCTTGAACTTGAAGAAGGAAAACTTCGGGTAACCTTAATTAAAGCGGTGGTGAAAGCTGCCGAGCGGGCTCGCGAACTGGTCCGGACCGAATAACCATCTGCGTTTTCACTATCTTCTGATCCATCCCGCCTGAGCGGTTTTCAACCTTCGAAAAAAAGAATGAAACGTGTTCAATTCAGATTGATCGCTGCCATTTTCTGCATTTCTGGACTGATGGGGTGTACCTCGCCTGCCGTACCGTCGCCGGCGCCCCCTCCGGTGCCAGCGCCCCCACCTGTTCCTTCAACTTCCAGGGCGGATCTTCCAACTCAGTTTGACAAGGTCTTTACTGGAACAATTGGAGAAAAAGAAGCCACATTGTACCTGAATCGATCAGGTGAAGACCTGGGCGGGGCCTATGTCTTTGAAGAGCCGCGACCATTGCTCCACGGACGGAAGAACGCTTTCCTGCTTGAAGGAAAGCTCCAGGCCGATGGTCAGTTTTCACTTGGAATTCAGCAACTCGAACAGCCACGAGGCACCCTGACCGGGAAGTTGAGGGTCGAGACCCAGCCCCAGGGGAAACAGCTTGTGCTGGAAGGCGACTGGACATCACCCGGCCAGTCCGCGCCCACAAAAATAAAGTTTGCTGAAGAACTTCAGGCGCTTGGGAATGGCGTTGAACTCACCGAGCAGGTTCGAAACGATGAAAATCAACCGGCCAACTATGTCTTTCAGGCCCGGTATCCGCAACTGTCAGGGGCCACAGATGAGATAAGCCGGCAGTTTAATCAGAAAGTTGAATTGCTGGTGGATGAGGCATATCACTCATTCAAAGCGGAAGTGGCCAAAAACTACAGCCAGCCACCACCGTCACCAACTGACGCCACGGTGACAAGCCAGCTCAATTCAATGGGGATTTTGTACGAGATCTTCCTGGCAAGCCCTGATTTGATCAGTATCCGGCTGACAATTGATATCAACTATGTCAACACGCCTCCGGTTTTGAAAGATTTGGCTGTAAACTATGACCGCCGGACTGGAAAAATGCTACAATTCGCCGATCTGTTTGCTCCCAATTCGTCTTTTCTACCCAAACTCTCAACAATCTGTAAGTCACTGGCCACCGGGAGCGGATACACCTTTCCTGACATCAGTGCCAAACCGGAAAATTTCTCAAGCTGGAATGTAAACCGCCGTGGCGTGCTGATAAATTTCCAGGTGCCGTTTGCCGAGGGAGGATCAGTTGAAGTCGCGATTCCATATCGCGACCTCAAAGACGTGCTCAATCCGACTGGGCCGCTTTCCTCACTTGTCAAACCGTGAGAGAGAGTATAAAAAACGAATTCCACCTTGTATCAACTGTCATACATTTCAATCATTTACAGCATAACTGGGGCTTTGGCCAAAAGAAAAATGGGGGGTTCCCAACCACATGAGCAAAACGCAACATGAACAAATCCTTGCTGCCGAGTTCGGCATCAATTCCAACTATGTCATTGACCTGTTCCATCTGTTCCGCCAAAACGCACTGGCGGTGGATGACGAATGGCGCGCGTATTTCACTGATTTTTTGAAAAAGATGGGTGATGTCGCCGTGGTCAATGAACCGCAGCCAGCCCGAGCCGCGGCTTCGACAGCCGCTCCGGCGGTGTCAACTCCAGCCGTGGTGACCGCACCCAAAGCTGATGCGCCAGCACCGCAGCCGGTGGTTGCGGCAACCCCGCCAAAAGCTGAAGCTCCGGCGGCAAAGCCAGCCGCGCCAGCACCGGTGGTTGATGCGTCAATGGAGCGGATTCCGTTACGTGGTCCGGCGTTGCGAATCGTTGAAAACATGGAAACCAGTCTTTCCGTGCCGATTGCTACCTCCCAGCGTCAGATTCCAATCAAGTTGCTCGATGAAAACCGGCGGTTGATGAATCAATTTCTTGAGCAGTCAGGCCGCAAGGTTTCATTTACCCATATCATTGCCTATGCTCTGGTGAAGGCCCTGGATCGGTTTCCGCAACTCAATGCTTTTTTTGAAGCTCAGGACGGGACATCGTACCGGGTGCAATGTACCAATGTGAATGTTGGTGTGGCGGTGGATGTCACCAAAAAAGACGGTTCCCGGACATTGTTGGTGCCAAACATCAAAGCGGCCAACAAAATGGATTTTGCCGAGCTGGTTGCCGCCTATGATGATGTCGTCAAACGTGCCCGCGCTGGAAAACTGCAAGTTCCAGATTTTCAAGGCACCACCATTTCGCTTACCAATCCAGGAACACTCGGCACCACAGCGTCAAATCCCCGGTTGATGGCTGGTCAGGCACTGATTATTGCGACGGGCGCCATTGAGTATCCGCCGGAGTTTCTGGCCATGGCGCCTGAAGCGATTTCACGCATCGGAATCAGCAAAGTCATGACGATCACCAGCACCTATGATCACCGCATCGTACAGGGTGCTGAATCCGGATCTTTCCTGGCATTTGTTGATGAACTGCTGCGCGGGAAACACCGCTTTTACAACACGATTTTTGCCGATTTGGGCATTCCCTATAAACCCTATCGCTGGGCGGTTGACAGCAACCCGGCCATTTTAGGTATTGACCGGCATCGCGATGAAGTCCGCAAACAGGCCAGCGTGCTGGAACTGATCAATGCCCATCGTGTCCGCGGCCATCTGGTGGCTGATATTGACCCGTTAGGCGCCATGCAATTCCAGGAACATCCCGAACTGGATATCGAAACCTATAAGTTGACAATTTGGGATCTGGATCGCGAGTTCATCACGGGTGGATTGGGCAATACCGAAAAAGCGACGTTGCGTCAGATTTTGCTCTGGTTGCGGAAGTATTATTGCAGCAAGGTTGGTATTGAATATCGCCATATTCAAAATCCGGAAGAAAAAGAATGGATTCGCTCGCAAGTCGAGCGTGATCATCCCCCGGTCCCGGTTGAAGTCAAAAAACAACTGCTCTGGAAGCTGATTTCCGCCGAGCAATTTGAGCGCTTTTTGGGGGTGAAATATCTTGGGCAGAAACGGTTTTCGGTTGAGGGCGCTGAAACCATCGTGGCCTTGCTCGATCAGGTAATTGAAAGTGCCCCGTCGCGTGGGATTGACGATATTGTCATCGGCATGGCCCACCGTGGTCGCTTAAATGTGATTGCCAATGTGATTGGTCATTTCTGCGAGCGGATCTTCACCAGTTTTGAAGGCTCGGTTCATCCAAAATTCCCGCACGATCAGGGTGACGTGAAATATCACCAGGGCGCATCGGGCGTCCGGGATACCGCTCATGGAAAACAGGTCACCGTGTCGGTGCTGTCCAATCCAAGCCACCTTGAGTTTGTGGATCCAGTGGTCCAGGGCGTGGTTCGAGCCAGGCAGGATCAGAAGATGGAGCTGGCGACCAAATCGGGCATCCTGACCCCATCGGATCGCTACAGCAAATTTGCTGTTTTGCTGCACGGGGATTCGGCTTTTGCCGGAGAGGGAATTGTTCCCGAAACCCTTAATATGTCCCAACTGGCAGGATATAGTACCTGTGGAACACTCCATTTCATTATTAACAATCAGGTTGGGTTTACCACCACGGCTGAAGACAGCCGGTCATCAACCTACAGCACCGATGTCGCCAAAATGGTTCAGGCTCCGATTTTTCACATCAATGGTGATGATCCAGAAGCCGCTTACCATATCTTGCAACTGGCCCTCGATTACCGGCAAAAATACCACAAAGACATTGTGCTGGATGTGATTGGGTTCCGCCGCCACGGACATAATGAAGGTGACGAACCGACCTACACGTTGCCAATTATGTACCAGCGGATTCGGAACCACGAAGGGGTGCGGACGATTTACAGCAAGCGGTTGATTCGCGAAGGGGTGATAACGGCTGAAGGCGTGGACGGACTGATTGCAGATCGGGTTCGTCGGTATGAGAATGCCCTGCTTGGCGCCAAAGAAATTGTGTCGCGCCGGGATGTCAAACTGGTTCTTCCAAATCCAAAGGAACCCGAAGTCATTGAAGAATTTAGCACCAGCGTCAACCAGGATGTGCTGAAAAAATTGGCCCATGCGGCAACCGCCGTTCCGTTGGGTTTTAATATCAACCCCAAAATCGTTGGATTGCTGACCAAACGGGCCAAGATGGTGGATGGGGAAATCCCGGTTGATTGGGCCATGGGCGAATCACTGGCATTTGGTTCGATTCTTCTGGAAGGCATCACCGTGCGTGCCAGTGGTCAGGACACGGTTCGGGGTACTTTTAGCCAGCGGCATGCCGTGTTTTTTGATGCTCATACTGCTGAGCCCTGGATGCCATTGACGACACTTTCGCCTGAGCAGGGACAATTTCACCTCTACGATAGTCCCCTTTCAGAAGCCGGTGTGCTTGGATTTGAATATGGATACAGCGTCGCCCATCCTGAAGCCCTGGTGATTTGGGAAGCTCAGTTTGGTGATTTTGCCAACGCGGCCCAGGTTATCGTGGACCAGTTTATTGCCGCAGGTGAAGAAAAATGGAATCAAACAACCCGATTGGTGCTGCTGTTGCCTCACGGCTATGAAGGCCAAGGGCCAGAACACTCCAGCGCCCGGTTGGAACGCTATCTCCAGCTCTGTGCCGGGGGGAACATGCAGGTCGTCAACTGTACCAATGCCGCCCAGTATTTCCATTTGTTGCGCCGCCAGGTCAAGATGACGCATGCCAAACCGCTGATTGTGATGACACCAAAGAGTTTGTTGCGTCACCCAGGGGCTTCATCTCCGATCACTGATTTTACCCAGGGGACGTTCCAGCCAGTGGTGATGGACCCGGCGACCAGTGGTCTGGCCAAACGGGTTTTACTGTGCAGCGGCAAGGTGTATTACGAACTGAAAGCAAAGCTCCAGGAACTCAAAGATACCCAAACCGCCATTATCCGGCTTGAACAATTGTATCCGTTCCCGAAAGCCTTATTGCTGCAATTGTTGAATTCACCAGGGTTATCTCAGGCAACTGATATTCGGTGGGTTCAGGAAGAGCCAGCGAACCAGGGGGCCTGGACCTTTGTCGAGCCACGGTTGCGACAATTGTTACGGCAAAATCAAGCGGTGCGGTATGTTGGATTGCCCGCCAGTGGAACTTCCGCGACGGGTTCCTACATTATTCACCAGATGCAGCAAAAACAACTTTTGACCGAATCGTTTGAAAATTAAAAGTCAATCACCTTCAAAAATTTCCAGTCTGGCCTGGTTTCGGGTAATTGGCTCTTGAACAAAAGACAGTTCAACGAGTTGCCCGAACCCCAGTGCCGGGTTGGCACCTGTTCCCCAGGAAATATCCAGATCAGATACCAGAAGATTGAGGATCAGGTCCTATATCTTCGAGCGGGTACCCAGGTTGATGAATTGTCAGCCCTTTTCTATCGCTTCTGGTCCCAGTTATATCGGTTGGATAAGATCATGAGGGAACACTGTGCGCCAGAAGACAGGGAACTGCCACCTTGTTTTGCCTGGGCAGATCGTCAGGCTGTTCAATGAAAAGAACCCTCGCTAACTGCTGCCCATCAACTGGTAGTCCCCTTGTCTCAATCATCCAACGGCCAGATGAACTTTAAGACCAAGGATCAGGATATGACCCCCCGTAAATCAAGTTCGACTGTTTCTGCAACGATGGCCACCGCGTCAAAGACAGCGGACCAACTGGCTGATCGGCGAGCCATTACCCTCAGTATCGATGAAAAACTTTCATTTTTTACCCGCCTGGCCGCCTCAGTTGATTCTGGAAAGGGCATCCCTGGGTTTTTACTCAGTGAAGTTGAACTCTATGACCTCCTGCAGAAAACAAAACCTGATTCACGCGCTTTTCTGTTGAGCGGCAGGCCCAGCCAGGGACGTGAACAACTCGTCCGCGAACTGGCCCACCTGATGCTGGAACTTGGGGTTGCTTTTGCGCCTGCGTCTCAGCACTTTCCAGGTGTCTTTGACCCGTATCTGGTCGCTGTGCTCAATGCGGCTGAAAAAACGGGGGACTATGGTCCGGTCCTGCGCCGGTACGTGAAAAACCTGATTGATCGCAAAAATATGCGCGATACCTTAATCAATGCCATGATTTATCCGGCGTTGGTGCTGGTGGTGGCTTTGATTGTGATTGTGTTGTTTATGGTGGTCATTGTGCCAGGTTTTTCAACCATTTATGAGGGGTTGTTGGGCGAAGCAAAATTCCATTGGGCGACCCAACTGGTGATTTCAACCTCAGATATCATGGTTGGATACTGGTATTTGATTCTGGCTGGGGTTGGGGCCGGCGTCGTTGCTGGCTGGTTTGGACACCAGAACGTGCCTCAAGTCAAGGAATTTGAACATCGAGCCATGCTGGCGATTCCCGTGATTGGAACATTGGTGGC
Source organism: uncultured Clostridia bacterium (assembly GCA_964639175.1). Classification (GTDB taxonomy): domain Bacteria; phylum Acidobacteriota; class Blastocatellia; order Chloracidobacteriales; family Chloracidobacteriaceae; genus JACQXX01. The sequence continues at coordinate 12,321 of CAZXCE010000007.1, forward strand.
CCAGGTTGATGCGTTCAATTTTCTGACAACCTTTACTATGCTGATTAGTGCGGGTGGGTTGCTGACGGAGAGTTCGGAACTGGCCGCCGATGCGATTATCAATTCTGAACTGCGTGATGCGGCTCGAAAGGGAAGCGATCACTTTACTTCTGGGCGCACCCATTCACTTGCTGTAGCCTTTGCTTCTGAACATCCGGTGTTTTCACCAGCATCGAGTTTCTTCAATGAAATGAAAACGTTTGAAGGTACTGGAAGATTGGAAGTGTTAGAAAAATATGCTGACAATCTCAAATACAATGCCGACCAGACCCGTGATCGCCTGGTGAAGCTCATTGAACCAGTATCGTTGTTTATGCTGGGCGGTCTGGTCGGATTCCTGGTCTTTGCCCTGTATATGCCAATGTTTGAATTAATTGGGAAACTTGCCCGGTGACCAGTGACTGATTGACAGGGCGACAACTGACAGATGGCACCCCGTCAGTTGTCACTTTATGATGCTGTCAGGATTAATGCGGCAGGGTATGGTTCTTATTTCGGGAAATCTCAGCCATTTTGGCCTTGAAATCAAGAATCTCCTGTTGGAGTTCTTTGTTGGTCATGGCCACCATTTGAACAGCTAAGATCCCGGCGTTTCGTCCAGCACCAATTGCAACCGTGGCCACTGGAACGCCTGAAGGCATTTGGACAATTGAAAGCAGCGAATCAAGCCCATTGAGTGACCGACTATGGATTGGAACACCAATCACAGGTAATGGTGTGAGTGAGGCTACCATTCCCGGTAAGTGAGCCGCACCACCAGCCCCGGCAATGATGACTTGTAGCCCACGGATATGGGCTGATTCAGCATAGAGCACCATGTCGCGAGGCGTACGGTGGGCCGAGACGATTCGCACTTCATAGGGCACTTCAAATTCTTCACAGACCGCCACCGCTTCCTTCATTGTTGGCAAATCTGAGTCACTGCCCATAATTATTCCCACCAATGGAAATGATTTTTCTTTTGTTTCCATAATCGGATTCCCCCTGTAGTTAAGTGATGGAGCGCAAGGAACGATCAGTATTGAGTTTTTTTCTAGCTTTCAGAGTATACTCTAACACCATCAAAATGTCTTGAGTCAACAGGTTAGAGAATCTTCACTTTTGAGCTTTTTGGCGTAAGAGTCATCTAAATGGTAATTAACCTGGCGGCCCGAAGCGCAACCTCACGGGCCTGGTCCACGGTATGACCCGTAGCTGTAACATGTCCCATTTTCCGGCCTGGACGGGACATCTTTTTGCCGTAGAGGTGTACGTGGGCACCTGGAATGGAAAGGGCTTCAACGAGGCCTTTGGGTTGAGCTGGTCCGTCGTTGGTACCAAGGACATTTACCATAACTGCTGCCGGAGCAACCATTTGGGTAGATCCAAGGGGGAGGCCGACGATGGATCGAACGTGATTTTCAAATTGGGAAGTGAAACATCCTTCAATTGAAAAATGACCTGAATTATGAGGACGTGGGGCAATCTCGTTGATCATAAGATCACCATCGGTCATTAAAAAGAGTTCGATTCCGAAAATTCCAACCGCATCCAGGCTGGTCATGATTCGTTTGCCAAGCTCAGATGCCCGGCGAATCGAATTTTCACTAATGGCGGCTGGTGCCAGTACCGTGTGGCACATATGGGCATGCTGGATTGTTTCCACCACTGGATAGGCAGTTTCATCGCCGTGCGACGAACGCGCCACCATGATGGCCAGCTCTTTGGTGAAGGGCACAAATTCTTCAACCATCAGCAACCCACTCCGTTTCGCCAGTTTTTCAAAGGCTGGGATCACATCTTCTGGGGTTCTGAGCAGCTCGTTGCCATATCCATCATAGCCATTGCGCCGGGCTTTGAGCATCAATGGCCAGCCAAACGAACTGGCACACTGCACGATTTCAGCCGGGGACTCAACCGCTGCAAACCGGGGAACTGGGAGGCCAGCTCGTTTAAGGGCGGTTTTTTGAAGAAATTTGTCCTGAATGGTTGAAAGCGTTCGGGCAGAAGGGTAGAGATGGACCCCGCGTGATTCAAGGTAGGAAAGGGCTTCAGCATCAACAAATTCATTTTCCAGTGTGACAACATCGGCATAGACTGCCAGTTCGTCGAGCAACTGCTGATCATTCCAGCTTCCAACCCAGGAATGCGGGGTCAGCAACGCCGCCGGGCTCTCTGCCTCGCGTTCCAAAATGCCAATCTGAAAACCAAGTCGGAAAGCCGCATAGGCCGTCATTCGGGCCAGTTGCCCACCGCCCAGGATCCCAATTCGTGAAGTCATAAAAGTAAAGTAAAGAGGACGTCACATCCCAAAAAAGTAAAAATCAGGAGTGAGAATGGAAAGATGATTGAAAATTCAGAGTACTCAGCAGTTGAAAAGCTGAAAGGGATGTGAAATATAGTACACTTTGTTTTTCAGCCGAAAGCCAAAGACCATACCGTTGTCTTCCAAATTCATCACCAAATCCGAAAAACGTTGAGTGCTCAGGGGGTTAGCTCACTGAGTGCCACGAGATTGATTTTTGCCTTGAGGAGTATTTTCCAACTATGCCAAGCAGTCGTCATCGAAATGTTGAACGCAAACGTAAATCAGCCGCTTCACGCGCCATCAAAGTCTCTCCGACCTATCGGAATGAAGATTCATTGGGCGGGGGCGGAGGCGGTGTTGCAGGCGCCGGTGTCAAAAGCGGTGCCACGTCAGAATCAGGTGGCCCAAACTGGATGATTTTGGGTGTCGTGGGCCTGGTTGTGGTGGCGCTTGTGGGTCTGTATATGACCTCCGGGCCTAAACCCGCTCCAGCCACCACCCCAACTGCTGCCACAACGCCGCCGGCCCAACCGGCCACTCCCCCGAAAAATGAAATTGTTTCGTTGCCAGCCACCAAAGAGCCCGAACCGGCCACACCGACCCCAGCCGTCAAAGAACTCAAGATTGAAGATGTCGCCGTGGGGAAAGGTGCGGCTGCCAAAACTGGTCAGGAAGTGACGGTTCATTACACCGGAACCCTGCTGAATGGGACGAAATTTGACAGTTCACGAGATGGAGGTAAACCTTATACCTTTACACTTGGGGCTGGAACTGTGATCAAAGGTTGGGATCAAGGCATCGTTGGGATGAAAGCGGGTGGAAAACGGAAATTGACAATCCCGGCTGATTTGGCATATGGGTCTAGCGGTCGCCCGCCGGTTATTCCTCCTGATTCACCGTTGTTGTTTGATGTCGAACTGGTTTCAGTTAAAGATGCCGCCAAACCAGCCGCCGCCGACAAAGATGCCAAAAAGAAGTAAAGAGAGCCTGAAGAGAGCCTGAGGCCGCCAGTTTTCAGACTGGCGGTCATCTGGTGGTGGCTATCTATCTTTGGGAATTGAACTTGTTGAGAGTGAGGAAGTTATGGAGATTCGAATTGAAATTACCGACCGCGATATCCAGGATCTGGTGTGTCAAAATCTCCAGACTGTTTTATTGCGATTGGCTGGAAGTCTCTATCGGGCACCTCTATCAGTATCGGGGCAAATTCCTCAATTTCGAATCATTGAACAGTCACTTGATCTTGGCCAGCCGTACGGGTGTTTAGGGATTCTGGCTGCAGATCATAAAAATAGCTCGTTGTTGATCAATGTTGCCAAAGGTGAAATTGGAATCCCAGACATTGTGCGCCTGCTCCAGGTGGCAGCACTGTTGCGATCACAACTGATGACTTCGCTCCAGGTGCGATTAGGGAGCATTCAGGACCAGAACCGCTCCCAGGGGACAACCGCCAGTTCGCTCTTTACTTCATTTGAAGATGAGATGAAAGATCGGGGAACGACAGCCCTTATCTACCCGGTTGTCATTGGCGCCCGGTTTACCAATGAAGCGCTCTTGCTGATGGATGGATTAAATTCCCAGGTTGCAAAAGCCCCGATGATCTCTCCCTCAACCCCAGGGATGATCTTTGCCGGAACCTATCACCTCTCAATTGAACTCACGGGAAATACGGTCGAGACGCCCCAGGTCCAGTTTGAGGTCAAAGATGCTCTCAGCACCGCAACCTATAGTGTTGGATCCCCACAGACACCAGGGCGGGAAATTCTCAAGACCTATGCGGATGAAACCGGGGATCGGCTGGTTCGTGAATTTTTAGATTATGAACAGCAAAAACGGGCGCATAAAAGCGGGATGTTCCGGGCTTATCAGGAATGAGTTCCCTGCTGGTCACAAGGTGGGTCTTCCCTGAAATTCTGAGGGTAAACCCGGTACAGGATAAACGACGCACCAGTTCTTCACCTAAATTTCTGGGTTGCGGCATAAATCCATTTGCTTTCTTGTCTTTTCCAGTTTAGGCTTACGCAAGTCATCACTTCATCATTCCAATCGTTGATTTCATTTCCCAACCCTAAAAGTTAACAGGCACCTGACGCTTTAGATTTGACACTCGAAACTTTTTAAGGGTTTGGAGGAAACTGTGCCCACACCTATCGATTTCTGGCAAAAACAAAATCATGGACTGCGCGTTGCGTTCATTGACGGATGTAAACACGAAGCCACCCACATGGCGATGCATCAGGTTCCACTCGATTTGGAACTGACGCTGGATGCGGCTGAGCAACGGTTAAATGACCTGGTGGAGTATCAGGTGATCATTGTCGGTGTGACGGTTTACCCAATCCGCCGACGGGTCATCGGTGAACTGCGGCGGGTGAACTCACAGGCCGCACTCATTTTCTTACGACTCTCACCTGGGGTCGGCGCGGGTGAATCTGGCCTTGAGGTCCGTGATCAGGTGATCGCTGACATCATGCTCAGTTCCAACTCCCCGCAAATTGTCTGGCAAGCGGCAGAATCCCTGTGTCCGATCTTTCCGTTTCCGGCCAGCCCGGATATGAAGCGGCCACCGGAAGCCTCGCTGGTTGAAAAGGCCGTGCGGGTCATTTCAATGTATTACACTGACCCCTCGCTCAATTTACATCGAGTCGCTGATAAACTTGGGCTCTCAGCCGGTCAGTTATCACGCATTTTGAATAAACACGCTGGCATGCGCTTCCGTCAGCTTTTACAACAAACCCGTCTTGAGGCAGCCAAGCAAATGTTGGCGGCTGGAAACACCAGCATTAAAGAAGTCGCTTACAGCGTTGGCTTTAGCGATAGTGACTATTTTTCCAGAGCTTTTAAACGGTACACCGGTGATTGCGCCACCACGTTTAAGGGAAGCACCTTTAGTTAATTTGACGGGATGTGCTTGGTGGTTATGACCGGGGGACTGAACAGGTGAGCCTCAAGTTGATCACGGGGTCATTTCCTGAAGGGCTAAAACCGGCAATATGATCGAGAATGCCGTTCCCAGTCCCTCTGTGCTCTGAACCAAAACTTTTCCTCCGTGAGCCGCCAGGATTCGTTGCACAATGGCCAGTCCTAACCCGGTACCCAGGTGCCGGGTACGCTGCCGGGCCTGGTAATAGGGATTGAACAGATAGGGCAGGTCCTGGGCTGGAATGCCTGGACCATTATCAATCACGCTAATTCCCACAAATTGCTTTCCTTCTTCTAATTCCTTGCCTTCAATCAGTCGAGTTGTCATGGTGATCTCACCGGCGACAGGCGTGAATTTGACCGCGTTGCTCAGTAAGTTCACCAGCGCACGGTTGATTTTAGGGGCGTCGAGCAACAGCATCGGCAGATTTGATTCGTGGTTGAGGGTTATGGTGATTTGCTTTTGAGTGGCCAGCAGATCTACCTGATGGATAGCTGATTGCACCACATCTACCGGATTACTCAGGCTCAACTCAAGCTGTAAGCCCCCAGCCTCGGCTTTTGAGAAATCAAGGATTTCATTGACCAGTGACACAATATTGTTCACCGTGGTAAAGCCGTCCACACAGAGCTGGGTCAGATTTTCATCCAAAATCCCCAGATCTTGAGCTCGAAACTCAAGCAACTCGAGCACACCCAGTACCACGGAAAGCGGTGATCGAATGTCGTGGACCAGAACCGCTGTGAATTCTTCGCGTTGACGAGCCAGTTCTTCCAGTTTGCCAACTGTTTCTTCAAGCTGATGGTTGCGTTCCTGGATTTCCTGAAAGAGTTGGGCTCGTTCAATGGCGAGTCCGGTTTGGTTGGCAATGGCGATAATAAATTCCACTTCATCAGGGGCCCAGCGACGAGGGCGATCACACTGGTGGATTGCCAGCCCGGCAACTACCTGCCCACGGGCTCGGAGTGGGGTCGCAAACAGGGCTTTGGGCATAAGTGCCTGTAAAACCTGCTGATTGACGACGCTCAGGTATTTGTCGTGCTCCCGATTTAAAAGAGGTGGTTCAGCCAGGGGGGCCATCTCAGCAATGGTAACGGTCTCACCCTTCATCATGACATTGCGGCCAATTGGCGCATTCCGGAGGGGAATCTGATAGGCCTGAACGCTCAAAGCGGCTTCCTTCACCGATTCACACCGTGTCACCAAAAATTCCCCTGGCTCATCAATTTCAAAGATGACACACCGGCTCGCGTCCAAAATATCGCGCAATTCATCAACCGTGGCCTGAAAGACCTGATCCAGATCCAGCGAGCGGGTGATTCGTTCAGTGGTTCGATTGAGCAACGATTCCCGCCGAGCCTGCTGTTGCGCCTGGGCATAGAGGCGGGCATGTTCAAGCGCAATGCCGGTTTGAGTGGCCGTTGATTCCAAAAAGGTGATTTCTTCTTCTGACCACGTACGCGATTCACGGCATTGATGCAGTGCGAGTCCATAGAGTGTTGTGGCCTGTCCTTTTTCGCTCAAAAGAATTGGGACGGCGACCAGAGAGCGCACCTGGGTTTGTTGAATCCAGGGCCTGAGATCATCAATCCCAGTTGCCGTTTGAATATCAGAAATCTGATTTGATTGATTTTGGTCTAAAACCGAATAGAAAAATTGAGCTGCAGATATTTCCAGGACCAGATGATGACTTGGGGGAATTTCAGGCCCAATGGCTTCAGTACGAATCAGCATCTGATGGCTCGCCACATCCAGTTCAAAAATCACAGCCCGGTCAGCCCGGGCCACAACCCGGATTTCCTCAACCGTCGCGCGCAGGATTTCTTCAATATTGAGCGAGCTTCGGATCCGGTCTGCCACCCGGCGCAGCAGGGCTTCCCAGTTCGCTTTGTCTGCCAGTTGGCGCTTTAATTCATAAATGCGCATGGCGCTTCGAACGCGAGCCAGGAGTTCTTTGGGTTCACAGGGTTTGACCAGATAGTCGTCGGCGCCTGAATCAAGGCCAGAGATCTTATCGTCAAGTTCGCCTTTGGCCGAGACCATGATGATTTGCAGATTTTGAAATTCAGGATTTTCACGCAGACGACGGCACACAGATGGTCCGTCCAGAATTGGCATCATCCAGTCCAGGAGAATAACCCCAGGCTGATCATGTTCGGCTGCGTCCAGCCCTTTTTGTCCATCATCTGCCTGAGTCACTGTAAACCCAGCCTTGGTCAGTACTTTACGCACGATAAGACGAAAATTGGGGTCATCATCAACCACAAGCACTTTGTCCGGATGGTTTGTCACACCAACACCTCTCACCCCATCAAAGAATTTCGTGTGATCAAAGCGGGGAAACCCGTTTGATCTGGACGAAAGATTCCAGAATGCAAAAAAGGGGCACTCAAAAACTGGTTGGAAATGTGGCCTGTCTGACCACATTTCCAAAAATTCCCAAACAGCTTTGAAGTCTGAACCTGCAGGTCCCGGTTTCCCAACCTGTACGCATTGCACCCAGTTGAACCGATCCTGACCAGGAGGACTGGACTCTAGCCGGTTGGTCGCTCAGGCGAAGGCTGAAACGCGGTGAAATCACGCGTAAAGCGTTCGACATAGTCGGCCAGTAATTCATCAATTCGATGGTAATCTGGCGAGGATACAATCAAGCCAGCATGATGTTTTTTGTGGAGGGTCCAGACAATTTCAGGGTCTTTAAAGGCCAGGTAATCCGGATATTCCTGCCGGGCAAGCGAAACCAGGAGTCCAGCGTGGTTCTTTTTCAGTTTGGGGAGCTTATACGGGTTTTTGTCATCACTGATTTCGAGCTTTGCCCACTCTGCCCACAAGTTCATGCCAGTGGCCGCTTCAATTAACTCCACAATATTGGCGCCACCCACCCGCGATGCTGTTTCGAGGAAGTAAAACTGACCATCTTCAGCGCCTTTGATAAATTCAGTATGTGAAACCCCGTGGACAAGACCAAGCGCGGCCATCACTTCCCGGTTTTTGGCCAGCAGTGCCTGTTCGTCAGCATCTCCCCGAATCATAGTCCGGGTTGTAAAAACCCCGCCACCGTGGGCCACTGTCATCGGAGGGGTTCCATAGCGACTGGCAATTGAAAACAGCACTTTCTTATTGGTGATAATGCTATCAACGTGAAAGACATCACCCGGCACATATTTTTCCAGGACATAAAAGGATTGTTTATCCCCAAGCGAGTCCAGAATTGGCCAGAGTTCATGCGCATGGTGAACTTTCTTAATCCCGACAGCCGACGCTTCAAACCGTGGTTTGAGGACCCAGGGCGGGGGCACTCGCTCCATATAGTCCCGAATTTGATCATAATTCAGGGCATGCACAAATTCGGGAACCGGAATCCCTGAATCGCGGGCTTTGACCCGCATGGCCAGTTTGTCCCGGAAATAGCGGGCGGTGGTGTCGCCCATCCCTGGAATGCGCAGGTGCTCACGGAGCGCCGCCGCGGTTTCAACGTCAAAGTCATCAAGTGCCACGATCCGGTCAATCGTTTGGGTTCGAGCCAGGTAACTGATGCCTTTGATGACATCATCCCGTTTCCATTTTTTGTTGTCATCTGGAATCAGAAATATGTCGTCGAGGCTTTCCCTCGGCCAGTCAGCATCGGCAATGCTTTCTGAAGTGACGAGAAAGGTGCGGCACCCCTGCCGTTTGCATTCCCGCATAAATTCCTGTCCTTTTTCATAGCTGGCCAGGCAGAGAATCGTCAAAGGACGTGATTCTGTCATGGGCGACTCCTTCACAAGAGAAATAGTATAGAAATATAACAGGGGACAGCCACTTGCTACCCGCAACTGGCACTGATTGAGAGGGTTCGTCAGAGGTGTACCACTCGGAATTGACCAGTGGGTGCCCGGTTGTTGAACCACAACACTGATATGATGAAAGATTGCAACGGGAAGAAAATGATGACTTTTTGCAGCGAGCGCTTACGTTAGCAAGAAATTTCCTATTCGCCAAGAACCAAAATTGCCGAACTCCGGTTGCCAATGCTGTACCAGGCTCCGCTATACTGACTGTTTTTCCCTGATGGTCCACATTTGGACTTTGAACCCCAGGATTGTCTCGGTTGATTCCTGAATCTGAATTGCCCTCTGATCGGCAAGCCTTCTGAGCGTCCCATTCCTGAAACTGACTGGATGTACTATGGCAAATTTGAATTTTACCTACCGACTTGTAATTGAATATGATGGGACCCGCTATCACGGATGGCAGGAACAGGCCAATGCTCGAACTGTGGCCGGAGAGTTACGCGGGGTTGCCTGTGAGGTCTGCAATGAGAAGGTTGATTTTGGTGGTGCTGGACGAACCGACGCCGGGGTTCACGCCCTGGGCCAGGTTGCTCACCTGAGAACTTCCAAACGCCACAACCCGGTTGAGTTACAGCGATCAATCAACAATTTGCTCCCGGCGGATATCAATCTGGTTCGAGTGGAAATCGCGCCACCTGAATTCCATGCCCGCCATGATGCCCTGGCTCGATATTATCTGTATCAACTGGCAACCCAGCGGACCGCGTTTGGGAAAAAATATGTGTGGTGGATTAAAGATCACCTGGATCTCAGACAAATGCGCAAAGCGGCTGAACATTTTGTCGGGCTTCACGATTTTGCCCATTTTAGCCAGCCTGATCCAAGTGTGATGGGAAATCCTCGAAAATCAGAATCAACCCGGGTGGACATCCATCGGCTGACAATCGACACTGGCCGGGGCATGGTCTATGTCCGAATCGGGGCTTCGCATTTTCTGTGGAAGATGGTGCGACGAATCGTTGGCACCCTGGTTGTGGTAGGTCAGGGACAGGTGAGTCCAGATGCAATTCCGGAATTGATGCGGCGTGGGTCACCGGAAATCGCTGCCCACACCGCTCCGGCTTCAGGTTTGTTTTTAGAGCGAATTGAATATCCAGGCGACCCGAAATCGAACCCGACCGCACCGAAACTCAATATTCCCTCGCTTTAAAGTTGATAAGGTGGCCAGGGGACAAGGTGACAATCAACAGATTTGTCATTTTGTCCCCCGGTCATTTTGTCACAAGCTAGGGCAGTTCCGGATGACGTGGGAACTTCTGATAGGGAAGGCGCACCCCACGCACAAACACGCGATCACATCGCATGTCGGCTGGAGCTTCAAAGCCTTTGGCGCCATTGGCGCAGATAATGTCATCCTGGTCAATTCCATCACCGCTGATGCCAATCCCACCGACTAATTTCCCGCCTTTATAGAGGGGAAGTCCGCCAGCAAAAATCTGGAGTCCATTGCGGATGTTTGGAAGCAGTGGGCGTGGTGCTCTGACGTTTAAAATGTCAATGATGGATGGAGCCAGAATGTCGAGTTGAAGCCCAACATTAAATGGTGAGAAGTTCCGGATTGAACTGCTCAATGGACCATTTTCGGCTCCGGTAATGCCATCCGGGAAAAATGGGCGATGCAGGAAGCCAATACCCCGGTCACTAAAGGCGACCGAGCCATCAAGGCGGATGCCTTCATTGGCGAGGGCATCCACATAGTTGCCTGCACCTGCCCGGCGCAGGAGCTGGGCAGCATCAGATCGGCTAAACAAACACGATGACCGGGCTTTTTGGGCTGAGACATCAAGTCCAAAAATTGGGGCATCGGGTGTCGCGCGAATCCCTAAAATCTCGCCATCCACGCCAACCACTGCGACGTTCACTTCAGCAAAACTCCCAATCGGTTGCCGAATCGCACCACGGGTTCGATACGCCTGGGCAATGGCCTGGGCCAGAATGGTTTCAACCTCGTCGGCTGAAAGATCGCGATTTCCACGGATGGGAAACGCTTCTTCAGTCCGGTTGTTATCCCGATCCAGGTCAAGGACATCGTTGACAATTCGCACCGACATGTTGCGAAGGGTCCCACACTTGAACTGGCTGGTTGGTCCTAAATAAGCAATTCCTGGTTGAATATTTCCCAAGGGGTTAAGTGCTGTATTGAGGAATTTGCCCACCCGGCTCAAATTGACCGGATTTTCAGCGCCCTGGGGTGGGGCGTTGAGATAGGGGAGCCGGACGCCGTCCACATAAATATTATCGGCCTGGATCATTTCCGGTGGTTCATACCCACGGGCACCAGCCCGCGCAATGATTTCTTCGACCGATTGATCGTTGTCATCAGGAACTTTGTCCACACCATAGGCGCCTTCAACTTCGACGCCAATGCCCCCAACTGGAATTTCACCCTTAAACAGAGGGACGGCACCTGGATCACCTGAAATCCCCAGTGGTAGGCGTGGGTTGACATCGCTGATTAAGAACAAGTTGGAAAATTGAACCCCAAACAGGGGGCCACCTGGGGAAAAGTTCACCCCCGGCGGAATGTTTTCCTGAATGATAAAACTGGCTGACCGTGGGGTGAACGCATTGCCGGTAGTGCCAAAAACCGACCCGGTGCCAGCTTTTGAAATTGCCATGAATTCAGTTTGAATGTTGGGCACGGAAGGGAGTTCCAACGGGCCGGGTGTGGTCCCGCCCTCAATCCGGCCAAACCGGTTCGCGCCTTTCATGCGATACACGGCCAGGACATTCACTTCACGGTCGGTAACCGCAATTGTGGCTTTGACACCCAGGTTCATTGCCCCGGGTCACTGCCTGTTGAATAATCCGGTTGATGTCAGAGACAGCCAGCGCCCTGGCGTCCGGGTTCGGACACATGACCTTATTGAGCCCAACCGTTGGGTACTGGGGTGCGAGGGCTGGCGACAGACCGGAGGCTGCCGTCCCTGAAATTGGGCCTAACGGAAGTGATAGCGATGAGGCTGCCATCAGCAAGGTGAACACAAGCGGAATGAATCGAGATCTAGGGGTTTTCATGGAGATCATGCCTTCCTTACGAAAATGTACCTGAGCCCCAGCCGCTTTTGCCGAGACACAGGTCAAGTCGGCAAGCCGGTATTCAAAAGAGGACAGAGCCCTCCCCCTTACCTGGTGGCACTGAGGTTCAAGTCAGTTTACAGTTCAGGATGCAGTCGAACGACCCTTAAATGAAGGGCTGCTCACCACGATTGGGTCTGCACGTTGAGCGGGAATCCAGACGATGTATGACCCATTACCCTCGAAAGACAATCAAAAACAACCACTGATGAAAAAAGAACCTGAAATCTTGAGTAAACAAGCACGTTTACACCCGTGTGTGGTGTGGAACGACCCGTTAGAAAATGAGGAGTTGATTGAAAACTGTTGAACAAGCGCCCAGAGAATACCAAAATCTTGAAAAAAATACAGATCAAAATTTGACTTCATGAAAAATTCAAGACTATTATTGGCGCACGGAATCCAGTTACCCATCCAGACAATAGCAATCAAACAACATCTTCCCACTGCCGGTTTGAACGCTCCACCCAAACTGGCGTGATGCGGCTCTTCTCAATCTCAGGCTTTTCATTCCTTTCAAAAGCCATTTTCGCATCACTCTTCACCTGGAAGTTTTCTAACCTGATCTTTTTGAATCCAAACAAGTCACGACCACTTGTGCGAAGGTTTCAGCCCTGGCGGTTTCTGGGTTGAAGGCTTTTGTTTTTGACCAGTGAGGAATTTTTTGGAAGCGCAAGCACTGTCGTTGAAATATCTTCAAAGCATTACCCCCCTATTTGAGCCCTGACGTTGCCCAAACCCCGGTTCCAGCCAGACCGAGGGATCGCTTATGACTGGAATTTGATTGTGTTTGCGCAACGACAACCTTACAAGGAGCGGCGATTATGAACAGTGGCCTGCACCGTTTGCTGGTTCTCCTCTTTGCCACATGTCTGATATCTGTGATGTCAGGAGTTGTTTATGCACAGAATGTGGCGCAAAGCACCCTGAGTGCCCCCGAAGCCGCAGCCAACTCACCCGATTCAGCCATCGGCGACGATCCACAAGTTGACCTGCAAAACCCACCCAAAAATGTACCTGGCGCGGCTGGTCGTTCCAGCGTCAAGCCAAAAAGTACCCAAAACGAAGGTGACCCGGGCCCTCCAGTTGAAGACCGCTGGCGGATTGGGTTTCCGGAGTGGAACCGTACCGTTAAAGGAAGCTTAGCCAATCCCTACCGGCAAAACGTGCTGAAAGGGGATTATCCGATTTTTGGCCAGTACAACTTTTTTGTTCTGACCATGGAAAGCATCACGGCCAACATCGTCCGCCGGCTTCCGGTTCCAAGCGATGTCAGTACCAACAAGCCCGATGGCGAAGAGTTTTTTGGCCGTGGCGGACAATATATTCTGCAGCAAAATTTTCTGGTTTCGGCGGAGTTATTCCACGGGGATGCTGCCTTTAAGCCAGTTGACTGGCGTGTTCGATTCACCCCGGTGTTCAACATCAATTATGTCAACACAGGTGAAAATGGCATCATCAACCGAGACGTCCGACGCGGAACCAACCGTCTTGATGGACACGTTGGGTTGCAGGAAGGGTTTGTCGAAGTTCGGTTGGGCGACACGTCACGTGTTTTTCCGTTTTTACGCGGAAAAGGAAGTCGTGGCGGACACAGTCCACACTTTGACACGACTTCGCTCCGGGCGGGGATCCAACAATTCAACAGTGATTTTCGAGGGTTGATTTTCTTTGACAACAACCTGGGGGTTCGCCTGTTTGGAAATCATCAAGACAACAAATATCAGTACAACGTGGCCTATTTCCATATGCTGGAAAAAGACACCAACAGCGGCCTGAATACATTTGATTTCCGGAGCCAGCGGGTTTGGATTGCCAATCTGTATCGGCAGGATTTTATTAAAAAGGGTTATACTGCTCAGTTGAGTGTCCACTATAACGATGATCAGCCCTCCATCCGATATGACACCAACAACTTCCTGGTTCGTCCCCAGCAGGTTGGAAATGTGACACCCCATAGCATCAAAGCCGGGTACATTGGATGGACCGGAGACGGGCACTTCCGTCGAATCAACATCAATCACGCTTTTTATCAGGTGTTTGGGCAAGATAGCCGGAACCCGATTACCCAGCGGTACGAACGCATCAATGCCCAACTTGGCGCCCTCGAATTGTCAATGGACCGTGACTGGCAACGATTTAAGGTCTCCGGGTTTTTTACCTCTGGGGACAATGGGATCACAGATGGTCGGGCCAATGGGTTTGACTCAATCCTGGACAACCAGTTTTTTGCGGGTGGCGAAACCAGTTTTTGGAACAGTCAGGAAATCCGGTTGACCCAAACGGGTGTCGCCTTGACGACGCAAAACAGTCTGATTCCCTCGTTGCGGAGCAGCAAACTTCAGGGGCAGGCCAACTATGTGAATCCTGGGATTATTGTCGTCAATGGTGCCTATGAAGCTGAGTTGACCCCGCGAGCCCGCCTGGAAGTGAATTTTAACTATCTGCGCTTCCATCGGACCCAGGTTTTGAAAGAGTTGCTCTTCCAACCGAAAGTCCGGCACAACATCGGGTTTGATTACGGCGCCGCGTTGATTTACCGGCCATTGCTCAGCGAAAACATCATCTTCAAGTCCGGCATTTCAGTGTTTACTCCACTGAGCGGATTTACTGACATTTATACCTCAAAATGTGAACCTGGTGTGAATTGCGGCCAGGGCCAGAAAACACTGTTTGCGCTGTTCTCAAAGGTTATTGTGACGTTTTAATCTGAGACGTTATTGAACAAAAAAACCAGTTGTGAACTGATCGCTTTCATATCAAGAAGAGAGGGAAAGACACATGCGTTCACTCGGGAAACTCTCTTGGATCAAGTTACTGAGTTGTGGTCTGGTAATTGGGCTGGCTCTGATCGTTTTTGGCGTCCGATGGAATGGCGCCCGGACTCAGGCCGCTTCCTCATCACCAACCCAACCCGCAAACGAGACCGAATTGGCAACCGACCCCGAGACAGCAGGGACTGCATCTGCACCGGCGCCATCAAAAGATGCGCCCAAGAGCACCAAAGCTGGTGATCGATATGCACAGGATGCAGATGATTCAGGATGTAAGAGCTGTCATCAGGGGGTTGAACCATCCCACGTCAACATTAAAGGTCAGGAAGATCCAGTTATTTCATGCGTGTACTGCCACGGTGGAAAGGGCGATGTCAAAGCCCCCCCGCTGGTGAGCAAATGGGGGCTACTGGCTATGAGAAAGCCAAAAATGAGGCCCACGTACAGCCGAAATATCCCAAGAAATGGCAGGATGCCAGGACCAAAAAACAAACTTCGGCCAACCCGGTCCGATCATATGAACTGTTAAATCAGGAAGATCCAAAATTTATCCGCTTCATTAACCCTGGCGACCTGCGCGTGGCCGATGTCTCCTGTGGCGAGTGCCACGCTGAGGAAGTGAAGTTTGTCCGCACCAGCATGATGACCCATGGCGGAATGCTGTGGGGGGCCGCGCTCTATAACAATGGGGCGTATCGAGTCAAAAATTCGCAGTTTGGGGAAGCCTACAATATTGATGGCGCTCCAATCCGGCTTGAAACCCATCCAAAACCAACGCCTGAGGAAACCAAATACAAAGGCGTGATTCCATTTTTGAACCCGTTGTTGCGGTGGGAAGTTTCTCAACCGGGCAACATCCTCCGGGTGTTTGAACGCGGCGGAAAGAAAGTGCAGGAGGTGGGGAACCCACTTCCGGAAGAACTTCCTGGCCTGCCTCAAGTAAAACTGAGCCCTCGGGGATTTGGGACGGTCCTGCGGACTGATCCAGTATTCCTCGGTCTGCAAAAGACCCGCTTGTTGGATCCCTTGCTGTCATTCCTTGGCACCAACGACCAGCCCGGTGACTACCGATCCAGCGGGTGTACTTCGTGCCATACACCGTATGCCAACGACCGGTTTGAAGCCCACTCGGCTCAATTTGCCAAATATGGACACGAAGGCAAATCCTTTACGGCTGACCCGACGATTCCGAAAAATGAACCAGGTCACCCAATTAAGCACCAACTGACGAGTGCCATTCCCACCAGCCAGTGTCTGGTTTGTCATATGCACCCTGGCACAAACCTGGTGACCACCTATGCCGGGTTTATGTGGTGGGACAATGAAACCGATGGCGACAAGATGTATCCGGAAAAGAGCGCCAAACTCAGCCCTGAAGAGCTGGAAAATATCCGCCTCCGCAACCCTGAGGGTTCTGCTCAAAAGGGCAAATGGGGAACGGATACTGAGTTTTTGAATCAAACCGGTTCACCAGATTTCAACAAACAACTCAAGCGCACCCAGTTTGCCGATTTCCACGGCCATGGTTGGATGTTCCGGGCGATTTTCAAACAGGATCGCAAGGGCCATTACCTGGATGCCCAGGGGAATAAGGTTGAAAACGTAACCGGCGAATCCATGAATCAGGCCATGAAGCCCTATTCCGATGCGGAATATAAGGCATGGCAGGAAAATAAACCGGTGCGACCAGGTGTTCCGGTCCATTTGAAGGATATTCACCTTGATGCTGGAATGCATTGTGTTGACTGTCACTTCTCACAAGATGGACACGGCAATGGGAAGCTCTATGGCGAACCCCGGGCCGCCGTTGAAATTGCCTGTATTGATTGCCATGGATCAATCTACAAGAAAGCACTCTCCGATGGGAAAAACACCGTGACCACTGGTTTTGCCGGCGGAAACAAGCTTTCCAAATACAAAGTCTGGGTCAAAGGCAAGAGTAAGAAACAGCCAGTGTTGGAACTTCGGGATGGCAAAATCTTCCAACATTCCGCCCTTGATCCGGAAAAAGAATGGGAAGTCGTGCAAACCGTTGACACGATTGATCCTGCCAGTCCGCACTATAGCGAAAAATCCCGACTGGCCAAAACGATGCAGAAGGATGGTCGTTCGTGGGGGGCTGTGCCCAATCAGTCACCAACTTACAAGTGGGATCCAGATAAGAAACAAACTGTGTTGGCCAACAATCCGGATTTTGAACTGGCCCATAATGATAATCGGATGACCTGTTATTCCTGTCACTCGTCGTGGATGACCAGTTGCTTTGGCTGTCACCTTCCAATGGTGGCCAACCAGAAACGCAACATGGCTCACAATGAAGGGGGCCCCGAAACCCGGAACTGGACCAACTATAACTATCAGGTTCTGCGCGACGACGTGTTTATGCTCGGGGTCGGTGGAACCGCCACTGGCGCCATCGAATCAGGCCGCGATACCGGCGGGTTGATTGCCCCGGTCCGGTCATCGAGCGCCGTCATCGTCGGCTCAAAAAACGCGAACCGGAACTGGCTCTATTCACAGCAGCAAACCATTTCGTCTGAAGGGTACTCTGGTCAGGCAATGAACACCCACGTTCCCCACACCGTGCGTGGAAAGGGTGAAACCAAGCAATGTACTGATTGTCATATCTCAAAAGACAATGACAACAATGCGATCATGGCCCAGTTGCTTCTGTTGGGTACCAACTATGTCAACTTTATGGGTCGCTACATTTATGTTGCCGCTGGGGAACATGGCTTTGAAGCCGTGGTTGCCACGGAACGTGATGAGCCTCAGGCCGTGATTGGCAGTACGCTACATAGACTGGCCTATCCAGAGGAATACAAGAAGCACGTTGACAACAAACGTGAACTCAAAGAAGCCTATGAACATCACGGGCATGTCACGAGCCTTCAAATGCGAGGTGAGTACCTCTATGCGGCTGAGGGCGAAAAGGGCATCCACGTGTATGACATTTCCAACATTGACGACAAGGACTTTTCGGAACGGATCACTTCAGCTCCGGTCTCGCCCTTAGGGCAGAAGTTCTATGTCAAAACCAAACATGCCACGGCCATTGCCTCGCCGACCACACTTGGCGTGGACCCAACCCGTGAGCGCCTGCCTGAAAACGAAGAACAGCCAATCAGCCTGGTCTATGCCTTCCTGTATGCTTCAGATAAGGAAGAAGGACTGGTCGTGATTGGTGATGGTCTGGACGGAAAACATGGTCCGGGTGTGGCCACCTTGCTCGATGGTGACCCAGCCAATAACTTCCTGAAACGTCAACCAGGGTTTAACCCAGAGGGCAAGCTCAGCGGTGCCGAAAACCTGACCGTGGCTGGCAACTGGGTGTACCTCCTGTGTGACAAGGGCGTGGCGGTCATTGATATTTCAAATCCACTCAAACCCGAACTGAAGACAATTGTCGAAGGCTTTCACGAGCCAAAAAGCATTGCCGTTCAGTTCCGGTATGCCTTCGTCACCGACGAAGAGGGGTTGAAGGTGATTGATGTGACCCGACCCGAACGGGCCAAGCTCGTCAAAGATGCCGAAGTCCCGATCAAGCACGCTCACGGAATCTATGTGGCTCGGACCTATGCCTATATCGCGGCTGGTGAAGAAGGTCTGGTGATTGTTGACGTTGAAAAACCAACCCAACCAAAACTTGACCAAACCTACAACGCCAATGGTGAAATCAACGATGCTCACGACGTGAAAGTCGGCATGACGAATGCCAGTGCTTTTGCTTACATTGCCGATGGAAAGAACGGAATGCGGGTGCTGCAAATTATGTCACCTGAAACCAACCCGAACTTCCTGGGCTTTAGCCCACGGCCAATGCCGGAATTGATTGCCACCTATCCGATGAAAGGCCATGCGCTGGCCATTTCGAAGGGGTTGGATCGAGACCGGGGTGTGGATGAAAGCGGAAATCAGCTCGTCGTATTTGGTCGTCGCGGGGCACGCCCATTTAACCTTGAGGAAATGCGGACGCTGATGCGGCCACGGGTAACCAACGAACCCCCAGGTCCGCCTATCAATGCCGAACCTCCAACCCTTGGGTTGCTCATCAATATTTCTGAGTACTTTAAGAAGCTGGATGCAGCCAGCGCCCTCTTTGGTCTGGCTCTGGTCCTGTTACCGTGGCCATTCCTCAGACGTCGGAAAGACGAGTAGTGCTCATCCTGTCAGGAAAAGTTCAGAGTTCCGCCAACGGGCGGCAGTATCTTGAAAAACATTGACCAAGAATATTGAAAGATGGGGCCGCCTGAAAGCGGAACTCTCAACAGTCATTGCCGAAAAGAGGTGGTTGTGCAGAACTCGCGTCGTTTGATGGCTCTCGTTGTTTTCTCCCTGGTGATCTCTGGAATCCTGCTTACCAGGGTTGTTGCAACCCGGATGACTGTGGTCCCAGCTTCGGCTTCGGTTCACAGCGATGTATCTTCGCTTCCACCCTGGACAGCAGATCAAGAAAAGGCTGGTGACCCAAAACCAGCCTCCACACCCACCAAACCAGTTGCCAAAGGGCCGGTTGATTACAGTAAGTTTAATCATGCCGACCACGATGGCGACGTTCGCAAATTAGTCAGTTCCGGAACGATGAAACTGGATTGCACTTACTGCCATCTGGTGGATGATTCTGACAAATTACAAGCCGGGTTTGGCGATTTCCCCTGTGAAACACCAGATGGCGCCAAAGCCCTGGCCAAAACTCGAATGGTCAAACACAGTGCCTGTATTGAATGTCACAAACCCCAATTTGTTGGGGCCGGCGCCAAACAGGCCATGTGTTTGATCTGCCACACCAAATTTGGATTTCAACGTGGATTGCCAGTTCGGAATTTCCCCAATGAAGCCGGGCAATCCGAATTTGACGTTGAATTTCCACATAGCAAGCACAAAAAGTACGTCAAATTTGTATTGAACCAATCGCCAGCGGCGGTCCAGATTGCGTCTCTGGCTGGTTTGCCATCTGGTGGTTCAAATCCAGTGCGAACCACTGGGGCTACCGTGGCGGCTGATTCTAATTTTGCCTGTGCGGCCTGCCACAGTGTTGAAACTGCCGGGGTTTTTGCTGCGCGACCCGATCACCGCTCCTGTTTTGTCTGTCACAGTGAAAAGGTCGAGAAACGATACGAAGCCGCCCAAAGCGAGCCCTATGCCACAAACTGTGCCGGATGTCATCCCAAAATGCAGGCCAAACCCTATGCGGCGGCCCACCAGATCCAGTTCCAGATTGCCAGCGCCAAAACCGAAGCCGGGGCGTTGCGGTTCCGACACGATTCTGACCACGCCATCCTTCAGCAAATTCCTGGTACTCAAGACATCCTCACCTGTGTGCACTGTCACGGCGAAATCAGTGATGCCGTTGCTCGGGTGAAATTTGATGCCGATTTTCCAAAGTTAAAAGCTCGGGATGAAAAGAAAGCCCCAGACAAGCAACTCTATAAAGACATCACTGAATACTCAGACTTCCTGGTTTCAAAATATCCTCAATCGTGTGGCGGCTGCCATTCCTTAAAGAAAAAACCGTTGATTGTTGGCTGGCTTTCAGGGTCAAACAAATTTGGCAATATTTTCAGTGTCAGCGACTGTGACCGATGCCACGCCCAGGATATTATTGACAAAGACATCAACTATCACAAAAAACAACTCAATCCTCCCAAGAAAACTGAGTAAGCGCTGGGAAAAATCGTTGCCTTCCTCCCTAACGCGGCTGAACCAGAAAAAACAGGAACGGGATCCATCTTATGTGGCCGAATTCCAGGTTAAACCCCATGTCATCTTCTAAAACTTGCTCGCAACCAGGCCCGGAACCCGGAACCCGGAACCCGGAACCTGCTGTCAAAGATCGGCTCAAAGCCGGTGTGTTCCTGGTATTCTCGGTGGCAGCGCTGGCAATCGTGGTGACGGCGTGCAGTAAACGCCCGGAAATCCCAAAAGAAACCGGGAAAGCGCCGGCGCCGCCGTCCATTGGCATTTCCCCTGGTGTTCCAGCCATTATCCCCGTGACCCTCAAACAAGGGACCGATATTTCAAAATTTACTCACAAAAGCCATGAGCGACGACCAAAACCAGATGGCACCCCTGACCCAGCGGGTGAAATGGTTTCGTGTGAATCGTGCCATCAGCGTGAGAAAAATATCACCGTCCCTGAGTTTCCCGGCCATAGCGCCTGTCTGACCTGCCATTTGAAAGAATTCAATTCCATTGATGCCAGTTCCATTGGGATGTGTACCATCTGCCATCAAAACCTGGACACGATTGACGCCCCACTGGTTTCCTTTCCAGCCCGCAAAAGCTACAACACGTTCTTTGATGTACAGCAACATCAAAATCATGTGAATTACTCATTCCCAGACAAACCGAATGAGAAAGTAGCCTGTGCCTTCTGCCATCCAAGCCAGGACAAAGGAGTCACAACGGGATTTCCAGGCTACCCCAATCGAAAATTTGATGGCACGCTGGTTGGGCTGGTCAAAAATGGAGTTGGCGTTGCTTTTCCGGGGCATCCAGAGTGTTATGCCTGCCACACCGAACAGGGTGGCAAAGTGACTCCGGGTGCTCACACGGTCCAGCCTGGTGCCCTTGGCCCGGGCAATTGTGCGGCCTGTCACCCCACATTGATTGACCCGAAAGCCAATCCCCCGCAACCTTCGCCTCCAGGTGCTCAGTTGCTGCTCACGAAAATTTCCAGTCCGGCCTACCGGTACAAATTTTCGCACCGTGACCACGAGGTCAAAGGCATGAAATGTGTTGAGTGTCATAATATCAACAGCAGCTACAACACTTCAGAAGTTCCCCAGCCGAAGGCAAAAGCGCACCTTGCGAAGAAATCAGTTGCCGGGCAAGGATGCTTTAGCTGTCATAATGGAAAACGGGCGTTTGGGGACGAGGATTTCAACAGTTGTGAACGGTGCCACTCAAAACAGGATTTAGCCGGAAGTTCTCAGCAGGCAATGGCGTTCAAGTGGTAACTGTTTGATTGAATAGAGTTCAAAATCTTGCATTCGCGGCAAATACAACGTATTGTTGACCTTGTCCATCACACTGTTCCCTCGATATTTACTCAATAAAAGCTGACGAACCACCTGAAGGAAAGGAACAAGTTATGAAACTTGCAGTTACCCTTGTGTTTCTGTTAGGGGTTTCCCTGGTTTCCGGCAGTACCTATCTGAACTCGAAGCTCTTTGCCCATGCTTCGGGATCAGTTGCCAGGACTGTGGTAACCTCGGTTGAACCAGCAGCACCACAAGATAAAAAAATGCAGAGCCGGACGATGCCCGGCAAAATGGTTTTAGATGACGAAGATGCCGGCGTCACCATGTATGCCGGTGATAAAGGCAAAGTTGATTTTGACCACGATCAGCATGCGGCCCTTGATACCTGTGTCACCTGCCATCACACCAACACCAACAAGCTCACCAAAGCCGTTGAAGAAGATGTGATGAAATGTGCGGTCTGCCACAAAGACGAAGAAACCGAATGCGCAACCGAAGGCACCAACGAAGATCGCAAATTTAAAGGCAAAACCGCGATTTCATCTGAAGACGCATTTCATGGAACGGGTTCCCCTGACCGGCTGGCAGGTTGTATTGATTGCCACAAAGCCCGGAAGGACAAACCCAAAGCCCAGGCTTTCACCAAGTGTGCCGAATGCCATAAGAAATAGGTATTTTAAAGCCAGTTTGTCATCAGTCGTCAGTGGTCAGGGAACGTAAATTTTTCATCACCTGGCTATTTATGAATGCAGAATGACAGTTACAAAATGGTATTCATCATTTAACCCTCTCCACAAGGCAGAAAGCTTGGAAAATCCTATGCTTTCTGCCTTCCTTGTTTGCAGGCTCTCGTGAACAAAAACACCATCGGCGTTTTATTGATTGGATTATTCATCGGGTTTGGTTTGGGGGTCACGTTCACCAAATCATCAAGTCCGACCCCTCCGGCTCCACCAGCCGAGTCAACCACAACCGCCCCAAAATCAGCACCACCGCTCTCACCAACTGCGGGTCAACAGCTTCCAGCCAATCACCCGGCTGTGGAAGGTGAAATTGCGCCGCCAAAGCCAGCCGGTGCTGCCCCCGCCACCAATCAGGAGCTGGAAACAGCGACGATTGAAGCCAACACCAATCTGGGTGACTATATCCTTCAGATGAAGGCGGCGGCGGCGTGCTATCAAGCCAATCAATTTGACCAGGCGCTGGTCTTTTTGACCCGTGCCCAGGTCCTGCGGCCCGATAGTGTGGACGTGTTGTTAGGATTGGGGACAACCAATGCCGCACTTGAGAAGTATGATGAAGCCGAAAAATATCTGACCAAAGCCTTAAAAGTGACTCCGAATGATCCGGAAGCAAATGCAGAACTTGCGGTAACCTATAATAAACAAAAGAAATACGATGTTGCGATAGCGGCTGCCAATCGTTCGCTCAAAGCTGCCCCAGGGCAGGAACGAGCCCTTGAAGCCCTGGTCGAAGCCTATTTGGAAAAGAAAAATACCCGTGAGGCCAGTACTGCGCTGGCCAAACTTTCAGGACTCAATCCCAGCAACCCCAGTCTGGCTGTCTTTCGCCAACAACTTGAAAAACTGCAGGGGCAGGGGCCCTTGCCTTCACATTGAACTTTGAGAGGGAAGGTATGACGCAAAAAATTTTTGAAGCTGCAGAAATGATCAAATCACGACGTGACGTTCTCAAAGCCGGGTTGGTGGCTGGCATCACTGGTGCGGCGGCGATAATTGGAGACTCGTTACTCTTCCAGCCAGAGGTTCAGGCTCAAGGAAAGGGACCGGCGAAGGGTGGCGCGGCCTCAAGCAAAGCCAATGATATTGTGATTATGAATGTCGCTCTGGCGCTCGAACATCAGGCGATTGCTGCCTATGCAGTCGGGGCTGACACCGGACTTCTTTCTGACAAAGTGAAGGCCCTGGCGGTTCACTTCCAAAGCCAGCATATGGCCCACCGGGATGCACTTGAGAAAACCATTAAAAGCTTTAGTGGCACTCCGGTTGCCGCCCAGGCAAAGTACGAATTTGACACCTCAAAAATCAAAGCCGAAGCCGATGTCCTTGCCTTTGCTCTCAATCTTGAAGCGGGTGCCGCCAGTGCCTATCTCGGGGTTTTAAAGTCAATTTTTACCAAGGATTTGCTGCCAGTTGTGGCTGGGATTGCTTGCGATGAATCACAGCATGCGGCAGTGCTGCGGTATGCACTTGGATTACAGCCCGCACCAGATGCTGTGGTGAAGTAAGACATTGGGCTGAAGACAGCCCAATGTCTTCAGCCCTGAGCTCTGGTTTTTTCAGCTAATCAACCACCCAGGTCTCGCCGCTGTTCAGCAGCGCTTCAAGATCGCCAGGGCCAGATTTGGCCACGGCATGGGTGATTTGATCCTGGAGCAGATCTTCATAACACGGATGCTCCACTCGTCGAAAAACTCCCATTGGGACTGGGAAATCAGGTGGTTCCATATGGGCCAGGAAATAGGCGAGGGTTGGGTTTGGATCTTCTTCGTTGTGAACCAGAATATCCTCGACCGTGATTCCATTTTCCCCAATGGTCACGACCTCCGGGTTGAGCCCGTTGAGTCGAATCCCCTTATTCTTATTTTTCCCAAACAGCATCGGCTTCCCATGTTCCAGGTACAAAATGCTTTCCGGGCGGACATCCTTTTCGGTGAAGCCTTTAAACGCTCCATCATTAAAGATATTGCAATTCTGGTAGATTTCGACGAACGACGTTCCTTTATGGTAGGCAGCGCGTTCGACAGTGGCTGCCAGATGACGGGTGTCCACATCAACTGACCGGGCGACAAAGGTGGCCCCGGAGGCAAGCGCCACGTTGACCGGATTGATTGGCTGTTCAATTGTACCTTGCGGGCTGGATTTGGTTCGTTTGCCAAACTCAGACGTGGGGGAATATTGCCCCTTGGTCAGCCCATAAATCCGGTTATTGAACAGCAACACATTGAGATCAACATTGCGGCGCATCAAATGGATAAAGTGATTGCCGCCAATCGAAAGACCATCCCCATCCCCAGTCACTACCCACACGGAAAGCTTTGGATTGGCCGTTTTGATGCCGGTGGCAATCGTCGGGGCACGTCCGTGAATGCTGTGAAAGCCATAGGTTTCCATATAGTAGGGAAACCGGCTCGAACAACCAATCCCAGAGACAAACACCAGGTTTTCAGGCGGAATATTCAACTTTGGCACCACGGTCTGAACCTGGAACAGGATCGAATAGTCTCCGCAGCCTGGACACCATCTGACTTCCTGGTCCGAGATAAAATCAGCGCGCTTCAGACCTAACGGGTTGGCGACAGCACCCGCAATTTTGGGCAATTCAGTCGGCATAGTTGGTTCTCCGAATTTAAAAAAACTTCCAACCTTCACACAATTGGGTTGGTAGAAAATTCAACTGATTGATAGACGTCAGTCAGGCTTACCTCGCAATCAATCGAAGAAAGCTTGAGGGTGTCAGTCAAGAATTCAAGGGATTCAGGTTCCCAGGTTCCATCAGCCTGTTTCCGAAAGTGAACTACTTGTACTGTATCTGGTTCGACCACTACATATTCCAAAAGTGATGGAATGGTTTGATACATGATGAATTTGGCTTTGACGTTATCATTGCGTGTTGTGGGCGAAAGAACTCCGACCAGAACCGTTGGGTTTGTCAGGGAAGGGGCCAGGGGTGAAAATCAAAATTTCCGAAGAAACAAGCCCGGCTTCTTCAGCCCCCCAGCCCTTGGGTTCTATCAAAGCAACTCACGAAATCGTCTGACCAGTTCCGAAACCTTAAATGGTTGGCCAGCGACTTTGTTGATACTGGCGGCATCAATCAGGAACCGGCCCCGAAGGATATGGCACAATTGACCCAGATTGAGTTCAGCCACCGCAACGCGTTGAAAGCGTTTCAGGACGTCATCCAAATTTCGTGGAAACGGGTTTAAATACTGGAGGTGAATACTTGAAACCCGATGGCCTTCGTGTTGGAGGGTTTCCACCGCCGTCGTGATGGCCCCATAGGTCCCGCCCCACCCAACCACAAGCAAGTCGCCTTCAGGCTCGCCAAAGACTTCGACTTCAGGAATAAAATTGGCGATGTTGGCAATTTTTTGCGCTCGCAGGCGAACCATAAAGTCGTGGTTATCAGGGTCATAGCTGACATTCCCAGTCAGGTGTTGTTTTTCCAGGCCACCGATTCGATGTTCCAATCCAGGTGTTCCTGGAATTGCCCAGGGACGCGAGAGCGTGTTGGGGTCACGCGTGTAGGGCATAAATCCTTCAGGATTGGTTGTGTACTCAAATTTGATGGCTGGCAATTCTGAAAGTGCCGGGACTTTCCAGGGTTCGGCCCCATTGGCAATATATCCGTCAGAGAGAAAGAATACCGGGGTCATAAATTCAATGGCCAGGCGAACCGATTCAATGGCCATATGGAAACAATCGCCCGGAGAGGCCGGGGCTAAAACCACGGCTGGACACTCGCTGTTGCGGCCAAAGATGGCCTGGAATAAATCTGCCTGCTCCGTTTTGGTTGGCAATCCGGTTGAGGGGCCGCCCCGCTGGACATTGACAATGACCACTGGAAGTTCAGTCATCACGGCCAGTCCAATGGCTTCACCTTTAAGGGCAATTCCGGGGCCGCTCGAACCAGTGAGCCCGATATTGCCGGCAAAGGCGGCTCCAATCGTGGCACCGATGGCTGCAATCTCATCTTCAGCCTGGAAGGTTTTGACATTGAAATGTTTGAGCTTGGACAGTTCGTGCAGGATATCAGAAGCCGGTGTGATCGGGTAACTACCGTAAAAAAGCGGTTGACCTGCAATTTGTGCCGCTGTCACAAAGCCAAGGGCAGTGGCTTCGTTGCCGGTGATTTTGCGGTATTTCCCAGGTTTTAAACTCGCTTTTTTGACTCGATAGTGGGTCGAAAACAATTCGATGGTGTCGGCGTAATCAAGCCCGGCTTTGAGTGCCAGCCGGTTGGCCTCGGCCACCTCGGGTTTGTTGCCAAAATTGGCGTTAATCCATTCCAGGGTAGGCTCAAGCGGTCGGTCGTACAGGCAAAACACCAGACCCAGGGCAAAGAAGTTCTTGCATCGCTCTTTATACTTCCGAAGCATGGTCAGTTCGGAAAGCGCATTGAGGGTTAAATCGGTTAACGGGATTTGAATCAACCGATACCCAGCCAGCGATCCATCTTCTAATGGGTTGGTGGTGTAGTGGGCTTTTTCGAGATTTGCCTTGTTAAACTCATTGGTGTTGACAATCAGAATGCCACCCTCTTCCAAATCGGCAAGATTGACTTTGAGGGCAGCCGGGTTCATCGCGACCAGGACGTTGGGCTCGTCGCCGGGGGTGCGGATGTCGTGGCTGGAAAAGTTAAGTTGAAAGCCTGAAACCCCAGGGAGGCTCCCGGCTGGGGCGCGGATTTCCGCCGGATAATCCGGCAGCGTACTGATGTCGTTGCCGATGATGGCGGCGGTGTTGGTAAATTGGGTTCCTGTGAGCTGCATGCCGTCACCGGAATCACCAGCAAAGCGGATGGTTACGGATTCAACTTCGATAACAGTGCGAGTTGATTTATCGAGAGGGGAAACGGTGGACATATAAAAACAGTCTCCGGAATGTGGAAAAGATCAGGCCAGTTCGGTGGGAGCTGGTCGCAATTTTGGATAGTAGGCCAATTTGAGCAGTGCTGCAAAGAAGATCGAAAAAAATGATTGGAGGAATCGAAATATTCGATACGACCAGCCGTGACCTGATCAGCCGACGAGTTCATCAGAGAAAAAGAATCATTCCACCACAAGTCCTATTATACCAATTTGCAATCAACTTCTTGTATGAGAAGATGGTTAAATACTTCAATAAAATAAACTTAGCGAACGAATGACGAATGACGACTGACAACTGACTGGTATACC
>CAZXCE010000008.1:0-38467 GCA_964639175.1 uncultured Clostridia bacterium
CCGATACCCTCAGCCCAAAATGGTATTATTATGGCGCTTATGGGGTTTGGGGCTGAAGAAAGCGGGCTGAAGCCTTTGGGGTGAAAGCTTCGGCTTCAAATTCAAAATAAAAAAGGGAGGCTTTGAAATTCTCAAAGCCTCCCTTTTTTGTTTTACTGGGCTTCAGCCCCGAGCTTGCGAGTCTTCAACCCCAGGCCCTGAGCCCTCAAAACTACCGAACTCCGGTTGGAGCACGGAATTGACCGACAGCCGAGCCGATGGTGGCGGTTTGGCCAGCCGGTGTTCCTTTCAGGAGCGCGAACGCCCCAACCTGCGCCGGTCCGCTGATTTCTGCATACTGGATGCGGTTGTTGAGTGTATCACCAATCACCAGGCTGACGACGCCCGTGTTGGCGACTTTGGTGAGGCCATTGCGCCTCATTTCAGGTGCCATCCCACCGGAAACGGTGATCCCGGCTGGGCTGCGGACCTGACCAAGCGCTGAGCCACTTGATGCGACCAGTGACGCATCTGCCAGGGCGACCGGTGTCAGAACCGGACCGTTGGTGTAATGGGTGACACGGTTGTTGCCGGTATCGGCCACATAGAGGTCGCCGGTCAAAACATCAACTGTGACCGCCTTTGGTGCTCGAACCTGATTCAAGGCTGAACCAAGGCCAGCAATGACCACACCTGATCCCGGTAATACCGGAATCCGGATGGATCCACGGCCAACCAGCGCGGGGTAGGCCACAATGCGGTTGTTGAGCGTGTCGGCAATCCAGAGGTTGCCGTCACAGTCAACGACCAGACCTTCTGGCCCACGAACCTGATTTGGATTTGAACCAGCCGCTGCCAAAACTGACCAGGTTATGCCGCCATCTGACGATGCCAGCACGCGGTTGTTGCCCGTGTCGGCGACATAGACCACATTTGGATCATCGGTCTCAACGGCTACTGCCGCTGGTGATTTAAATCCAAGTGGGGCGGCGGTGGTGTTTGGCATTACGGCCCAGGTGGCGCCGCTGTCGGTTGATTTCTGGATGCGGTTGTTGCCTGTGTCGGCAACATAGATGTTGACGCCGTCGCTGGTTTGGGTGACGCCCTTCGGGTTCTTGACTTTGCCCGCCGTCGTGCCGGCTGGCATTAACACTGACCAGGTTGCTGTTGCCGCGCTGCCACCAGCGCAGGAGACATCACCCACCACCGTAAACTGATAGTTGCAGGTTGCCTGAGCTGAAGTGTTGGTCACCACCACCAGGAAGGTGCCGTTGGCGGGTACGGTGAATGAGAACGGCTGGGCAACGCTTGACCCGACATCGCCGACAAAGTTGGTCGCCTGGTCAGCCGGATTGTAGCTGGTGAGGTAGGCGCTGGCGTGGGCATTGGTTCCACAAGCCCCACTGACGGTATCTGGATCAAAGTTGACCGTGATGCACTGTGCCGATGCCATGTTATTGACAAACGTGTAGGCATCGTAGTTGAAGTTTGTCCCGACACCGAAAATACCTGGGTAGGCTTTTGACGGGCAGGTACTTGGAAGTGCATCGCGGAAAATACGTCCATCCTGGACGCCAGTGGTAAACGATGAACACCCTGGATCGCCGGTGCCAAATGTTCCATTGATTGGACCGACATCCAACGTCGTCGGCATGCCACCATCCGTCGTGAACCTCTGAACGCGGCTGTTGGTCGTGTCGGCCACCAGCAGGTTCACGTTCGGGTTGGTACAGTCGCCTTCGCACGGTGGGCAGACAATCTGCAATTGCAGATCGTCAATGAAGAAGTTGGAGGTACCGCTTCCCGAAGGATTGGTGTAGGTAAAGAGGATGGTGTGGGTTCCGCCATCGGCATAGGCCGAGAGATCAAAGGTTTGCAGTGTGTACCCAACTGTTCCAGTTGACGGTTCGGTATAGGTGTTGATCGTGTCGCCATCCACTGTGAGAACCATCGTGGCATCAAACGGTGTCTCAGTCACTGGAATTTCCAGGAAGAAATTCAATGTCGCCGTGGTACCGGTTGGAATCGTGACATCCTGGCTGAGCGTGGTGACTTCGGCTGAGTCTGTACCGCCGCCCCACCACCAGACATCGCCGGTGCGTGGGCCGGTGCCGAGGCCGTCGCCACAACCAGCTATTGTGCAGAATCCAGTTCCAAAATTGGTCGAGGTTGAGGTCCAGAAGGTGTCTTCCTGCTCCAGACTTGGGTCGGTAAAGGCGTTGCTATCTGGGGTGCAAGGTTCGCAATCGCCGCCACCACCGCCATCACCCGCTGAGAACAGGACCGCCAGCCCGTCGGCCAGTGTTGCCGCCGTGTTGCAGGCATAAGTCAACCCAATCGCGGCGTCCTCATCTTGGATCCCGGTGGTTGAACCGGATCCCGCTTCAGGGTTGCCGGCGCCGTATTGATACACAATGTCCCCGTTGTCATAGAGCAGGACCTGGAATGAGAATGCATCAGTCCCACCACTAAAATGATCTGAGTTGATCCAGCTAATGACGTTGACACCGGTATTTGGACCGTTGTCGGCTGGGCGTGGAGAGGTCGCAAAATATTGATGGCGGATATTGGCGCTGATCAGGTCATCGTGCAGCGGATAAAATCGTGCGCCACTGCCGGTGCTCGGTATGGCCGGCAATGGACAGTCATTGCTGAGATCGCCGCCGGAGTCACCCAACGCCGTGCTGATATACCCGTTGGTTGAAACGCGCACTGTGTTGATTGTGGTACCATAAAAGCTAAAGCCTGGTCCACCCAGCGGAAGAGTGGCGGCGCCTTCATCAGCACTAGAACCAGCGTCGCGAGTCAACAGCGTTCCAGTCGCTGAAATATCAATAAACTGGAAGACTGGTGGGGTAACGGCTTCGTTGCTGTCACGGAAGGTATAGCCAAACGCATCTGGCCCACCGGCCAGGTTTGGATTGATATGGGTATTCGCCGGGCGTTTGTCGTTGGTCCGGGGTTCATCGAGGATCCGCCGTCCTTGCTGTCTGACAAACTCAGAGTATTGAGCCAGCAACTCTTTCTTTTTGAGATAGCCTTGATTCAGATTGGCTGGCTCAGTTTGGTAATAGTATTGACGCAAGACCCGCGAAAGGAGGGTCCTGGCTGAGAGTTCGTCAATGCTTCCCTGGCCATACAGAGTGAGTATTCGTTGCTCTTCAAGTGTAAAACCCCGCGTGCTGTTGCCACGCTCACCGTTCGGGTTTTGCCACTCCGAATACATTTGGGAAAGCTGTTTTGATTCTTCAGGGGTTAATCCTTTATTGGGAGAAACCTGGAATTTTTTCGTTTTATTGGGTTTTTGTTTTTCATTGGCAGAGACCTTGTCATTGAATTTGGCAAAGCTGCCGGCTGCGATCATCGCAACCACGCAACACAGCGCAAAACACAAGGCGATCTGCCAGGGGGAAATTTTGAGACGGGAAGTGATTTTTTCGGGCATGCTGTCCACTCCTGGGATAAAGGTAATAGAACATACCACCCCAAATCCTGATTCACTTTTTTGGAAAACGTGCCTGGGGGAGTGAAACAGGGTGTGTGGTTGCAGGAACAGGAACTGAGAGGTTGGATTGGTGCTATAAATAGAACAATATGTGTGAGTTAGGCCCTGCAAATATACACTCTGAATCAGCCAGCGTCAAACGAATGTTTTTTAGCGAATGGCTATGATTTGTTGTCAGATCTGATTTGATTCGGTGTTTGTATTTTATTGATAACTATAGGAATCTTGAGTAGTTGATTTTTAGTTGGTAGTTAGATTTATTGGTGAAGCCAGTCATTCCAGGTGGGGTTGATGGGCGAGATAATTCCAAAAAAATGAATCAATTTTGCGAGGACGGAAAAAACCAGAGATTTTCTTTTTGAGATGCCTGTTGCGCAAAGACCGGTTTTAAAGAAACCTGGCTGGGAACGACTTATCTGAAAATTGAGAGGGCGATCAACGGGAAATCAGGTTGGATTTCTTTTTGTCTCTGGGTTTAGTTGGGCGGGGAATGCCTCTGGCCTGTTTGAGTTCTTTGTTTAATGGACTGATATATCTGCGCGGGCCGTTGAGTGCTTTGGCCGCCGCAATTTCAGTCTGGGCCCGATCAAGTTGTTCCAATCTGAGCGCGACCTGGGCTCGAATCACATGAATGCCAAAATAGTGGGGATTGATGGCTTCGATTTCGTCACTGATGGCATCCGCTTCAAAAATATTGTCGGCTTGCAGTAACCACCGCGCCTGAAAAAAGCGATATTGATCTGGGAAGAGGCAATGAGGAAGCGCTTTTTCAGCTTCGGCAGCCGCCTGGGTCAAGAAAAAGTCCTGGTCGCTGTTTGGGATAAGGACGGTGATGGCCTCCAGGGCACGCGCAAAATAATAATGATGGTCGGTTTGATAGAGCCCGTAGGAAAAGGCTTTCTGGCCAAGTTCGAGACACCGCTGGGTATTTTTCTGGCGTGCGGCATCCATGCTTTGATAGATGGTGTATTCAGCCGCTACCACAGGAAAAAGATAAATCACGGCTGCCAGCACTGGCATTCCCAGCAACCCCCAGACCAAAGATTCACGTAATTGAGCCGGTTTGTGACGGGTTGACGTTCGCTGTGACGCTGGGCGACCTGACGCAGCCGGGGCTGATTCGTTTCCAGGTTGTTGATTCCAGACAAAAATGATGGCGATGAGCCCAAAGAAATACAGGCCCGTGGTCAGGGTGAAATAAATAAAGAGCAAGTCAACCGTAACCGCCAGGAACACCAGGATGAGCAGAAGACTCACGCTCTTTTCCTGAAGGGTGGTTGATTTCTTCAAGGCCTGCCAGCCAGAAACGAAGGTCAGTCCGACAATGACCAGCAGCATCACCGTTGAAAACACCCCGTAGTTGACCAGATAGCTCAGGATAACATTGTGCGGATCTTCGACGGCCAGCCCGGAGGTCGCCCGGGCATCGTCGGCGGTAATGTAATTTAAACAGGCGAGGCGATACATTTCTGGTCCACACCCGGTGGCCCAGTAATCAGGCACGACCCGCAATGCCCATTTCCAGAGCGTTGTCCGACCCGCACCCGTGAAGCCTTCCTGAACTGTACCCGCCAGGCGGGTTCGAACCGTATGTCCAACTGGGGTGAACCAGACCATTCCTCCAAACACAAGGAGCAGACACCCGGTTACAATCCAGCCCTGACGAACCTGTTGTGGCGAAAGACTTTGAAAGAAAGTGCGTCGTTCCCAAAACACCAGAATCAAGCCCGCAACCCCGGCCACGCCAAGCCCGGCCCAGGCCCCGCGTGTTCCGGTAAACAAAATCGCCCCGAGCATCACTGCCGCTGCCGCCAGATTGATCCATTTCCAGAGTGGTTTGGTGCTGACCAGGGTGGCTGCCAGGGCGGCAAATAGCGTGAATAACAGAAAATTTCCGGCATAGTCAGCGTGCCCAAGGGTTGATTTCAGGCGAAACAACAGCGGGTCGGCTGCATTTGGCGCCGTGGACTGATGCAAATAGGCATAGAACCCAAGCAGGGAAACGCCAAGGCCCGGGAGCACCAGAATTTGAAAAAACCGAAAAAGCCAGGTGCGATCAGTTGTAAGTGCAATTGTAAGTGCCAGAAAACACACCAGATAACAGGCATATGTCAAAAAACCCGTCCGGATGTCGAGCGATCCAACCAGGGAAATGATTGGTGAAAGCGAAAACAGGGCTGAAACCCCAATCATCAAAACCAATCCTCCCACCAGGAAACAGATGGGTGTTCGAATGGTACTCAACTGGCGCTCACGCAAGGCATATCCGCCGATCAGCGTGACCAGGAGCGCCGCACCGACCAGTAACAGCGCAAACTTGGGGGTCACCGCCGAGTACAACAGGCTTTCAATTTCCAGTAATGGAATGACGACGGCCAGTGCCGACACCACATAGAAGAGTTTTCGGCGCAAACGCTCGATGTGAAAAGCAGGGAATTCAGGCAACGGCAGCAGGGCCTGGGCAATGCGCTCAAAGGCGCCAGGATGAGAATTGGTCATATTTGGGTGGAGGCCAGAAGAAGTTGGGCTAAGGAAGCTGGGTTGAGAAAACCAGGGCTGAAGATGCGCAGGCTCAGGGCAGCTCAAGGGATGAAATAAAATCGAATGCTTTTTCCGCCCGGATGGGCGACGGAAAGTAGCCGGTGGTCGCGCGGCTTTGGGCGCTACCACCGGATCACCGCCCAATCCTGCCTCGCGCCCGGATGGGCGCTGGAAGCTCGTTCGGTTTTTTCTCCGGTTGGGTTTCCGCTCCGGGCTGACCATTTTTGTTCCTGCGCCCATCCGGGCGCAAACCTCTCAGGGCTCGGATTCCGGTGGGTGCGCCTCAAAGCAGGCTGCCCGCCGGCTATTTTCCACCGCCCATCCGGGCGAAAACCAGTTTGATTCGATCAAAGAACCGAAATTCCATCCCCATTTATGAGGACGTGTGCTAAGTCCGCAGTCGGTTCAGCAGTTCTTCCTTCTCATCTCGATAAAACATGTTAAAGGTATCAAACGGGATGATCCGTCCGTCCGGGTGGACAATATGGACACAGCTTTTTTTGACGGAGCGCACGTCAAAATTGAATGGATCTAAAAACTGCATAATCAAGATCCGGAAGACATTTTCATACCCAATCGAGTCGGGCACCTCAACCAGCGGCAGACAACACAGCAGTTGTTTGAGCGACAGCGCGGATGATTGCGGTGAATGCGACGTCGAAAAGAGCTTGAAGACGTGGTCTTTCACCGCCGGATCCTGTTCATACACAATGGTATTGCTCCCGTGCTGGAGCAACACCTTTGGATCAATCAGACTCGTCAGCGGGACGGCCTGACCATTGATTTTCAAGGCATAAGCCATGGCCAGACAGTCGGGATGACAGGGAACCGGGATCATATCTGCCGGAGAGAGCCACGAACATTGTTTGAGAATTTGCTGGCGAACTTCGCCAAGTGTCAACCGATCTCGGGCTGGATCAAAGTTTTCCACCCGCCCGGCGCTCTGAATCGGCTGAAATGTGACACCGCGAACACAGGGCTGTTGCAGCGCAAACTCAACTATCTCGCCGATTTCCTCGTCATTCAATCCTTTTTTTAACGTGACCACCAGCGTGGTTGACAGGTTATAGCGGTTGAGCCGGTCCAGTGCTCGCCGGTGGACTTCGCGTAAATCGAGGCCGCGCAGTTCCTTAATTGGCTCTGCCCGGAGCGAATCAAACTGCAGGTAAATCTCAAAATCGGGCATGTAGTCGCTCAGGCGTTTGGCGAATTCTTCGTCCTGGGCAATCCGAATGCCGTTGGTGTTGACCATCACGTGTTTGATGGGGCGGCTTTTCGCGGCATCGAGGATTTGGAAGAATTCCGGATGAATCGTTGGTTCGCCACCGCTGATCTGGACAATATCGGGCTCGCCTTCATTGCGGACGACACAATCAAGCAAAAATTCAACTTGCTCCAGCGAACGCCACGTCTGACGATGTGGCCCCGATTCGGCATAACAAATCGGACATTGCAGATTGCACTGATCGGTGATTTCAACCAGCGTCAGGCAACTGTGCTGCTCGTGGTCAGGGCACAACCCGCAATCGTAGGGGCAGCCATACTTGATCGGCGTATTGAATTTCAGCGGCATCTGCCCTGGTTTCAAATAGTTGCGCGCGAGCTTGTAGTATTCGACGTCCGTCGAAATCAGCACCCGCTGGTGTTTGTGCTCCGGACAGTATTTGTGCAGAAACACCTGGTCATCTTGAAAAATGACTTTGGCCTCGACCTTGCGAAAACAGGTCGCACAGATGCTGTTGGTCAACTCATAGAAAAGATAAGGTCGGTCCATAAAATAGGGTTCAGGGTTCAGGGTAATACAATAAAGAATGAAGAATTGAGAATGAAGAAAGTGGTTGATGGTTGGTGTTTAGTGGTTAGTACCTGGCACCTGGTACCCGGTACTTAGTGCTTTGGAACCGATACCTTCGAAGAACCAAGAACCAAGAACCAAGAACCAAGAACCAAGAACCAAGAACCAAGAACCACTTTCTGCATTCTTCATTCAGTTGATGTAACTTCAGGTTCAGGCATTGTTCATTTTTCATTCAGGATTTGGAAACAGCCTTGTGACTAATTCTTAAGTGTAACCAATCATTACCTGAGAGGAGCGGCTCGGTTGAAAAGCCAACCAGTACCTGGCCAGATGGCACGACACCAGCCCGTCCGAGCGTGATTGCTGTGGTGAAGACGTCAGATGGTTCAAAAATAATTGGACGATAGTCAGATTAGTTTGGCGTCAGGAGCCAGTAGTTCGCTAAGTACAAGTCCTCATAAATAAAGGATGGAACTTCGGTTCCTCCAAATTGGCTTTCGCCCGGATGGGCGCTGGAAAGTAGCTGGTGGTTTGCCGCTTTGGGCACACCACCGGATCTCGGGTCCCAGTGGTTCGCGCCCGGATGGGCGCTGCACTTGGTTCGATCTCTTGTTCCCCTGACCTTGACTCATCCGCTGATCATTTTGATCCAGCGCCCATCCGGGCGCGAACCTCAATGGCCACTCTTTCCGGTGGCCGCATGTCCAAAGCGACATTTGCCACCGGCTATTTTCCACCGCCCATCCGGGCGAAAACCAATTTGGTTCCCAATCAAATGATCGAATTCCATTCCTTAATTTATGGGGACTTATACTTAGTGACCTGCTGACGACTGGCGACTGACAACAAACTGGTATGAACATTATCGTCGCTGGCGGGTATTTTGATTGAATTGAGGGACTTTGGTGCCAGGACCCAGTTTTTCAATGTCCTGACGCATTTGTTCCATGAGCCGGTTGCGAATTGTGAGGCGTGTTCGCAACGGGCGGTCTCCGGCACGATCTTCGATCAACAGCAACAGGTGTTGCCAGCCGGATTCAAGGTCATCGGCAATTCGGGGAATCTGACTGATGTCGTATGGAACAGCCACGATACCGACCCCAAGTCGCCCAAACACCTGTAAAAAGCGAGCGGTTCCCAAATCAGGGCACGAGAGGCGACGGGTGCCAAGTTTGAGTTCAATACCCAGCAAGGTGTAGTGAATATGGACTTTTTCGGGAGTAACGTGTGGAGTGTCAGGCGGGAAAAGTACAAATTGCCGGGTTCGCTCAGTCAAAATCTTCTCGCGATAAATGACTGAGATGGCGCGCTCTCCAAGAGCTTGATAAATGTCGGCCTGGAGATCAGTAAGTGTCATGAAAATGGAGGGAAGAAGTCAGTACCACCTGCGTGAGCGGGTGGGTTTTATCGCCCACCCGCTCACGCAGGTGGTACTGACTGGTTGGACTGGTCAGAGAACTTACTTTTTGGCGCCGAGCGCTTTGGCCTGTTCGGTCAAGCGTGGGAGAACTTCAAACAGATCGCCCACAATACCGTAATCAGCCAGTTTGAAAATCGGCGCATCCGGGTCTTTGTTGATCGCCACAATAAACTTGGACGATGACATCCCTGCCAGATGCTGGATCGCGCCTGAAATTCCGCAGGCCACATACAGTTGCGGGCTGACGGTTTTTCCGGTCTGACCGACTTGCCGTGAATGGTCAACCCATCCGGCATCCACCACGGCGCGTGAAGCACCAGCAGCGCCGCCCAGGGCATCGGCCAGATTTTGAATCAGGTAGTAGTTTTCCGGTCCTTTAATACCGCGACCGCCTGAGACCACAATGTTAGCTTCAGTCAATTCGACCTTGCCACCTGCAGCGGCAAGAATGTCGGTAACCTTGGCTTGTAGTCCATCCACCATTACACCACCAACGGCTTTGACTTCAGCCGTTCGACTGGCATCTGGGGCACTGGCCGGGAACACATTTGGCCGCAGGGTCATAAATGCCGTGGCGCTCCGGAACGCAACTTTGGCAAAGGCTTTACCGGCATAGACCGGGCGAACCACTGACACCGCACCGCCTTCGACGTGGATTTCAGTGATGTCCGAAGCCAGTCCGATATTCAACCGGGCCGTCACCCGTGGCGCGAGGTCTTTACACAACGCCGTGGCTGACGCCAGCACGACGACTGGTTGCACCGTTTGGATCACTTCGGCCAGGATTTTGGCATAGCCGTCGGTCGAGTAGTTTTTCAGGGCGGCATTGTCGGTCACATAGACCGTATCGGCGCCATAGTGAGCGGCTTCGGCGGCCAGCTCGTTGATTCCAGAACCAATGACCAGTGCGCTCACTGACTGGCCCAGTTTGTCTGCCAGGCGGCGGCCTTCTGAAAGGGCCTCATAGCTGGCTTTGCGAATCTTTCCATCGCGTTGCTCAATAAACACTAACACTCCGTTTGCCATATCAATTCCTTTCCTTTTTCTTTAGAGGACCTTCGCTTCGCCTTGCAGAGCTTGAATCAGGCCAGTGACCTGTTCGTTAACATCACCTTCGAGCTTGCGCCCGGCCTGACGAGCCGGAGGCAAATACATGCCGGTGACGTAGGTGGCTGAAGCTGCTTCGCTGACATCAGCCGCTGAAAGCCCCAGATCCGCGATGGTCTTGGTGGCGAACGGTTTTTTCTTGGCTTGCATGATGGCCGGCAGCTTTGGATAGCGCGGTTCATTCATGCCTTTGTTGGCGCCGATCACAACGGGCAGCGTTGTTTCAATGACTTCCAGACCGCCTTCGATTTCACGTTCACAGCGCACGTTGCGATCATTGATCTGCAGTTTGACGACCATGGTCGCCTGTGGCAGGCCCAGTAATTCAGCCACGATGGTGTGAACCTGCTGGTTGTCGCCGCCAACCCCGTGTTTGCCAAAGAAGATAATGTCGGCGTTGACTGTCTTGAGAGCTGCCGCCAGGGCTTTGCCAACCGCGAGTGGATCTTCGGTGGCCACGCCGTTGCTGCTGACATGGATGGCTGAATCGCCGCCGCGAGCCAGACCGTCACGCAGAACCGCCGGCACTTCATCCCCACCAAGGCCAACCACGACCACATCACCGCCTTTGGCTTCTTTGGTCCGAATTGCCTCTTCCAGGGCATATTCGTCATATGGGCTCATAATGTATTTGATTTCGGATCGGTCGATGGACCGACCATCTGCCGCGATTTTAATGCGGGTGTCGGTATCCGGCACCGCTTTGAGACATACTGCAATTTTCAAGGTGACCTCCGAGACTATAAAGAGAAGATTAAGACTGAAAACACAATCACTGATTTACCCAGATCGCTTACTCGTCAGGATGAAGGGGCAGACATAATTGAGAGGGATGAAACATGAAAGATGAAGAATGACGAAAATGATAACGTGTTGCAAATCAACAGGATAGCCGTTTCATGACTCATAATCCATAATTCATAATTCATCTGAAGGCTGGTAAATCAGGGAATTTTGGGTGATGACTATCAGATTCCCCTGGAGTCGGTACTGATGAACCGAATCGAAACCACGTTGGGGAGGATCCAGGGTTCGAAACCGGACATCAATCAAGAGAACGCAGACAGTTGAAATCACGAGAAGCTGTGAAAATGGAAGGTTTATCACGTTGTGCGATTGGCTGCAATACAGAGAAGTGGAGAAATGACGGTTTGCGTCAAAATGCAGCAAAAAACCCTTGTTTTCGACCAGAATTGCCTTCAGTTTGAACCGTCATCGCCCTTGAAAGAACTGAATCCTGCCGTCGCCGTCACTTTCCTCGACTTGCCTGAACGAGATGAGCCAGCAGGCCCGGTGTGTATCCTGAGTGATAGCGTTCGTGAGCAAAGACCGGTTTTTTATTTTCCACCCAATGGGCCGACGTCATTGGCTGGGGCGCAAACAGATCAAACCGGTTATGTTGATCCACCACCATCCAGCTCCCATCATCCTGAATGGCTAACAGACAAAGCTGTTTTCGCGTGGCCAGTTCCCACAGCCGCACCGAAGCCTCCTGGCTGGCCGTGAGGATGATTTTTCCTGATGGATGAAAGGCGATGTCGCTGATGTACTCTGGATTTCCCTGGAGTTCACTCAAGACCTGGCCCGGTTCAATATCCCAAAACTGAACGCGCCATTCTTCTCTACCAACCGCCGCGATTTTTCCGTCCGGCGAAATAACGATTTGGGAAATTCCCTCTGATGAGTCCTGGACTTTCCAGAGTTCCTTTCCGGTCGCAATATCACAGCGCCGTAGTTCGCCATCCCAATTCCCAATCAAGAGCGACTGGTTATCTCTGGTATAGGCCAATCCATAGATCCACTGGTTGGGGAATTCCCACCGGCGAAGCAGTTGACCAGTGGCAACGTCCCAGACTTCAACTGACTGGTAATGGCTGGTGGCGACCTGTTCACCATTTGGCGCAAAGGCAATCTCAAACGCCCGATGTCGTATCAACTCTCGCTCTTTCTGACCTGTTGTTGCCTGAAAAAGAACCGTTCCTGCGTGCCCACTGGCACAGAGCCATTGACCATTGGGGGAAAGTGCCAGGCGATCCGTATAGAACTCGCTGGCCCAATCTGGTTGGCCAGTGTGAAGACGGCTGACCTGGAGTCCACTTGCGCCACCAATGGCCACTCGCTGGCTATCAGGGAATATGGCAAGGGATCGGACACCCGGCAGGCGCGGTGACCAGCGGATCTGTTCTTGACCAGTCTGTACATTCCAGACGCTGACTGTGCACTCTCGGCAGGGGCCATGCCAGGGACGCGTATCATTTTGATCGCCAGCCAGAACCAGTGTGTTTCCATCAACTGAGAAAGCCGCTGCATAAATCGGGATGGCTGAACCCTGGAGCCGACACAGTTCTCGTCCGGTTTTCGCATCCTGAAGCTGGCAAATCGAATCCATTCCAGTTGTGAGGAGCAATAGTGTTTCATCCGGAGAAATTGCCAGTTCATCATCCCAGACCGAGTATTTCTTTACCAGGTTGAGTTCAGTCCCGGTCTCAAGATTCCAGGTTCGGATAAACCCATCGTTTCCAGTTGAAAACAGGCGCTTTCCATCGCGTGAAAAGATGAGAGCTGTTACCCGGTCCTGGTGTCCGGTGAGTGTTTTTACCGGCGTATTGGCGTCAGTCTGCCACACCAGAATCTGCCCGTTGGTCTGGCCTTGAGCCAGCATTTTTCCTTCTGGCGAGAACGTGTTGCACCAAATTTCGTCGGTTTTGGTGATGCGTCGCTGTGTGACCGGGGTGCCGGTTTCCAAATCCCAGGTAGTGACCAGGCCGGACTGATGAACCGTCAGCAGATGGTTGTGGCGGGTTGAAAAGGAGAATTCTTGCACATCGGTTCTGGGTGTGAGACCAGGTAGATGGAGTTCCTGTCCTGTAGCGCAATCCCAAAGCTGGAGCTTGCCCGATTGAAGCGTTGCAATACGGGTTCCTTCCGAAGAAAACCTTGCTTGATGAATACCCTCTGAAGAAACCGCCAGCCGGCGAATTTCCTGACCTGAGTCAATCTTCCAGAGGCTAACCCAGTGATTGCCTGGATCTTTAAACTTGATGCCGATTGGTAACGGAGGCGCCCGGTGAATACGAGATGATGCCGTGAGCAGATACTGGCCATCTGGTGAAAATGTGACTTTGCCATAGCCTGGAGAAGAGAGCCGGATTCGTTGAATTTCCCGTCCCGTGTCTACATCCCAGATGCGGGCAACTCGATTATAAGCAAGAGTTGCCGCCATCTGGCCATCTGATGAAAAGGCCAGACTGCGGATAGATTCACCGTGTGGGGGCTCAACCAGAAATGTTGCGTGATCCGAAAGTTGTTTGGTTGGTCGGGCCGAATCCTGCTCGGATGGAGCACGAAAGAGGTGACACCCCACCTGAAGCAAAAGCATCCAGCCGAGAATCCATATCAGGGCATACCGTCGAGGACCAAACAGCGTGGCTGTCATATCGTGTCCTCCTGAGGTGAATGATTTGGAAAAAAGCCCTTTCCAGGCGGTACCAGTCTGGAATCATCTGTTCAGCGTGGCCGAATATTATATGTGTTCCGGATCAATACCGAGTTCTTTGAGTTTAGTGGCGAGTTTTTCCAATTGCTGGAGAGCGGCTTCTTTTTCAGCTTTTGCCTGGGCTGCTTCAGCTTTTGCCTGGGCTGCCTGTTCGTCCGAAGTTGGAATCCAGGTCCCTTCTTTATCAAACCAGCGCAGCCATAGCCGTTGCTTGCCGTCATAACTGCCTTGCCAGAGACCTAACCCAAGTTCAATTGATGGAACCCAAAGCTTTTTTCCTTCCGGTGAAATTGCCTGATAGCGGTCACCAGATAACTGGAAAAAGTGCAGCTCACCCGTATCACCATTCAATGCAACATAATACGGGACTCTTAAAAAACGTTCGTACACTTCCCATTTGGTTGGAACGCCCTCAACATCACGCAGTATCTGGCCCAGGTCTTCTTTTTGTGTTCCCGGTGAGAGGAATTCCACAATGACCAGTGGACTGACGCCCTCCTGCCAGACAACATAACTGTTGCGCATGACCTGTCCGTCATACAACCGAGGCACGCCAACTACGCCAAACCAGTCAGGCCGCTTATACCGAAGTGGGTACCTGACGTCATAGTACAAATTGAGATCCATCGCGGAAAAAACTTCATCCGGTGGAATGCATGGCGGGCGAAATGTTTCTTTGAGGAAAAGGGCCTGGATTCCATGAAATTCGTCTGGCATGCCTGGTTCTCCGATGGCTTCACTGGGCAGATCATACATTGTGGGTAATGTTTCGCGCGGTGAACGTGGCGGTGAATCCTTCAAATACATTGACATAGCGTATTTCACCTTTCTGAAAACCTTGGTCCCAGAATAAGTCAAAACGGGGCAAAACCCCAAGCCTGAATCCTCCAGCCCTGAGTCCGAGGCCCAAATTTCTCAGCTCTGTTATTTCCACTCGCCAGTGAGCTGGAAGGCTGCCCAGTAGTAAGGCGATGACCATTTCTTGTTTTGCCGCAAGGTCAATTGTGCCCGACGAAGCGCTTCGGCAGGTCGCAGTTTTTCAACCAGAAGGCCCTGATAAAAGTGTTTCATCAATTCAGCCGTGGCCTGGTCGCTGACGCTCCACAAACTGACGAGGACGCGTGAGGTTCCGGCATAGAGGAAGCCTTGAGTCAACCCGACCATGCCTTCACCTTTGATTTCCTTGCCGAGCCCGCTCTGACAGGCGGAAAGGGTGACCAGGTCGGCATTGAGGTTGAGGTTAAACACATCGGGTAAGAGCAGGAAGCCATTCTGGTCGTGGCCTTGCCGGTCAACCATTGAAAAAATCAGGCCTGAGAGTTCGGGATGCTCGCTGTTGACAAACCCGTGGGTGGCGATGTGGAGCAACCGGAATTGATTGAGGTCTGGACGA
This sequence comes from uncultured Clostridia bacterium, assembly GCA_964639175.1. Lineage (GTDB taxonomy): Bacteria > Acidobacteriota > Blastocatellia > Chloracidobacteriales > Chloracidobacteriaceae > JACQXX01. The sequence continues at coordinate 15,240 of CAZXCE010000008.1, forward strand.
TCAAAGAAGCTCCGGCTGGCGGTAAAGTCAAATGCCTGGGTTGTCTGGGGTTTAGACACCAGTTTGAGAATGGATTCAGCTTCGCGGCGCGTGCCAGGGAGGCGCGGAATTTGGTTGGAGTCATCGGCAATACCGACTTCCGCGACTGAAGATTGGGTTTGGACCAGCAGCAGTTTACGGCTGCGGTCAGTTTTGGCAGGTGCAGATGGGGTGGTTTCTGGGCTGGATGTATGCTTTGGCAGTCGCTCATCAGTTGGCTCAAACACTGGATCTGCAACCACGGCCAGTTCTTTCGGGGATTTCGGACGCAGGTGATTTTCCTGGCGCAACAGGTCGAGGGCTGAGGCTGAAGGAAGTACCACCAGTTCATGGTTGACCAGGAGTGGCTCTGGTTGAGACCTTGAGTTTTTGACGGTCAATGCCCCAAATGGAATGTAATGGAGTACGCCATCAGGGACGATGAGCAGTTTTTTATTTCCCAACTGGGATGCCACAGGTTCAATGACGAGGCGACTCAGTTCAGCGAGCGCCTGTGTTTGTTCCTGTTTGATCTCTTCGGCTGATTTGAGTTGCGAGTCTTCGGCGCGACCCAGGATGCGTTTCTGGCCGCTGGCCTGGGACACAAGACCATAGACTTTCCGGGCTGCTGCTTCGATGGTCGCCTCATCCGGTAGCTCAATCGTGGTCACTGCATCAGGGGTGACAATCCAGACATAACTGGATTTTTTACCCAGTGAATATTCAAGTAAAACAGTCTCTTGTGTCACCACCCTGGACTGGATCTCACTTACCGTGAGTGGTTTGGGTTGAGTTAAGGCTGCATAGTGGGGACTGGTGCGGCGGAGTTCATCCTCGATTTGCTGATATTCTTTGGTGGTCGCTGTAATCTCGGCCTGAAGGCTGGCTTCAGTTTCTGGGGCGAGTTCCTGGCGAACCGTCAACCGGGTGAGACTATCAACTTTGCCTGCCAGTTGTTGACGGATAGCTCGTTCGCGAGCCAGAAGTTCGAGGTTGCCCCCTTGCCGAATATCCGCCCCGGCTTCATTGAGTAATTCCAGAAGGCTTCGGGCTCGGGAGCGTTCACTGAGTTGCAACGCTGTCCGGTCGTATCCAGCTTTCGGGTTTTGGGCATGCCTTTTCATCAGAAGGCGAATGTAGAGTTCATAGATGTTCTGATTGCTGGCAAAAAAACTGGTTCGCAATGCCGATTGACGGACTCCGCTCCGGATCAATTCAACCAGCTTCAGGGCTTCTTCAATCGTTGTTTGAGCCTGATCAAACTGGTTGGTTTCGACATAAAACCCGGCCAGATGAGAGAGCGCCAGTGCTTTGTTTTTGGGGTCAACACCTTGTGGCCAGCGGGCGATAACCTCCTGGTTGGTTTCAATCGCTTTTTGTTTTTCTCCTTGATCAAAATAAAATTTGGCCAGGTTGTTCAAGGTGCTGAGTTCGCCCATCAGGTCTTTGGCTTGACGCCGAATGGGCAGTGCTTCTTCCAGGTATTTGCGAGCTTCATCTGGCTTTCCCAGCCTCTCAAGTGCAAATGACATATTGTGCAGGGCCGTTGCTTCACCCGTGAGATCTTTGATTTTCCGTGAGAGGGAAAGAGCCTGGGTCGCATATTCAAGAGCTTCAGCAAATTGTTGCTGCTGCAAAAAGACATTGGCCAGGTTAATGAGGATTATGCCTTCCTCACGTGGGTCTCCGATTTTGCGCACAACTGGCAGTGCCTGACGCATCAGCGATTCTGCCTGCTGGATGTCTCCGACGTGTAAGTAGAGCCGACCGAGACCTTCATAAATTTCTGCTTGCAGTCGGGCATTGCCTGTTTTCTGGTTCAACTGGTCGGCTTCTTCAAACAGGTCGAATGCTTTTTGAAAGTCTCCTTGTTGGGAGGCGACCAGAGCCAGGCTGTTCAGGGCTTCAACGATTCCCAGGGGGTTTTGGCGACTGCGCATCATTGCCAGTGAGTGAGCATAGGTAGCTATGGCTTTTTGGTAGTCACCAAGCTTCACATAAACAATACCCATCCGATGCCATATGGCCGCTTCGCCGTCCTGGAACCCAGCTTTTTGAAAGCAGCGCAACGCCTGGTCATAATATTTCAAGGCAGTCGCAAACTGATTTTGATCCAGATAGATCCCGGCAATATTGGTCAGTGTTTCGCCTTCGCCTTTTGTATCCTGGCTGGTTTGGCGTAACACCAGGGCTTGCTCATACATCTCCAGGGCTTTGGTGGGATTTCCCTGCACATGAAAGATGAGCGCCAGGTTCGTTGTGGCCTGTCCAATCAGTTTCGGATCATTGATGGTGCGAGCCATGGCAAGTGACCGTTCATAAAACGTGCGGGCGGTATCCATCTCACCAAACGTGTAATAGCCGTTTCCAATGCCATTCAACAGGCTTGCCGCTGAATCCAGTTTTCCAGCCAGTCGATATTGCTCAGCCGCCGCTTCAAATTTATCGAGTGACTGGCGAACCCCTTCTTTCGTTCGTAAGGCCACCAACTGATTTCCTTCGCCAATCAACTGGTAGGCTTTGATTTGATGCAATTCTTCAGCCGTTGCCGCCCGGTATTGAGCAATTTTGAGGGTGTATTGGATGTGCCCAGTTGGGGCAGTGGGGGCAATCTTGAGTTGGTGAGGGCCCGTTGCCTCAGTCAGGAGGGCGATCTGATAAATGTTTTTTTCTGGGACAAACGTATCCGTCACCTCATCCCATTCTTTCCCAGGCTCCAGCAGCCAAATGTGAACGTCTTCCTGGTTGGATTGCAGTTCAAGCTCAAGGTATTCATTGATTTTCAATTGAAAGGTGTGAATCCGTGGCTCGGTGCTGGACGCTTCAAATTCGACTGCTTTTCCAATCGGGAGTTCCTGGGTTTGGCCTGGTGCTCGAACACTGGCCTTCCGGTTTGATTTGAAATTCAATGGAGTTGCGAACACCGGAAAAATTGATGTCAATGCAATCAGGTTGAGACAGATCACCGTGATTGCCGGCCTGGGGAACTGGTGAAACAAAAATCGCATAGCACTCAACCGGTAGTAAATAATTGTTAGAAAAATGGTCGTGGTGAGAGACCAGATCAGTCTCGACGAACCAGAGCGATAGATTTTCAGAATCAGAAACCACGGAAACCACAGAAAACACAGACAAGAAATCCAAACTCGTTCAATGATCTCTGAGATTCCAATGAAATGCTGACCAGGGAAAGAGTTACCTGAAAAGTTATATTTCCAAAGCTATTTCCATTCTCCGGTCAGTTGAAAGGCCGCCCAGTAATAAGGCGATGACCATTGCTTATTCTGCCGCAGCCGTAATTGTGCCCGGCGAAGCGCCTCTGCCGGACGGAACTTTTCAACCAGAAGTCCGTGGTAGAACTGTTTCATCAATTCAGCCGTGGCCTGGTCACTGACGCTCCACAAACTGACGAGGACGCGTGAGGTTCCGGCATAGAGGAAACCCTGGGTTAACCCGACCATGCCTTCGCCCCGGATTGACTTGCCCAGGCCGCTTTGACAGGCGGAAAGCGTGACCAGATCGGCATTGAGTTTGAGATTGAACACATCCGGTACCAGCAGGAAGCCGTTCTGGTCATTTCCTTGCCGGTCAACCATCGAGAAAATCAAACCTGAGAGTTCAGGATGCTCGCTGTTGACAAACCCGTGGGTGGCGATGTGGAGCAGCCGGAATTGATCAAGGTCTGGACGGTCAAAAAAGCTCCGGCTGGCGGCAAAGTCAAATGCCTGAGCAGCTTTCGTTTTGGGGACGAGTTTCAGAATGGATTCGGCTTCACGGCGCGTGCCTGGAAGACGTGGAATTTGGGTTGACTCACCGCTGATTCCAATCGCCTGAACTGAAGCTTTGGCATTTTCAAGCCGCAGTTTACGACTGCGGTCGGTTTTCTCTTCAACTGGTTGAGGGGAGGGAAGACCAGTTGCCCGGTTGAGGAGCCGGTTGTCACTGACGTCAAACACCGGATCCGCCACGACAAGCAGGTTTTTGGAAGGGGGAAGGCGATTTGGAGGTTGGGTACGGAGCACATCAAGGGCTGAAGCTGAAGGCAGTGTGACCAGCTCAAAATGAGTTAAAAGCGGTTCTGCCTTTGAACCTGAAGCCTGTACCGTAAGTGCCCCAAATGGAATGTAATGCAGGACCCCGTCTGGAACGATCAGCAATCGTTTCCGGTCTAACCGTGGGATGACTGGCGCTAAGATCAGACGGCTGAGTTCTGAAAGGGCCTGGTCAAGTTCCTGACTTGAGGTGGTGTTCTGGTGATCGGGAGCCAGTTTGAGATCCCGGTTTGGGTCAGCCGTCTGAGCCAGCAGCTTGTACGCTTTCCGGGCAGCTTGTTCAATTTCCGCTGCTTTGGGGAGTTCCACTGTGGTTATCGAATCCGGCGTCACGATCCAGGCAAAGCTTCGAGTTGGGCCCAAAGCATATTCCAGCAGCGCAGTATCAGATGAAACAATTTTGGCTTGTATTTCACGTGCCGTAAGCGGTCTGGGATGAGTCAACGCTGCATAGTGTGGACTGGTGTGGCGGAGTTGTTCCTGAAGTTGCTGATACTCCGCCGTCAGAGCATCAATTTCAGATTGAAGTGTGGCTTTAGCTTTGGACGCAGACCCGGATTGTGATTGCTGGCGGATCAGGGCTTCAGTTTTTTTAGCGAGTGCCTGACGAATGGTTTGCTCGCGTTTGAGCAGGTCAGCATCCGCGCCCCGGCGAATTTGAGCGCCTGACTCAGTGAGCAACTCCAGGAGGGCACGGGCGCGGGCACGTTCACTGGCATGAAGCGCCAGTTGGTCGTATCCGGCCTGTGGGTCCTGGGAATGCAGCCGGATCAGTAGATTGATGTAATTATGGTAAATAAACTGGTTTTGTGAAAAAAACACCGTTCGGAGTTCAGGTGACCTCACTTTTTCACGAATGGTTTCAACCAGTTGGAGGGCTTCTTCAAAGAGCGGTTTGGCCTGGGCATATTCTTTATTTTCGGTCCGGAAGTAGGCAAGCTGGTTCAGAGCCAGGGCCCGGTCATGGGGAAGACTGCTTTTCGGCCATCGGTCCAGGGCGTGCTGGGCCATCTCAATCGCTTTTTGTTGTTTTCCCTGCTTAAAGTAGATTTCAGCCAGATTTTGCAGGGTGGCTAATTCACCGAGTGTGTCCTGGCTTTTCCGTCGGAGGGGTAAGGCGGCTTCGAGGTGGGCAAGGGCTTCATCCTGTTTTCCGAGTTGATCAAACACAAAAGCCAGGTTATGGAGAACAGTTCCTTCGCCATACAGATTATTGAGTTCCCGGTTAATGGCCAGCGCCGTGGTAAATTGTTCAACGGCTTCCTGATACCGTCGTTGTTCAACCAGGGTATTCCCCAGTTTGAGGCGCAAGGCCCCTTCCTGCCACTTATTTTTCACCTGGCGATTGATGTCCAATGCCTGCTGGATGACGGACTCAGCTCGCCGAAAATCTCCGATGTTGAAGTAAAGGTGTCCAAGGCTCGAATAAATAGATCCCTGTAGTTGAGCATGACCCGTGCCTGAAACCAGTGGAAGCGCTTCTTCATACAAATCAAGGGCTTTTTGAAACTCACTTTGCTGGGTCGCAACCCTGGCCAAATGACACAGGGTTTCAGCAATACCGACTGACCGTTTCAACCGCTGCTTGATCGTGAGTGCCTGGGAAAAGAAATCGGTTGCCGTCTCTAACTGTTCCAGATTGAAATGAATCACGCCGATTCGATCCAGAACCATGGCTTCTGCAACCTGATCATGAGTTTCTCGAAAGCATTGAAGTGACTGATGATAGGTGTTTAATGCCTGATCCCACTGCCGTTTATCCCGATAGATACCGGCAATATTGGCCAGTGTTTCGCCTTCGCCTTGCCGGTTCTGCGCTTTTTGCCGTAGCTCCAGGGCCTGCAGAAACAGTTCCAGGGCTTTGGCGCCATTTCCCTCGATTTGATAAGTCAATCCAATGTTGGTCAGTGCCTGGCCGATCAATTCAAACTCATTGATTTTCCGGGCGGATTCGAGCGATTTTTCAAAGTATTGGCGCGCCTGAGCCAGTTGACCGAATCTATAGTACCCATTGCCGATAGTGTTTAAGATTTTAGATTCAGAGCTGAGATCACCGGCGAGTTGATAGTGATTGCTGGCGTTTTTATAGTTTTCCAGGATCTTCAAGGCTGCTGCCTGTGATTCGGGTGCCGGATGGTCAGCGTCAAGACTCAACAATTTCAACGCCTCATATTGGTGAATTTCACGCCCGGTGGCTTCCCCAGTTTCGACCAGCAGCAACCGATACTGAGATGGCATCTCAAACCGTTTATCCAGTGTGATTTCAAGCCGATAGGTGCCGGTCGTCTTGGCCAGAATGAGAATTGGAAGGAGGGGTGACCACGATTCCAGGTCAGTTTGAATCGTCGCGGACCCGGCTGGTGGCTCAATGATTTTGAAGGTGAGTCCGTTGGTTTTGACACGGAGTTCAAGTTTGACAAATTGATTGGCGGTCAACGGAAAGGAAAATACCTGCCGGGTCTGGCCTGAAACCTCAAATTCAACTGTTTTCCCGGGCGGGAGTTGTTCAGAAGGGATCTGAACGGATTGAGGTGTGGCTTCCTGACCTGAGTGAGCCTGGGTTGACATGACAAAAACAGAACAAAGAGCTGTCAGGAGAATCAGGTGAAAAGACCAGCTCCTGCCAGCCAGCTTTGGAAGTTGTTGGAAAAAGAAGTGCATACCAGGTACTAAAGACAGTGCGCAGTAAAATCGCGCTGGTTGTGTGGCGCAAAAACCGTTGAGCTTAAATGAAAATCGCGGGTGAATTGCCAGTTTTCTCCCCCTGAATCCATTATTTCCATTCACCAGTAAGCTGGAACGCCGCCCAATAATAGGGCGATGACCACTTTTTATGCTGCCGCAATCTTAATTGTGCCCGACGAAGGGCATCTGCCGGGCGGAGTTTTTCGACCAGCAGTCCCTGATAAAAGTGCTTCATGAGTTCTGCCGTGGCCTGGTCGCTGACGTTCCACAGACTGACCAGAACGCGTGATGTTCCGGCATAGAGGAAGCCCTGGGTCAACCCGACCATGCCTTCACCCTTAATTTCTTTGCCCAGACCACTTTGACAGGCGGAGAGGGTGACCAGATCCGTGTTGAGCTTGAGATTAAACACGTCTGGCAGGAGCAAGAACCCATTTTGAGTTTTTCCTTGCTGGTCAAACATTGAAAAAATCAATCCTGAGAATTCGGGTTGCTCGCTGTTGATAAATCCGTGCGTGGCAATATGGAGCAACCGAAATTGATCCAGGTCCGGGCGATCAAAAAAGCTTCGGCTGGCTGTAAAATCAAAGGCGTGGGCGGCTTTGGGCTTTGGAACCAGCTTGAGAATTGATTCAGCTTCGCGGCGTGTCCCAGGGAGGCGTGGAATCTGATTGGTTTCATCCGCAATACCAACTTCCTGAATCGAGGATTTGGTTTTTTCCAGGCGAAGCTGACGATTTCGGTCAAGCTTCTGGTCGGTGGACAGGTCGGTTGTCAAGAGCGCAACCGGTTTGGGGAGCCGGCCATCCGTCGGCTCAAACACCGGGTCTGCCACCACCGCCAGCTCTTTGGTTGGTTTGGGACGATTGAGGGTTTCAGTTCGCAGGAGGTCGAGGGCCGAGGCTGAAGGCAAGACCACCAGTTCATGGCTGGTCAGGAGCGGTTCGGTTTTAGATGGAGTGGTTTCAACCGGAAGCGCTGCAAATGGAATGAAATGCAGAATGCCATCGGGAACGATCAGCAATCGTTTGTTCCCCAGATGTGGGGCCACTGGCCCCAAAATCGCGCGGCTCAGTTTGGAAAGGGCTTCATTGAGGGCAACTTGTGACTGTTCTGGTTTGACGGAACCCAGCCGAATCGCACGATTGGTGTCACCGGTTTCCGCCATTAAGTCATATGCCTGTCGGGCAAGTCGTTCAATTTCAGCTTCTCTCGGAAGTTCAACCGTCGTCAGTGAATCTGGGGTCACCACCCACACAAAGCTCCGATTCACCCCCAGAAAATATTCCAGAAGCACCGTATCGGGCGTGACAATTCGGGATTGAATTTCATTGACGGTGAGTGGTTTGGGTTCAGATAAAGCCATATACCGGGGGCTGGTTCGGCGCAGGGTGTCTTCGATTTGCTGATGTTCTTTGGAAATTGCCTCGATTTCAGCACGAAACTCGGCTTCGGTTTCTTTGGTCAGTGCTGAACGTGCCTGCAGACGGGTGAAGCGATCAATTTTATCTGCCAGTCGTTGTCGGGTCATCCGCTCGCGCTCAATCAGTTCAAGATCAACTCCTTGCCGAATATTCGTCCCTGATTCTTTCAACAAATCCAAAAGAGCTCGCGCCCGGGCGCGTTCGCTCACCTGAAGCGCAAGCCGATCATACCCAACCTGTTTGTCTTGTATATGTTGGGAGATTAACGCTTCGATATAGTTTTGATACAAAGTCTGATTTTGGGTAAAAAATGCAGTTCGAAGCTCGGGTTTCCGTACTTTGCCGCGAATTCCCTCAATGAGCTGGATCGCTTCTTCGAGGATTGTTTTGGCCTGTGAATAGTCTTTGGCTCTCATTCGGATGAGAGCGAGTCCATTGAGCACATCTGCTCGCTGGGAAGGCTCAATGCCTTCTGGCCAGCGGTTCAATATGTCTTGAATGTATTGATTGGCTTTTTGATCTTCTTTACGGTCCAAATAAATACTGGCCAGGTTGTAGAGGGTACTTAATTCACCCATCAGGTCTTTGGCCTGACGGCGCAGAACCAGTGATGCTTCGTAATGTGTGAGCGCTTCATCTTGTTTCCCAAGTTTGTTGCAGGTAAATGCAATGTTATGAAGCACATTTCCTTCATCAAATATATTCTTTCGTTCCCTGGCGTTGGCCAGAGCCTGGGTGAAATAGTCGAGGGCTTCAGGAAATTGTTTCCGACCCAGGTAGGCATTTCCAAGATTGACCAGCAGACTGCATTCCCAGTCTCGGTTTCCCATTTTCCGAACCGATTCTATTGCCTGACGAAGCGCGGTTTCTGCCTGCCGATAGTCTCCGATTTGCAGGTAGAGATGCCCCACCCCCCCAAAGGCCACCGCCTGATGATAGGCCTGGCCCGTATCTTGAATCAGTTGTAAAGCTTCTTCATATAAATCCAGTGCTTTTTGGAATTCTCCCTGGGTGGTCGCGACGTTGGCCAGACTACAAAGCGACTCGGCGATGTTTGTTTTCTTCTGTTGAGTGCGTCTGATTGACAGTGCCTGGGTATATGCGTCGGCTGCCTTCTGCAGATCAGCCAATCTGGAATAAATCACCCCAATTTGATTCAACATGGCGGCCTCGCCTTCCTGAAACCCGATTTGCCGAAAGCGAGTGAGTGATTGATTGAGGTAATCCAGGGCTTTGTACCACTGATTTTGAACGTGATAGATGCCGCCAATATTGGCCAGTGTCTCCGCTTCGCCCTGAAGATCACCACACTTTTGACGTAGGATCAGCGCTTCCTGATACATCTCTGTCGCTTTTGCAATATTTCCCTGAACGTGGTAGGTCAGGCCGGCATTGGTCATTGCCTGGCCGATCACCTTTGGGTCATTAAGCTTACGGCCCAGTTCAAGGGATTTTTCATAGTATTCCCGTGCTAGTGTGAGGTTACCTAACCGGTAATAATCATTCCCCACTGTATTGATTGCCTGGGCTTCAGATGTCGAATCTTCAGCCAGTCGGTATTGGTCAACGGCTGCCTGGACTTTTTCAATGGCCTTCAAGGTACCGGCTTGGGTTTGCTGGTTTCTGAATTGATCGGCTTCCTTGAGAAGTTGAAAGGCTGCCAGTTGATGAAATTCAGGATCGGTGGGAGTCCCAAATCCAACTTGAGTCAGCACATATCTGGCAGGTGCGTCTGATGTTGCACGTGAAGCAATTTCAAGCTGGTATGATCCGTCTGTTTTTGCCAGGATGAGAATCGGGAAAATGAATTCCCCTGGGGTGAAACTGGTTTGAGGGAGGATTATTTCCGGCTGTGGGCCTTGGACACTCACGATAATTTCTTTGTATTGAGACTGCAACTTCAGTTTGATGAACTGGTTGGCGGTCAGCACAAAGGTATGTTTTTGTGGCTCTGAGCTGGAGACCTTAAATTCAACCGTTTTTCCAGGTGAGAGATCTTGAGGCTGGTTCTGGGGTGATGACTTTTTCATCCAGTTTGACCAGAGAGCGAGAGGTCGTGCACCCACTGGAGCCACTGCTGTCAAAACGATCAAATTGAGACACAACACAACAGTTGCGAATCTGGTAAACTGCTGAAAAGAAAAATACATAATACCCTTTGCGACCAGGAAGGTATGCAGTTTGATGTTTTGATGTTTGGGGAAATGAGAGAAAGAAAAATGACCAACGGAACTTGTATTGCAAGTGTAGCCCGTTGGCCATTTGGAAGGGAAGAAGAACTTGGTGGTTGGTGCTTGGTATTTGGTACCTGGTACCTGGTACTTGGTACTTAGGAATCAATACTTTCGAAGAACCAGGCACCAAGAACCAAGAACCAAGAACCAGGCACCAGGCACGAAGCGCCAGAACCTATTCGCTCACCTCAACATTCTGCATATCAATCAACGAAGCTGAGACCACCCGGTCGTCATCGCTCAGGTTGATGATCTTGACACCCTGAGCCGAACGGCTTGTTTCACGGATTGGCTCGACTTCAATCCGCACCACCTGCCCTTGCTGGGTGATCACCATCAATTGATCGTCATTTTTGACCGGAAGCGCGGTGATGACGCCGCCCGTTCGATCCGTGACTTTCATATTGATGACCCCAACGCCGCCACGGCTTTGAGGCGGGTATTCACTGACCAGTGTGCGTTTGCCAAGACCGAGTTCTGAGAGCGCCAGGATGTGTTCTGTTCCATCCACCACGGAAACTCCGGTCACATAGTCATCCTGGCGCAGATTGATACCAATCACGCCATAGGCATTGCGACCCATTGCCCGGACATCAGTTTCCTTAAAGTGAATGGCCATTCCGTGATAGGTTGAAAGCAGGATGTTTTTGTTGCCGTCGCTCATCTGGATGCCCATCAACACATCGCCGTCTTCAATGCTGATGGCGATGATGCCGTTTGACCGGATATTGGCAAATTCGGTGAGTTCGGTTTTCTTGATGATGCCGCGTCGGGTCACCATCACCACATAACGGCCTTCGGCAAACTCCCGAATCGGGAACATGCCCGCGACTTTTTCGCCCTGTGGCAGTTCGACCAGATTGACAATCGCTTTGCCGCGTCCGGCGGTGGCCGCATCTGGAATTTCGTGAACCTTGACTTTATAGACCTGCCCCTTATCGGTGAAGATCAGCATATAGCTGTGCGTCGAAGCAATAAACATCGCATCGAGCACGTCCTCGGCTTTGGTCGCCATTCCGCGCCGACCAACACCACCACGCCGCTGGGTGCGATACGACGAAAGCGGTGTGCGCTTGATATAGCCACCGTGGGTGATGGTGATGACGACTTCTTCATCCGGAATCAGGTCTTCGATGGTGAGTTCGGTTTCCTCATCAACGATTTGTGTCCGGCGTTCATTGGCAAATTCGCGTTTGACGTCAGCCAGCTCTTTAATAATCAGGTTTTTGAGCACGGTTTCATTGGCCAGAATTTCGTTGAGTTCGGCAATGCGCTTGATAATGTTGGTGTATTCCTCAACGATTTTCTGTTGTTCCATGCCGGTCAGCCGCTGAAGTTGCATATCCAGAATTGACTGAGCCTGAACTTCGGTAAAGCCAAATTTCTGGACGAGTCCTTCTTTGGCTTCCTTGGGCTGTTTGGCGGCTCGAATGAGCGCAATCACTTCGTCCAGAATCCCGAGCGCTTTCTTGAGACCTTCGAGGATGTGGGCGCGGGCTTCGGCTTTGCGCAATTCAAAGAGTGTTCGGCGGCGCACCACGTCTTTGCGGTGGTCAATAAACAACTGCAGGGTATCAACCAGGTTGAGCACCCGTGGTTGTCCGTTGACAATCGAGAGGTTGATGGTGCCGAAATTCAACTGCATCTGGGTCTGTTTATAGAGGTTATTGAGCACCACCTGGGCGACGGCACTGCGTTTGAGTTCGATCACAATGCGCATTCCATCGCGGTCGGATTCATCACGCAGATCCGAAATATCCTCAATCTTCTTGTCAGTGATGAGTTCAGCAATTTTTTCGATCAGCCTGGCCTTATTGACCTGATAGGGAAGTTCGGTCACGACAATCGCCTGACGTTCACCGCCATTTTTCCCAACGTAGTCAATTGCCGCCCGGGCCCGCATGGTGACTGAACCACGTCCGGTCAGGTACGCCTGTAAAATCCCTTTTCGACCACAGATAAAGGCACCGGTTGGGAAGTCTGGCCCCTGGACAAATTTCATCAAATCTTCAACCGTGGCAGCAGGTTTTTGAACCAGATGAATGGTGGCGTCAATGATTTCGCCCAGGTTGTGCGGCGGAATATTGGTGGCCATTCCGACGGCAATCCCAGATGAACCATTTACCAGCAAATTAGGGAAGCGGACGGGCAACACCATCGGCTCCCACTGCGATTCATCATAATTGGGTTGAAAATCCACCGTTTCTTTGTCAATATCTGCCAGCATCGGCTCTGCTACGCGGGCGAGACGAATTTCCGTATATCTCATTGCAGCCGCGGAATCGCCATCAACGCTACCAAAATTCCCCTGACCATCAATCAACGGAATGCGCAGGGAAAAATCCTGCACCATGCGCACGATGGAATCATAGACGGCGGAGTCTCCGTGGGGATGGTACTGACCGATGACCGATCCGACGATACGGGCGCTCTTTTTGTACGGCTTGTTGTATGTATTGCTTAACTCGTGCATTGCCCACAGGATACGGCGATGGACCGGTTTGAGGCCGTCGCGGACATCTGGCAGCGCGCGCCCGATGATGACCGACATCGCGTAGTCCAGGTAGCTACGTTTCATCTCGTCTTCGATATTTGCGATGACTAACTTCTGCTCATCCATGCTTGTACTCCAAATGAAAATCAACTGAGGTTAGAAAACTGAATTGTGTTGTGCCCTGTCACCAGTCACGGAGGTGGGTTGGTTCAGGTATCCGTCAGAGACTGCAGCCAAATCTCAGGCCAGCCCATCAGTTTTTGAAAGGCAACTGGGAGCGTGCGGGGAGCTGTCTGGCTGGTTGGTCAACAGGGGAGCACAGTGTGAGACGTTGTACCCTGTCTATAACTGAGTAATTGTATCAGGTCTTCAAGCAAATCTCCACACTGAATGCAGGGAAACCACCTAACTTCTTAGGAATGAAGGGTTAAGAGCGGTTTGAAGCGGATTTCTCAAGCGGTTTTTAGAATGGCGGCACTATATCTCAAACCGACAGGTTTTGCAAACGACAAACCCCTTGTCTATGATTGAGTTACATCGTATTTTCGAAGGTGTTTTTTGAGGCTTTCCCCGCGCGATAAACACAATTGCCAAAGTGTCACAGCCACCTGCCGGAACCGGGCGGCATCACGAGAATGAAGTAACGCCCTGAACCCTGAACCCCGAACCCTGAACCCTGAGCTTATGTCACCACACACCGCTTCACCTTCTCGTCCGCGCATCGGTTTGGCCCTCAGTGGAGGCGCCGTGCGAGGTCTGGCACACATTGGCGTTTTAAAAGTCCTGGCGGAGTTCAACCTCCATCCAGAAATTATTGTCGGCACCAGTGTCGGCAGTTTGATTGGCGCAGCATTTGCAGCAGGAAAAAACTGGCAGGGTATTGCGGAAATGGCCACATCGGTTTTCTGGCCAAACCTCCTCAATAGCAATCTGCTCGAACAGTTTTGCGATTCGCACCTTCCGGCAACCTTTGCTGACCTTGAGCACCCATTTGCCGCCGTCGTGACCTCGATTGTGGATCACCAGACGGTGGTCATTCGCGAAGGCCGGCTGGCCACGGCAATTAATGCCAGTTGTGCCTTACCGTATGTCCGTCGTCCGGTGGTGCGGGACGGAAAATTGTTTGAAGATGGCGGTACCACGTGCGTGCTGCCGTCAGAGATATGCCGTCAGTTCGGGGCTGATTTCGTGATTGCGTCCGATGTCTGGGGATATGGCTGGTGCTTGCGCGTGGTTGGACTTGACCCGGTGACGAGCCAGGTTTTTCCGGAACATTATCGGCGGGCGCTTCAGTCCACCGACATTTTGATCCAGCCGCCAATTCCGGTGGTTGGGTATCTGCCCGGTCGTCAGGCTGTCCAGGCCATGGTTTCCGAAGGCGAAACCGCTGCGCGTCAGGCATTGCTGGCTTTACAGGAGAATCAGGTATGAATCGAAAACGCGTTCTGATTTTAGGTGCCGCTGGTCGAGATTTTCATAATTTCAATACTGTTTTTCGCAACCACAACCTGTGTGAAGTGGTTGCATTCACTGCCACCCAGATTCCAAACATTGATGGTCGAAAATACCCGGCAGAACTGGCTGGGGAATTTTACCCACAAGGCATTCCAATTTTCCCAGAAGATGATCTCGAACGATTGATAAGCCGCCTCAAAGTTGATGAGGCGGTTTTTTCTTATTCGGACATTGCCCATCAGGATGTCATGCATCTGGCCGCACGTGTGAATGCGGCTGGTGCTGATTTCCGGTTGTTGGGCACCAAAGCCACGATGATCAAGTCCACCAAACCGGTGATTTCGGTGTGCGCGGTTCGAACCGGGTGTGGCAAAAGCCCGGCGTCACGGCGGATTGTGCAACTCTTGCTGGATGCCGGGTTGAAGGTGGCAGTGATTCGTCACCCGATGCCATATGGCGACCTGGTCAAACAGCGGGTTCAACGCTTTACCACGCTTGAAGATTTGGCTGCCCATGACTGCACGATTGAAGAAATGGAAGAATATGAACCCCATCTGGTCAAAGGTGTGACCGTTTTTGCCGGTGTGGATTATGAAGGGATTATCCGGCGAGCCGAAACCGAAGCGGATGTTATTTTGTGGGACGGCGGCAATAACGATTTCTCATTTTATGTTCCGGATCTGGAAATTGTGATTGCCGATCCCCATCGCCCAGGCCATGAGTTGACATATTTCCCAGGTGAGGTCAATCTGCGGCGTGCTGATGTGATCATTCTCAATAAAATTGATTCCGCAACACCAGAAGGTATTGCGGTGGTTCGTGCCAATATCCGCGAAGTGAATCCGACCGCAATGGTGATTGACGCTGCGATGCCATTGACGGTTGAAAACCCAGAGGCGATCCGGGGCAAACGGGTTTTAGTGGTCGAAGACGGGCCAACCTTGACGCATGGTTCGATGAAATACGGAGCTGGCGTCCTGGCGGCTGAAAAGTTTGGTGCCCGGGAAATCATTGACCCACGGCCATTTGTGGTTGGCAGTCTGGCTGAGACGTTTCAGCATTATCCTGGGATTGGCCGACTGTTGCCGGCAATGGGCTATGGGGCCGACCAGATGCACGATCTGGCCGACACCATCAACCGGATTGACTGCGATCTGGTGCTGATTGCCACGCCGATCAATCTTTCGCGGGTGATTGACATCAAGCATCCGACCTGCCGAATTGGCTATGAACTCCAGGAAATCGGCTATCCAACCCTGGCGGATGCCTTGAACCCGCTGTTGAAATCAATGGTTAGATAGGGTTCAGGGTTCAGAGTTCAGGGTTTTAGAAAAATGACCAAAAGGACATAAAGGACATAAAGGACATAAAGGACATAAAGTTGAACCCTGAACCCTGAACCCTGAACTCCCCCTATGCCGCAACCACACGTCATTACTACACTTGCTGAAGCTCAGTTACTTGACAAAACCACCCTCCCCGTACGTCGTGAGCCATCCAGGATTTTGATGTGCCCGCCAGACTACTTTGAAATCAAGGATGTCAAAAATGCCTTTATGCAAGGCAACATCGGCACACTTGATAAAGCTCTGGCGGTGGCACAGTGGGACGTGCTGAAAACCACGTTCGAGCAACTTGGAAGACCGGTTGTAACCATTGAACCAGCCCCAGATTTGGAAGACATGGTCTTTTCCGCGAATCAGGTGCTTCCGGGGCTGGATGAAGACGGTACACCCTATGTCGTGATTTCCCGGATGCGCTATCCATCACGACAACGGGAAATCCCCCTGTATCGCCAGTGGTTTGCCAGTCAAGGGTATCGAATTTTGGAGCTACATCAACCTGAGGTGTGCTTTGAAGGTCAGGGCGACGCCATCTGGCATCCTGGTCGGAAATTGCTCTGGGGTGGGCACGGCCAGCGCACTGATTTTGGGGTCTATCCTGAACTGGCTGAGCGACTTGGTGTTCCGATTATCGCCCTGGAACTCGGCACCCCAGAGTTTTATCACCTCGATACCTGCTTTTGTGCGCTCGATGAACAAAGCGTTTTGATCTATCCACAGGCTTTCACCAGCGAAGGGCTGGCACTGATTCATCGCTTTTTCCCGCTGGTCATCGAAGTCCCATCTGCTGAAGCACATAAAACCTTTGCCTGTAATGCCTTTGCCTTTGATGGCCGAAACGTGGTGATCCAGTGGGGAGCAACCGAAACCGTGGCTGAACTTCGTCGAGTTGGGTTTCACGTCACCGAAGTGGACACCAGCGAATTCATCAAATCTGGCGGCAGCGTGTTTTGTATGAAGATGGAAGTGTATTGAAAGCAGGGGTCAGGGGTCAGGGGTCAGGGTGTTCGAATTGATTTTCTTTTGTCCCTTCGATCCTTTTTGTCTTTTTTCTTTTCAGTCGCAGGATTTTCCACTCTAAAAAACGGGAACCAACCTCTCGTTCTGGTGTCAAAGTACACAAATCCAATCAGAACAATTCTTTAAGAAACAACCGCACAGGATGTGTGTCTATCCGTCAAGGCCGTCGTGTGGGTGGGAGAGGTCTGTCTATGCAAATCAAAAAATGGTTGATGCGACTGACTACCGCCATGCTGTGTGCTTTGGCGGTGAGTTTTGGGGTGAAATACAGTTGGGAAATGCCGCTTTCACTTGCGATTCAAGCTCAAACTCAGGAAGCCAGTGAAAGCGGGGCACTGATTATTCTGGATGAAGATCGAAAACCAGTCGGGCAATGCGCGCTCAAACACACGGCTGTGAACGCTTCGTTGAGTGGCAACATTGGACGGGTTACGGTTGAGCAAACCTTCATCAATCGGCGTTCCAATCGTCTGGAAGCTGTCTATGTTTTCCCGCTTCCACAGATGGCTGCCGTTGATCGAATGACGATGAAAATTGGAAATCGGGTGATCGAAGGTGAAATCCTGTCACGCGCAGAAGCTGCCCGGCTTTTCAAACAGGCTCGTAAGAATGGCGAAACAGCAGCACTCCTTGATCAAGAGCGACCAAACGTTTTTACCCAGTCGGTAACGAATATTCCACCTGGTACAACGGTTGTTATTTCAATTAGTTATGTT
Source organism: uncultured Clostridia bacterium (assembly GCA_964639175.1). Classification (GTDB taxonomy): domain Bacteria; phylum Acidobacteriota; class Blastocatellia; order Chloracidobacteriales; family Chloracidobacteriaceae; genus JACQXX01. The sequence continues at coordinate 32,681 of CAZXCE010000008.1, forward strand.
GAAACTTTGAAATATGAAGACGGTGAATACGAGTTTGTTTTTCCAATGACGGTTGGCGAACGCTACATTCCAGGCTCGTCGCCAAATGATTCAGAAACAAACAGTTTAGCCGTGACTGTCCCTGATGCGGCTCGTGTCACCCCGCCACTGTCAATTCGTCCGGGTCATGATATTTCCCTCAAGCTTCAAATTAATGCCGGAGTTCCAATTCAATCGGTTGTTTCACCCACGCATCGGGTGCTCATGGATCAATCAAAAACGATGAGCACCGCCGCGCTCCACCTCAAAGCGGAGGCCGAGATTCCGAATAAAGATTTCATCTTGCGTTACAAAGTGGCCGGTGCGGCAGTTTCACAAGGTGTGCTGACTCACAACGGACCACTTGGCGGGTATTTCACTCTGATGGTACAGCCGCCTTCAGAAATTCGGGAAACAGACCTGACGCCCAAGGAACTGGTGTTTGTTCTCGATACTTCAGGGTCAATGGACGGGTTTCCAATTGAAAAAGCCAAAGAGGCCATGGATCACGCGCTCAAAGGTCTGTATCCGCAGGACACGTTCAACCTGATTACCTTTGCCGGAGACACCCACATCTTGTTTCCAAACCCAGTCCCCGCGACGCCCGAAAATTTGACGAAAGCCAGCGCCTTTCTCAAATCCCGGTCTGGCGGCGGCGGAACGGAAATGATGAAAGCGATTCGTGCTGCGCTTGAGCCGTCGGATTCGCAAGCCCACCTTCGAATCGTGTGTTTTATGACCGATGGCTATGTCGGAGATGATCTGAAAATCCTCAGTGAAGTCAAAAAACATCCGAATGCCCGCGTGTTTTCATTTGGAATCGGAAGCTCAGTCAATCGGTTTTTACTTGAAGAAATGGCGCGCCTTGGTCGTGGAGAAGTCGAATTTGTAGGGCTTGGTGATGATGGTTCGGCGGCGGCACAGCGATTTCACGAACGGGTCCGGTCGCCGTTGCTGACTGATATTTCAATTGATTGGAATGGATTACCGATCAAAGATGTCTATCCGGCACAGATTCCAGATTTATTTAGCGCAACACCAGTGGTTGTCACCGGGAGATTTGAGCGCAGTGCCCGAGGCGAAGTTGTGCTCCGTGGAAAGGTCGCTGGGCGGCCAGTCGAGCAGCGAATCCAGGTGGAATTACCAGCCGTCGAACGCCAGCACGACGAACTGGCGACGTTATGGGCCCGGCAGCAGCTCCGAGAGTTGATGCGCGAGAACTATGACGGTTTTCAGCAGGGAACTGTAACGCCTGAACTGGAAGCCAGAATCACCAAACTTGGTCTGACCTATCGGCTGGTGACGCCCTTTACTTCATTTCTGGCGATTGATCGTGGTCTGACTCAACGTGGCAAACTGAAAAAGGAACGGATTGTGGCGGCAGCCCCGGATAAAGGGGACGACGACGGACCTGTCGGTCCTGAAGGGCCGGCGACTGGTTTGGCAGGATTTGGAGATGGCGATGGAGATTTTGGGGATGGGGAAGCTTCTGGAGCCGTTGCGTCTCCAGTGTTTGCTCCGCCCAGGGAGGCACCAAAAGAAATTGTGAACACACCTCCACCGGCGAAGATTAGTTTTACTGACCCAAATTTGTTGCCTATGTCCGCACCCCCACCGCCACCGGGTCGGCAATCTGCCCCACCTTCAGTTGTCAGACGAAGCGAAGGTGTTATGCGAGGGAATGCACTCGCTCGGGTTACGCCCGAATACCCGAAAACTGCTCGTTCAGCACGAGTTGCCGGAGATGTTGTGGTTGAACTTGTGATTGACGAACAAGGGAATGTCGAAAGCGTCCGCGTGGTTTCCGGCCATGCCTTGCTGCACCAGGCAGCCATCGAGGCTGCCCGGCAGTGGAAATTCAAGCCGACGTTGCTCAATGAAGTTCCTGTCAAAGTCACGGGGATCCTGACGTTCCGATTTACCCTTTAGTCAGTCACCCGAGTGGATGACCCCGTCAGGCGGGGCCATCCACTCAAATTATTGAAACAAGATACTATGTTGTTCTATTCAGTTGAAAGCTGGGCTAAAAACTCAGTTTGAAAGCGATGGGCTTCGCCGAGTGCATCTGGAGCGGCAAGTCGCGGCCAGGCACTTTTTAAAGCTTCAGCTTTCATTTGATAGTCGCGTTTTGCTTTGCGGATCCGAACTGACCGGGGTTGTTGGCTCAATCGCGCTTCTGGGTTGGGATAACACTCAATGCCTTTTACTACAAATTGATCGTTCGGAAATAAAGCTGCACCCACCCAGGCTTCAGTACTTTTTGAAGGCATGCAAATGACGGTTTTCTTTGGTGGTGTTTCTTCTCCGCACCAGCTTAACAAGACTGAGCGCAACGCATTGGTGGTGTCTGAAGCTGGGGGACAGACAAATTCGCACGGCAATATTCCATCAGTATCTTTCGGAGTGATTGAACCTTGAGCGTACTGATGGCCAGCCACATCAGCGTCCAGATGCAAAATCAGGATGTCATAGTATTGAAAAGTAAGTGCATCATCTTGAAGTCGCCCTTTGCCACGTGCGGCTACTTGATGACACCAGCGGTACACGCCTACCCAGCCTGTTCCAAGCTCGCCAAAACAAATCGAGTTTTCAGGGAATATTTGAGTGAGAACAAAACTGCGGCGGCCTTCAAGCATGGAGTTCAACGCAGCCTCAATGACAACTCTGTCTGTCGGCCCTTCAGCAGCTAAGGCAATGCGTAAAGGGTCAGACATTGGGCACGCCTCCAAGCAGGCCGTTCATCCACATGCGAGAAAGTGTCCATTCGGCATTTGGACGAATCTTCAAGGCTTCCGCTAAATCAATACGCCTCACAACTGTATGCCCATGGTTGTCTCTATCCACTGTAAAAAGGCAAACTTCCGGGTTGGTCAACGGTAACCCATCTAAAATTGCCGGATTATGAACTGTGATGAGCCATTGTTGTTTTTTTCCAAGCCTGGCAGTCCACGAACACAAAGCCGTCATAAGCTTTTGTGCAAGACGAGGATTGAGTGCCTGATCCAGATTATCAACTGCAAGGCAGGACGGCGATTTGGGATGTAGTGCCAGCACGGCGGCAAAAAGGATGTAGAGTGCCCCTTCGCTGGCATCATATCCGGTCAATTTATTTCGCCCTTTGGCCATAAACCGGTCTTCAAACTCAATAACCTGAGGAGACCGTGCCGCTGACGGAGACAGTGGAAGCCCAATCGAGGAACCTGCCGAAAAATCACTGGCCCAATCAAGCAGGTCACGGACTTCGTCAAGAACCTCAAGCAAGAGGTTATTTTTTTTAGCAGCCGACAGTATGTCTGTGATTGCTTCAGGTAACCGCCCACCCGCCAATCCTACAGGTAGTTGCGATTGTTGATCTTGAACAAGACTTCGTAAGGTCGGTGTGTTGGGGCAATGAATACGATATGCTCGAAGCTCATCCATAAGAGTTAATGCCGCATTCCCAGGTCCCAGATTTACAACCCCAAGTGCGGCTAACCCTTGTTCTTGATTGTGCTTACCGTGTGTTTTAACTCCACGAGTTACGACCTCTTTGCCTTCAACGTCGTGAAGCCTCTCAGTTTTAAATCGCCAGGCGGGCTCAGGGTCTGAAATCGGATTCCAGAGATTCACTTCATAGCGTGCGCCTTGATTTGAAATGGCACCAAACGTGAGATGAGGTACTTTGTCTTTCGTGGGGAAAGCTGTTTTGTAGAGTCGCGGCACCCCAGGTCGCACCCCACGCCGTAACAGAGCTTCATCATCCACTCGACCTGATGCTGCGGCACCGAGTACTCCCAGGCCCTCTAGCAAATTGCTTTTTCCACTGCCATTGGCACCGATAAAAACATTGATTTGGCCAAGCTCTAATTCAAGTTTTACCAGTGATTTAAAGCGTTCAATTCTCAGGGTTCGAATCATAGTAGTGGAGGGCAGTTCGGAGTCTTTTTACGCAAAATAAAGCGACACCGCGCTTTTGGCCAGCGTGTAGAGCCGATGCCAGTCAAACTTGCCGGAGCGCACATCGTGCAGACTCTGCCACACTTTTTCGCGCAATTTGGCGCTGTCACGCCGGAAGAGAAAATCACGCGCATAGGGCCGGGCGACTTCCAGGAAGTTAAACTCCGGGTTCATCTGGATGCTGATGCCTTCGAGTGTCATCAGTGCCCGCATAATAAAGGTAAATGCCGTCGGGGTGGTAAATGGATATTTGTAAATGATTTCGCCGAGTTCGTAGGTCAAATCCTTAAAGCGAACTTCCGAAAGCTTGATGTCAACTTTGCGTTTGAAAAGGTCCACCACAATCGGACGAAATTCATCGAGGTTGACTTCCGGGGAGAGAAATTCGAGGCTGATCAGGTCGTTGACGATGCCGTCAAAATCCCGATCAAGAATATGAAAAAACGCGCTTACCATCTGGCTTTGGAGCTTTGGTGTAATTCGACCAACCATTCCGAAGTCAAAAAATGCCAGCCGGCCATCACGCATCACCAGAATATTGCCCGGATGCGGATCAGCGTGGAAAAAGCCATCTTCCAAAAGTTGTTTAAAATAGGCCCGGTGCATGACTTCGTTGACTTGCCGGGCATTGATTCCGGCGGCAGCCAGCGATTTGGCATCGGTGACCCGAATTCCCTGGATAAATTCCATGGTCAGGACCAGGGAAGTTGAATATTCCCAGTAAATAATCGGGACGTGAACTTCGGGCCAGGCCGCAAAATTTTTCTTAAACCGCTCAGCATTGCGGCCTTCCATCCGGTAATCCATTTCTTCATGGATTACCCGTTCGAATTCGTCAATCATCCCCAGCCAGTCAGCGCCTTTGAAAAATTGAGGATAGCGGAGCAAAAACCGGCCAATCCGGCGCAAAATCACCAGATCCAGGGTAATCAGTGTTTCAAGGTTTGGTCGTTGGACTTTGACGACGACTTCTTTGCCGTTTTGCAATCGAGCGCGATACACCTGACCCAGGCTGGCTGCGGCAATCGGGTCGGGTTCAAAACGGGCAAAGACCTGTTGTGGTGGGCGGCCCAATTCACGTTCGATGATGGCGTAAGCTTCGCGATTGGGAAATGCCGGGACTCGATTTTGCAATTTGGCCAGTTCATCTACATAAGCCACCGGAAGCAAATCTGCTCGTGTTCCCAGTGCCTGTCCGATTTTGATAAAGGTTGGCCCGAGTTTGATAAGTCGTTCGCGAAGCCGGGCGGCTTGCCGGCGCATTCGCTGCTCTGTATTTTCATTCTGGCCGCGCTTTCGCAGCCAGCCACGCAAATCACAATACAAATACAACCCAAATCCAGCCAAAACCCAGATCACATACAGGAGTCGGAACCCATACTCCAGTCGGGACGGCGCCTCTGCTTTGGGCCGGATGGCAGGAAGGGACGCCTGTGGCGCAAGGACCTCGATTTCACGGGTTGAGGGCAAAACAGTTGACATGATGATCGTTCCTTTGAATGCTTGGAGGACTCACCACTATATCAAAAAACAAAAAAAGCACCAAAGCACGGCCACGAAAAGGGGGCCGATCCTGGTACCTGATGCAAGGTGACTGGTGACTGGTCTTGAACACCTGAACCTTAAAAGGATGACTGAATGACAAGCTGACAAGCTGACAGGATGACAGGGTGACAGGATGACAAGCTGACATTCTGCGAAAACCCTGAACCCCGAACCCTGAACCCTAAACCCCGAACCCTGAACCCCGAACCCTGGTTTTCAAACCCTGAACCCTGAACCCTGGTTTTCAAACCCTGAACCTATGGCGAAACAATCCAAAAAAAAGACGGA
>CAZXCE010000009.1:0-37903 GCA_964639175.1 uncultured Clostridia bacterium
GGGTATCGAATTGTCTACCGGGAAACCACCGCCCCCTTCTGGCAACAGTCAATTGACACCGGGAATGTCACTCGCTTCACCGTGAAGGGCATTTCAAAGGATGACTATTTGTTTGGCGTCCAGGCGGTTGATAAAGATGGAAATGTCAGCGTTGCCAGCTACCCGAAACCCTACCGCGGCGGCGTGAAGTGAAGTTCCTGATCGAGCGGCAGGATCACGTGAAAACAACTTCCGTGACCTCTGCCCTGGCTTTCGGCCCAGATTTTTCCACCGTGGGCTTCGACATAACTTTTGGCAATTGATAATCCAAGGCCCGTCCCACGCGCCATAAACTGGAATTTACCCGACGTATGATAGGACGGGTCATCATTGATATAAAATTTATCGAAAATCTTTTCAATTTCTGAGGACTCGATCCCGATTCCAGTATCAGAAATGCGAATGTGGACATTTGGCGCTTCCATCTGAACCTGGATGGTAATTTCGCCGCCATCGGGGGTGAACTTGATTGCATTTTGCAGCAGGTTGAGCAGGATCAAATGAATTTTTTCCTGGTCGGCTTGCAGGTCAACCCGGTCAACGGGTTCAAAGGAAAGGCGCTGATGGCGTTTTTCCAAAAATGGAACGAAATCCTGGCTCACTTGAGTGATTAACTCTATCAACTCAAAGGTACGCAGCTTTAAGGCAATGTGCCCTTCATTGATTTTGAGCATTTCCAGAATGTCTTCGAGCGTCATGGTGAGCCGGTCAACCACGTGCTGGCAGGCTTCGAGCGATTTTTTCTGGGCATCAGAAAGTGAACCAAAAAACTGATTGAGCAGGGCTTCGTTGTACCCCTTGATGACGGTCAGCGGTGTTCGCATTTCGTGAGAGGTCACAATCAGAAAGTTGGTCTTCATTTGATTGAGTTCGGTCAGGGTACGGGTGACTTCCTGTTCGCGCAAATACAACTTTTCCAGGCTGGCGCGCGCCGATTCGAGTTCTTCGGTCTGATGTCGCAGTTCTTGAATAAACCCGCGTGCCATCCGGATGGCCCCCGTGACACTGGCTCGCAACCGCTCTGACATCCGGGCGATCATCACAGAATTAAAGCTGGCCGCAATCATAAACAGGGCTTTGGTCAGCTCTCCGGGCCAGTTCACCTGTCGATGTTCAATCAGGTCCAGGTATCCGATCAGTGCCAGATAACTCAACAGACCGCCCCCGGCAAAGGTCGTTGCCCGCTTTAAAGTGGTGACATTTTGATCCCCGGCGCGAATCATCATAATCATAAACAACCAGCTTTTATCGCCGCCTGAGCAGTACACGCCGAGTCCAAAGATGACAAAATCCAGCCAGATGAACAAATCACCTAAATGAATAAATTTTGAGCGACTGAAGAACAGAAACAAAATGATCCAGGAAACCAGACCGTGCAGGGTCGAAATTCCCGCAAACCAGAGCGCTGGCACATCTCCTATCCCTGGAAGCAAATACCGATTGTGTAAAAACACAACGACCGACACCAGAATGTACCCCAGAAGCCGCATTGACGGAATGTATATGACATTCAAAAAGTACGTTCGCTGTAGTTTTCGCTGTTCAGCCTGGAACGCATCAAGCTCAATTCCAAATTGTGAGATGCTCTGGGAAATTGATTGCGCCTGGGTTGATTTTTGGTTTTCAGCCATATTGTCTTCTCCGCACACGAATCGGCCCGCCTGAAAATCCAGGGAAAAAATCGAATGAAATCCGCAACCACTGGATTTCAACAGCAATTTTCCGAACAATTCCCAAAGTGCAAATGACGAACCAGGCAGGTTGAATCACAAAATCGAGGCGAATTGATTTGTGAAGTGAATTGAGGGTCGCGCCAAAAGAGATCTTCCGGTATTCTGAGCTGCCCCAATTATCTTCTTGAACTTCGCCAAAATCAATAAGTTGCGGCTGATTCCAAATAAGTTCTTCCGGTGGTAGAAGTGAGTGGACATCTTCACCAAAGGCTTTGCCCGTGACGCTAGTTTCTTTTCGATCAAGCTCACCTGTTTGGAGTGCCGGCGGAGGCCCATATGACCAACCAAAACCAGCTTTCACATCCAGTTCATCCTCAATTCACCGTGACTCAATCTCTCTCCCGCGTTGAGCCTTCGTCTGACCAACCTCAATCAATTCACGATGAAGAATTTATCCTCCGGGCACTGGTTGAGGGCACCGCCACCGCGATTGGCGATGATTTTTTTCGATCACTGGTGCAACAGCTCGCCCTGGTTCTCGGGGTCAGGTATGCCTTTGTGGCTGAGTTTGCCGAGGTCAATACTCGTGCCCGAACCCTGGCCTATTTTGGAAATCAAGAGTTTCGGCCCAATATTGAATTTTTGCTCGCCGGAACCCCTTGTGAAGATGTGGTACGCGGCACCGTTTGCCACTACCCGGAGCGGGTGCAGCAGTTGTTTCCGGCTGACAAAGCATTGATTCATTTGGGGGTTGAAAGCTATCTGGGTGTGCCGCTGCTTGATGCCAAAGGCGAGGTCCTGGGCCATCTGGCGGTCTTTGATGACAAGCCAATGCCGAAAGAATCACGCCTGATGTCAATTTTCCGCATTTTTGCGTCCCGTGCCACGGCAGAGCTTGACCGGAAACGAGCCGAACAAACCAGGCTTGAGAGTGAACAGCGCCTGTCGCGCATTCTGGCCTCGGCCATGGATGCCATCATCACCATTGACGAAAACCGGGAAATCACGTTGTTTAACGAGGCAGCCGAAAAGGTTTTTGGCATTCCCGCCATTGAGGCGATTGGAAAACCAGTTGAACCGCTATTTTCGCGACAGTTGTTTACCCTGGTGGATGACTACATTTGCCGGATCCTCAATGGTGAGCAAACGCCGCCTTCGATCTGGTTACCGGAAGGATTGACCGCCCGCCGAACGGATGAAGACGAATTTGCCCTCGAAGCCACCGTTTCAATGGCTAAAATCAGTCGAAATCGATTGTTTACCATCATTTTGCGGGATATTGACGAGCGGAAACGGGCTGAAGCCGAACTCAAAACCCTGCGGATGGAAAACCTGTACCTGCGTGAAGAACTCAAAACCGAATACAACTTTGAAGAAATCGTTGGGGCTTCCGGTGTGATGGAGCGGGTGTTTCAGAAAATCTCACAGGTCGCCGAAACTGACTCCACCGTGCTGATCAATGGGGAAACTGGAACTGGAAAAGAGCTGATTGCCCGTGCCATCCACAACCGGAGCGGTCGCAAAAATCGGCCCTTGATCAAAGTCAATTGTGCGGCGCTCTCACAAGGCTTGATTGAAAGCGAGTTCTTTGGTCACGAAAAAGGTGCCTTTACGGGAGCTATTTCCACCCGAGTCGGACGCTTTGAACTGGCCAATGGCGGCACCATTTTCCTGGATGAAATCGGGGAGATTTCGCTTGAAGTCCAGGCCAAACTCTTGCGGGTGCTGCAGGAACAGGAATTTGAGCGGGTTGGCGGCACCAAGACCATCAAAGTTGACGTGCGGGTCATTACCGCCACCAATCGCGACCTGAAAAAAGCGGTTGAGGAAGGCCGTTTCCGCGCTGACCTCTATTACCGGCTCAATGTGTTTCCAATCGTGCTACCGCCGCTTCGAGAACGAACCCAGGATATTTCCCTGCTGGTTCGCTATTTTGTCAGCAAACACATGGCCCGCCTTGGAAAACGCATCACTCAAATCAGCCACACGGCCATGAACCAGCTCACCGCCTACCACTGGCCCGGGAATGTACGAGAACTTGAAAATGTGGTGGAACGAGCCGTGATCCTCTCGCAAGGCCCAGTGCTCGAACTCGTTGATGAAATTGCACAATTGCTCCCAGCGGCGCCCAAAGCCCAGCCTCTCGGAAAAGCACTTCCGCTGACACCCAGGATCAGTTCTCCGACATTTGTCCCGCTTGAAGATATGGAACGCGAGTATATTCAAAAAGTATTGGAGTCAACCGGCTGGGTGATTGAAGGCGCGGCTGGTGCCGCCAAAATTCTGGACATCAACCCCAATACTCTGCGTAGCCGAATGCAAAAATTGAATATTCGTCGCCCAGGTCGCGGCGGTAATGCAGGTTAGGGGTCAGGGCATAAGCGCCAGGATAAGGAAAACCAGCCGCTTGCGCTCTGAAGGAGTAGCCCGCAAGGGTGACTGGGGGGAACCGCTTTGGGCGCCCCCCAGGAACGGGTTGCCCACCTGATTCCGCTCCGGCAGGGGCGGGGTCAGTTTGCGCCCCTGCCGGGGCGAAACGAGAGGGGAAGGCACTAGAACCTGGGTGCAAAGCCACCCCTGGCTACCCTCTTGGCTACCTCTTCAAGGTGCATTTTTCTGTTATCTTGGCGCTTATGACCCTGACCCCGGTCACTCAGTCACGCAAGCCGCTCCAATGCCGTCCGGAGGGTTCCCGTAATCGGCACGGACTTGCGGGTTTCCCGGTCAACAAAGACGTGAACAAAGTACCCGGTGGCAGCCGCAGTCGGTTCATTGTGTTTGAAGATGGCCAGTTCATACCGGACGCTTGAATTTCCCAGTTTTCCAACCCGGAGACCAACTTCGATCATTTCTGGAAAGGCCAGCGACTGCATAAAGCGGCAATGTGATTCGGCGGCCAGTCCAATCACGGCACCAGCCGCAATATCAAGCCCGCCTTCGGCAATCAGGTACTGGTTAATGGCCGTGTCAAAGAACGCATAATACAGCGCATTGTTGACGTGTCCGTAAATATCATTGTCCATCCAGCGGGTTTGAATGGATAAAAAATGGCGATACTCCTCGCGAGTGATTTCAGGTTTGGATTGCATAGGAAGTGAATATTATGCCATTTTGCAGTGAAGTGCTCGGATTAGAAAGCAGTCAAGTAATTCAATCAGATGAACTTAGTGAACTACTGACTATTGACTACTGACGACAAACTCGAATTATTCGCTGAAGGTAACGATTTGACGGACAGCCTGAGCCTGGGCCAGTCGGTCAAATCCAAGGTTGATTTCGTCGAGTTTCAAAGTGTGGGTGTGCAGTTTGTCAACCGGCAGAATTCCGGCCTGATACATATTGATAAACCGGGGAATATCGCGGCGCGGGACAGATGAGCCCATATAGGAACCTTTGACCGTTCGTTCCTCAAGCGTCAGGCTAACCGCCGAAATCGAAAATTGTTTACCTGGGTGTGGGAGCCCAATCGTGATCGTGGTTCCACCCCGCCCGGTTGCCTGATATGCCTGGATCAACACGCTTTCGGCGCCAACGCTTTCAAACGCATAGGCGGCACCGCCACGGGTTATTTCTTTAATCGCCACCACCGGATCATCCTGACCGGCGTTGACCGTATGGGTTGCCCCAAGCTCACGCGCCAGTGTCAATTTGTCATCTACGCGATCAACCGCAATGATGGGATAGGCGCCAATAGCTCTGAGCCCCATCACAACACTGAGCCCAACGCCACCCAATCCAAACACGGCAGCCGAGGTTCCAGGCTCAACCCGGGCGGTGTTGACCACGGCACCGACGCCGGTCATCACGGCACATCCGAATAGGGCAGCCATTTCGAGCGAAACGGAAGGGTCAATTTTCACCAGTGATTCCTGGGCGGCGACAGTAAACTGTGAAAAGGCTGAGACACCAAGGTGGTGGTAGCACCGGCGGGACTCTGAATCGGTAAACCGGCAGCCTCCCGAAAGGAGCGTTCCGGCAATGTTGGCCCGGGCACCAAATTCACACAGCGCGCCCCGTCCCGAAGCACAATAGAGACAATGCCCGCAAATCGGAACAAAGCTAAACACCACGTGGTCACCCGGCGCAAATTCCGTTACCTCCGGCCCGACCTCGCGGACAATCCCACTGGCTTCGTGACCCATCACCATCGGCATAATGCGTGGCCGCGAGCCATCCACGACTGACAGATCCGAATGGCACAACCCGGCGCCAACAATTTCAACCAGGACTTCGCCTGATTCAGGCCCCGCCAGGGTCAGTTCATCAATCACCATCGGCAGACTTTGGGCAAAGGGCTGAGACCGGCCCATTTCATAGAGAACAGCAGCTTTTGTTTTCATGGTTTTCCTTGTGGTTAAAAAAGGAGAGTTCGGCTGGCTTTTCAATTGCAAATCAGGGGTTGGAACAAATAGCATTTTGAAGGACTCAAACTCAAGTTTGGTACCAGTCAGTCGTCAGTCATCAGTCGTCAGTAGATCACTAAGTTTATTTGATTGAATTACTTAACCGTTGACTAAAACGAAAATTTCACTGCGAATTGGTAAGTACCTTGTCATAAGTTTCCTCGGCTATTGGATTTGGTAAGTGCTTGATTTTTTTCTGTGTTTTCCGTGTTTTCCGTGGTTAAAATGCCTGGAAATCTTCGGTAAGGTACTTATAACTCTAAGGATCAATTATGTTTTCAAAAGCGATTGTTCGCAAACCAGGCAGCACGTTTGCCCAGGGAATTACCACTTCAACCGCCGGCACACCCGATCTTGAGCTGGCGCTGGCCCAACATCAGCGGTATCGCGAAGCATTGCACGCCTGTGGCCTGTCGTTGACGGTATTGGAAGCAGATGACCAGTTTCCTGATTCGACGTTTGTTGAAGATACAGCAATTCTCACACCGTACTTTGCTGTCATCTCTCGCCCTGGCGCCAGCAGCCGGCAGGGTGAAGCTCAGGCAATGGCAGAAGTTCTGGCCGATCACATCCATACCCTGTATGCCATCACTGCCCCTGGAACGGTTGACGGAGGCGATATTTGCCAGGTCGGCCACCATTTTTTCATTGGTATTTCCGAACGCACCAACGAAGCCGGGGCCACCCAACTGGCCGAATTTCTGCGGCTGGCTGGCTATAGTTCTTCGACGATTGATATTCGGCCAATCCCCGGCCTGTTGCATTTGAAAACGGGGCTTTCGTATCTGGAACACCAGACCGTTCTGGTAACTCGGGCCATGCTGAGTTGTCATCAATTCGCTGGATTTAAAGTGATTTGTGTGCCGGAAGACGAGGAATATGCCGCCAACTGTGTGTATGTCAACGGTCGAGTCCTCATTCCCGCCGGATACCCAAAAGTTGCGGCACTTTTGACCGAGGCCGGATACCAGCCTGTGCCGCTTGAAATGTCAGAATTTCAAAAAATGGATGGGGGATTGAGTTGTTTGTCGCTCCGATTTTAGAACCTCGGTGAACGAGTCTGTTCAGCATCGCACAAGCCAAATCCCAAAAGCGGACAGTTTTTTGCAGGGGTCATCGCTTTGTTCTATTTCCTTTCTCTTTGACCGTGTTGAAGCCTGGTCCAAACCAGTCGCTTATACCAGCTTGCAGTGGACCTCTCGTATCAGGAAGGAGTCAAATAGTTGAATCAACTAAGCTTAGTAACCAACTGATGTTGTCTTCAGGCTTCATTCTTCATGCTTTATTCAAGGCTGGTGTCTTCAGGCTTCAGGCTTCATTCTTCATTCAAAATGGCTAAGTGGCAGATATTTCAAAATCTTGGAATACAGTTTGCACTGGGATTGTCTGTCCACTTTGAGTCAATTCAAAGATCTCACAAAAATTGAAGAGTTCAGAGTTCTGGTTTCAATCGGAACTCTGAACTATTTTTGAAACCTGCTTTTGAGGAAACCCATCATGATCGTGTTGCGCAACCTGGAAAAATCCTTTGATCACGGCCATACCCGGCATTTTGTCCTGCGGCGAATCAACGCGGAGATTAAACCCGGCGAATTTATTTCGATTATGGGGCCCTCAGGTGCGGGGAAAACGACCTTGCTCAATATTTTGGGGATGCACGACAGTGCCTGGACAGGTGAGTATTTGCTCAATGAGCAACCGATTCACAAGCTGAGCAAAAAAGAACGCTTCGAAATCCAGAAGAAAACCTTTGGATTTGTCTTTCAAAGCTATCATCTGCTCGACAATTTGACGGTGTATGAAAACCTCGAAATTCCGCTTTCCTACCGCAACATCAAGCGCAAGGAATGCGAAAGCATGGTCTGTGACGTGTTGGACCGGTTTCAAATTGTCGGCAAAAAAGACCTCTACCCCAATCAACTCTCTGGCGGCCAGCAACAACTTGTGGCGATTGCCCGAGCCATTATTGCCAGCCCGAAAGTTATCCTGGCAGATGAACCGACAGGAAATCTCCACTCCAAACAAGCCGAAGAAATCATGGAATTGTTCAAGCGGCTCAACGATGAAGGCACCACCATCATTCAGGTCACGCATTCGGAACGCAATGCGTCGTTTGGCAACCGGGTGATCAATATTTTCGATGGCTGGATTGCAGCGGAATAATGAAAAGCGGTGTCAAGCCACCGCACTCCACATCACACCGATTGTTATCCACGCTGGTTTGGAAATTGAATCTGGGCGATTTTCTCAGCCATATCGTGGGTGGGGCAAAAGGCCAGTTCAGCAGCGGCAATCCGACTGACGCGAATCCGTAGTTTCTGGACTTTTCCGAGCGAGTTATTTCCGGCAAATCCTTCCAGTGGCCGCTTTATCGGGCTGAGCGTGCAAAATTCAACCTCTGAATCAAGCGACAGCAAGGCTGATTTCCACCCAGGCGGCTCTAACACATTTGACCCAACCAGCAACAAGGCGGGCGTATCAGCCAGCAACGGCATCGCCCCCATGGCCCGGGCATAAGCCGTTGAGCCAGCAGCCGTTGAAACGAGCGCCCCATCGGCAATCAGTTTCGGGATTTTGACCCGCCCGTTGACTTTGACTTCGATCCAGCCCACCTGACTGGTGGCCCGCTCAACCCAGGCATCGTTAAAACTCAGGCTGCTCACCAGCGTTCCATCTTCAAGCTGGGCTTCGACATACAACAGCGGCATCTGTCGAATCAACAGTTCCTGGGGTCGAAAAGAACCATTGAGCACTTCATTGGCTTCGTTGAGCAAAAACCCAAGGTGACCCGCATTCACCCCAAAAAAGGGCAATCGCAGGTGCCAGTACTGGCTGATGGCCCCAAGCATCATCCCATCGCCCCCAATCACCAAAATACAGTTGGGGTTCTGGTCATCCCGGTATGGTTCAAACCGGGGCACCAGCGACATGGCGTTGGGGTTTGATTCGTCCGGCACAATCAGAAGTCGTGGCTGCTCAAACTGAAACCGCGTCAACCGGCTGGGAATCCGACCCCGATATAACTCATATCGTTCGATATATTCAGAAACCGCCGGGGTGACCAGTTCTTCAATCGGCTGGTGGTTAAAGATTCGCTCCCGAATGGAGGAACTTGCCCCGGAAACCTGAACGTGAAAAATCTGGTGATGGGGCGGCAGATCGCGTTCATCAAAATCAATTCCGTCGCGGGTGATGACCGCAAAATTCAGGTGATTCCAAATCGCAGTTCCATTTTTCCAGGTTGTCTGGATAAAGGAAGCGCCATCATTTCCGCCTTTGATCAGGTCGCCACCTACAACGTGCCAGACATCGCCCTGACTGGCGTAGCGGTCCTGTAAATCGTGGGTTCGGGTAAAGGTCGCCTGTTCCAGGTCAAAGAGATCAACTTCGACGTTTGGCAATCCCCGAAAGTTTAAATCCGCCAGGGTCGCTCGGAAAATCGGTTCAATGTCATTGGTTGTCCGTTTGTCTGGTCGTGGACCACAGGGAACAATAATGACTCGATCAAAATGCAGCGACAACAGGCGGGCAATTTCGCGGTGATGGATTCCCGGTGGGTTAAAACTGCCGCCAAAGATGGCAATGCGTACACTCATAAAAGAAAAAAGTCAGTCGTCAGTAATGCAAAATGAAG
This sequence comes from uncultured Clostridia bacterium, assembly GCA_964639175.1. Taxonomy (GTDB): domain Bacteria; phylum Acidobacteriota; class Blastocatellia; order Chloracidobacteriales; family Chloracidobacteriaceae; genus JACQXX01. The sequence goes on from CAZXCE010000009.1 coordinate 9,750, forward strand.
CGTTGAAAAAATCGTTCGTTGAAAACAACAAACTTACCAAAATGACACCGTACAGCCAGTCAAAGTGCTGGCTGTACGTTGCTGGTTTGAGGTCTCAATTTCAACCCTTCATTGGCATTCCTGATAACTGACCCACACTAAAACTTAATTGTGTACCGGGCGGTAAAGTTAATTCCTGGCCCGTCAACCCCCCAGCTAATCCCCCGATGAGACGCATCCGTGATGTTTTCAAGCGCCAGGAAAAGTTCCTGGTTGTCGGCAAGGCGGATGCTTCCTCGAATGTTGAGCAGTCCATATCCAGGAACGTAGGGAAACAGCGGAGATTGCTCTAATTTCCCCAACACCCGATTTTGTACCTGCTCAAGCGTTTCACCGGTTTGGCGCAGGATGTCATCAGCCGTTCCAAATCGCCCATCGGCACCGGTGGCAACCAGACCCCGCACTGTTGCTCCGTTATAAAAGAAATTGCGGATTGAGGTCCGTGAGCGATTGGCGCCAGTCCGGCGATCACTCAAATCAAGCGATGACAGGCGATCTTGCCGATATGCCCCAAACCCGGAAACTTCAACCCAATAGCGCTTTCCCGGAGGGTTATAGCGTAGCCGAATCGTTCCGTTGGGTGCCGGGGTGCCGCCTTCAAGGTTGGGAGGTGCTCCGGTGGCCTTGTCACGGGCATAAATGTAGGTGAAATTTCCACCCATGCTCCAGGCAGCGTTCAATTTGGCATCCAGCGAATATTCAAGGCCCCACAGCCTGATATTGTCAAAATTAGAGCGCACCAGAACCGGGTTGGTTGAGGCATCAACAAAAACCACACCTGAAGGGAGCTGACTGGTTATCAATTCACCTCCCAGGGATTTCCCAACGGCGCCCTGCGGCAAAATCAGCGCCTGTTTTTGAATGTTGTCATCAATATCGGTGATAAACCCGCCAAAATCCGTATCGAGCCATTTATTGCGAAACCGCAGGCTCAATTCATAATTTTTGCTGACTTCCGAACCAACTTGTGTGACTGGTCGCCCTGTAGTGACAGCGCGTGAACTGGCTGAATTGCCAATCTCACCTCCCAGGCCAACCAGGTCTGGGGCGGCAATTTCAAACCCATCTCCGGTCAACCCCAGGGTGCCCAGATCCGTCATGTGCGGGGCTCGAAATCCACGGCTAAAGTTAGCCCCCAGCGATAATCCACCGATCAGTTTGAGAACCCCGCTGGCTCGAAAGGTCACTTGATCAACCCGCAATGAATCATCTGGCCAGAGACGCTCACCTCTGACGATGGGGCTATCTGCCGCACGAGCCTTGTACGAAGCGGCTCCGTACCGAACACTGGCTGAAATGTTGAGGCGTTCGGGAATCGCATTCCACACGTCCTGAGCAAAAAACCCATAGTTGTGGTAGTAGGCATTGTTGGGTACCCGAGGCCGTGAAAAGGTTTGAGAGTTCGAGACCACACTGACAGTAAAAGCTGGAGAAATAAGGCGGTCATGGTAGTAATCTCCGCCAAGCAGCACGCTGTGGGTACCTAGCCGTTTGTTCCCAAAGAACTGCACCCCATAGGTGCGCGTCCGTTCCGGTTGATAGGTGATTGAACCAAGCGGATTCCCGTTACCGCCCTGGTTGATGCGTTCTTCACGCTGATTGTTAAAAGAAAAACTCACCGCGAAATTATCGGCAACCGGCAAGCGCTGGGTATCAAATCGGAGGTACCCAAAATCCAGCATCAGGTTTTTCAACTCGGCGATATTGTTTCCGTCACCACCCAGTAACTGGTCATAGCGTTTTCCGCCATCTTGCTGACTGCGCTGGTAATTAAAAATGAACTGATTTCCGCCGCCAAAGGCATAATTGAACCGGATGTTTCCACCATATTCCGTAAACCCTGTGTCCGGAAGCCGGTTTCCATTGATGATATCTGACGGAAGTCCCAAAAATCGGGTCACCGCCGCGTGTGTATCAATTCCGTTTCCGGGTCTCAGGGTATTGGTGCGACGGGATGCCAGGTTCACCAAAAAGCCATAATTGGTGCCGCCAAACCCAAACCGGGTCGCCTGACCAAAGGTGGCACTCGCAGCATTGGCAAACAAACTGGTTTGGCCATGAAAATCAAATCCAGCGTTGGAAAACGTAGCCGGGCTTGACACAAATTGAACGCTCCCACCCAAACTATCGCTGCCATATTGAGAACTGTTTGGTCCACGCAACAACTCGACACTGCGCAGGTTTGAAGGTTCGATCAGATTCAGAAAGGTATTGATTCCACCGCGCTGGGCAGAATTTGAATACCTGACGCCGTCAATGAACACCACGACGTTTTTGCCAGTTAACCCACGAACATAAATACCGCCAATTGTGGGGCTGGTCCGCTGAAGTGCGGCGCCAACTTCCTCAGCCACGGCCTGCGCCACGACTTCCGTCGCTCGTTCCTGAATTTTGATCGCCGGGATCACATTCACCTGTTGCCCCAATTGATCTTTATCCTGGACCTGACCGACATCAGCCGTCACAGTGACCACATCAGTAAACGGGCTAAAGTCCAGAATCAATTCACAGGTAACAGGTGTTCCACCTTCGACATAAATGGCTTTTCGCGCCTGCAGGTTTCCCTGGCCATCAACACTGACTTCATAGGTTCCCGGCGAAATCGAAGCAAAGGTAAATTTTCCGTCTGAATCTGCCTGGGTGGTGGCGATGATGGATTGCTGGCTGTTGAGCAGCGTAACTTTGGCAGTTGGGTAAGTTTTTCCGGTTCGATCCTTGACGATCCCGGTTATATTCGCCTGTCCTTGGAATCGGGAAATGGCATAGGCCGGTGATGGTGTTCCGAGTGGAGACAAACTGATGAGGCCTGCCATCAGGAGACACCATACCCACTGTCGAGACATAGGTTTTTTCATAAAAAGTAAAAAGCTCCGTTTTCCTGTGCAAGATGGATTGTTCTCAGGTTGACCCTGCTGACTTTATTTTTCCGAAACCCGTTTTTGGCGGCCTGGGCTTATTTTTCATTTCTGACCAGTTCAATATTCATCACCGGATGGACTTCATACCACTGGTGGGTATGTTTGTTGTCATACCGACTCACGCCATACACACGGACACGGTCGCCCGGTGATGGAGGTTTGATCTGGTTTGGGTTGAGAACTTCACACACCACAAAGGGTGTGGCCTGATTGACCTTTTCAACCAGACGAAAGGTGAGGTCGCCGTCGGCATCAATTTTGACTTCGTTCACCACACCTTCCACCACAATGTGGGGTTCGGTATTGCTTTCAATGCCTGAAATTGAGACTTCGTGAAAAGCCTGACTTTCTTCTTCAGGTTCTATGCTTTCCAGAATTCTGGTTTTCAGAGAAGGAGTGGAGGGAGTGTTGACGGCCAGCCACAGCGCACCCACCAGCACACCGCCAACCAGCAATCCGGTGGTCAGCGCCATTCCAGGCCAGGTTAACCATCGGAGGTGGGAAGCCACCGCAACTGGTTTGGCCTTCTCCGCGACCGGGATCGCATCGAGTGCGGCTTCCAGGGCCTCCCAGCCTGTTTCGGGTGCCTGGTGGCGTTCAATCGCCATGGCAAAGCGCTGGCCCCGCCGCAGATGTTCAACCTGCCCCCGACAGGAAGCACAATCGAGCAGATGTTGTTCAACTTTGAATACACCCGGTGGATTCAGGTTTGAATCCAGATAGGCCATCAATTTTCGTTGAATATCAATTCTCCAGCACCACATAGTCCAGCCTCACATTTCATTGTTTGCACCTGGTTTGGGTTGATCACCGCAGGTCCCGACACGGGTGGCATCTAAAGCATCCGTTTGAGCGGACGCAAATGCGCCTCCAGTTCAGTCAAGGCCCGATGAAGGCGTGATGAGACGGTGCCAACGCTGCACCCCAGCACCTCGGCAATTTCTTCGTAACTCAGTAACTCGACATAGCGTAAGACAACGACCGTCCGTAGTTTTGGTGAGAGTTCAAGCAGAACCTGAGCCAGCACTTCCTGTCGTTCTGATTGCAGGTGGAGATCATCGGGAAGACGCGAATGATCAATTTCTTCCTGACTGCCTAAAAGGTCTTCGATGGGCACCAGATCCGGATGGCTGCGACGCAGCGCATCGGTACACTCATTATGGGCAATCCGCAGGATCCAGGTCTTGAAACTGGCTTCAAACCGAAATCCAGCCAACGCCCGGTAGGCTTTGAGAAATGTGTTTTGGAGCAGGTCTTCGGCTTCCAGGCGGTTTCCAATGAGATACACAATCAGGTTGTAAACTGCATCCCGGTACTGGTCATACAGTTGCCGAAACGCAATCCGGTTCCCGGCCTGTGCGGCTCGCACACAGTCAAACTCACTTTCGAGCGGACCATGGGATTGAAATTGGATATGGGGATTCACGTGCTTGTTTGGATGATGAGTGCTGAGATTTCAGGATATTTTTTGACGGTCTAGGCAAATAGACGTCGTCGGTTGATATTTCTTCCCTGACCGCTTCACTTTTTTTGAATTTTTTGGAAGTTATTGGCAACTTCCAAATTTTACTCGATAAATTTGGTTAAAAAAAACGCGCTTTGAATAAAATCGGAAGTGCCAGAATGTCGTTACCGATAAAAACGAAACAAAAGGAAATTTATTTTAATACTTTTGACCCAGGATATTGCTTCTTTTCGCTGGTTCCGGCTTCTACCAGATTTTGTGTTATGCCAGAGCAGTGTTGGGGATAAAGGACTGGTCAGTACCACCTGCGTGAGCGGGTGGGGTTGGAAAGCCGACAGACTCACCCACTGACACGGGTGGTACTGACTCATTGGTTCTTCTGATTTGTCTTCAGCACACAAAATGAGTATAAAAATGTAAGTTTTTACAATGAAAAATTTGCAGCCAAAGAAAACTCTTATTTGAGGAGTTTGTAAGCGAATAATTTCTGTCTTCCCTGGTGTACTAATTTTCCCGAAAAATCTTTCAGACCTCAAGTTCCCCTGTGCCGGCCAGACCCGAAAACTCTGTAATGAGGTTTGTGGAGGGAAACGGGGGTGATTTGGTTTTGGTTGTTTTTCGGGGTGTGAGCCCTACGTGAAATAGCGTTTAATCGCGTTTATTTGGCTTTCCTGAGGTTTTTTGAGCAAAAACGAGTTACGTATTGAACCTGGTTTTTTAAAACGCTCTACGGGCGTTTTACGCGATTCCCCTGGTTTAGGCTGGTCTGAACTGAAGGGAGCGTCACCAAACTGGAGTTGCATCCTGTTACTAACAAAAAGAAAAAAAAGAACTTAGCGTTTGTTTTGTTTTTTGGACGGTGGTTTTTTCTCGGCAGGTTCGGTTTCGTTGAGTTGCCACTTTTCGTCCCGCAGGGGTTTGATCCGCCGTTCCCAGGCATCCAGCGCATAGCGGTGGTAATCGTCAAGCGAGAGCGGAAGGCGGTTTTCGCGGTAATCCTCGATGAGTCCCTCAAGCTCTGGCACAAAGTAGGAAAAACTCTTGATCGGGATGCGAGACGTGTTTCCCCTGAGCTTGCGTTCAACCGTCAAGATCATCGCGATGTCGATCAGCCTCGGGTCTGTCCCGTTGAACCGCCTCCCCACACGATCATCGCGCGGCGACCAGGGTTGTATAGCAAATCTCGCATGCGCGCGGATGATATTATCATCAATCATCAAGATATCATCATGGGGGGGTGCAGGGGGGGAGTTATACACGGGGTTTGAACGCTGTATAGCAGCCTGTTTTAACCTCTGTATAGCAGCCGACTCAATAAAGACCGTGAATGTTTCACCGGATTGCTGGCATTCTGATTTTATAAGTTCAATTAAATCAATGTTTAGTCGGATTGCGACGAGTTTAGTCTTCTTGCCTTTGAGAGGGTTTTGAACTTCTGTATAGCTTTGGGTTTGAGGGTCTGCTATACGAGGGTTTGAACCTGTGTATAGCGAGCTATACAGCGAGCTATACAGTTCTGAATTTGTATAGCTGGGGGTTTGAACCTCTGTATAGCTCTCGGTTTGAGCCTGCTTTTCCTCTTTGTTTTCAGTTATTTGAGAGGTGAGATAAGGTCTTGTATAGCCAGGGGTTTGAACTTCTGTATAGCTTTGAGTTTGAATGCCCGTATAACTGGGGTTTGAAACCTCTGTATGACGGGGATTTTGAGCCGGCGGAGGCTCTGGAAGCCTGGCTTCTGGCATCGTGGATGGCGCTGCGGCGAGTGGCTCTGGCTCAGTTTTTTCCTGATTTCGCAACAGAAAATCATGAGGCATCCCAATCGGATTAATCTTGAGCCCCAGCCTTTTGGCGGCTGGTTTACGCAATACATCTTCATTTGAATTTTTTGATTTTGGTTTGGTCATGGCGCTCTTACCTCACCACCGAAATTTTCTGACGAGTCATGTTCAGTCGGTCCAGGATTTCATCGGTTAATGCCCAAAACAAATCTGCTGCCCGATGGTCTTCGCTATAGATGACGACTGGTAAATGCTGAGATGGGGCTTCGGCAATCTTGGCGTAGTCGTGAATGTTGGTGTCAAAAACGTGTTTGACCAGGGGTAAGACGTCTTCAATCGCCGCTCTGGATTCCGCCGACAGGTTCCGAGTCGGTTTATACAGGTTGACCACCACGCCGAGCGTCTGCAATTCGGCGTTTACGTTGCTCCGCACCTGATCAATGGTATGGGCCAGATCCGCCAGGCCCTGTAACCCCATGGCATCTGCGGCACAGGGGATCACCACATAGTGAGCCGCATACAAGGCCGCTGACAGCAGTTTACCAAGCTGTGGCGGACAATCAATCAGCACCAGATCATAGGTGGAGGCGTGCTCATAGAGTTGTTTTCGAAGCCGGTGCATTAAATATTCCGGCTGTTGCTCAAAGCGGGCCAGTCGGATATCACAGGGGATGAGATCCAGATTTTTAATTGGTGATTCAACGATGGTATCCGCGATGGAGAGTGGTTCACGCCGTTGCCCCTGTTGAATTTCAGGTTCAATCAGGACGTGAGCCAGCGTGCCTTCAAACACATCGGTATTGACCCAGCTTTGGGTGAGATTTCCTTGTGGATCGCAGTCAATGGCCAGAACCTGATAGCCACGTAAGGCAAAACAGGCTGATAACTCGCGTGTAATCGTTGTTTTGCCAACCCCGCCTTTCTGGTTGGCAACGGCAAGAATATGCATGACAAAACCCCTTTCAAAATCGTTGAGCATCGAAACCAAAAGTACCGTGGCGACTGCTCATCATAAGAGTGAACTTCTGATTTGGCAAAAAAGACCATTCACTGAAAAGAAAAACCGGCTGGTTGAAAATAAATTGGCCTGAATTGGATTTCAGGCCAACATCGGGGCGCACATTAACCGTAACCTCGAAATATTCACGAAGGAACGCGAGCGGCCTCATTGAACTTTGGGGTTTTTCCTTCGTGAATTTTTTTTAGGGCTGTTTCCACCCTTCTCCGGCTGTTGGTGAGCCATTTGGATCTTTTGGTGGTGCCTCAGTGTCGGTACCAGATGACTTTGACGAATCAGGACCTGAAACGGCTTTTCGATCCAGTTTTTCAATAAACTCAATCAGTTTTGGATCGCCGCCAAATTCAGGCGACCGATCTCCTTTTTTCCGTTTGATGTTGAGTGGTGGGTCTGACCCAATCAGTTGTTCGTCTTCGATGGTGATGAGCTTATTTTTCAAATCAATGACCGAGACCGTCCACACATACACTTTGGCGTCAACTTTCCCGCCATTGCCTTCCAAATCATACTGGCCAATCACTTTTGAGTCTTTTTTGACCAGAACCACGGTTCCGATTTCATCTTTGCTTTTGGCCTGCCACTCAGGTTTCACCCGATAGTTGAGCGAATCGCCAATCCCAAGTCCTTTATCAACAATATAGATTTTTCCAGTGGTATAGCCGCGACCCGAGGCCGAATCCAGCCCGGAAAGCGTGGTGACTTCTTTGGCAAATGCCTTCAATTCCTTTTCCTGGCGTTCGCGGGCAAGTTCTTCGGCGGTTGGCTTGGGTTTGAGTTTCGTTACCAGAAAACCTATTCCGATCAAGCCTCCAAACAAAATCACAACCAGCAAGGCGCCAATCGCGAGGATTTTGCCAAGTTTCGATCCTGGTTGACGAGGTGCATGGGTTGGTGGAGGGGGTGGGGTATAGGGGGTAGGGTTATTTGGCGGAGCACCCCAGGATTGATTTTGTGGAGGCGGAGTGCCGGGAACATTGCCATACGGTGTATTGGCCACAGGTGGAATCCCTGCTGCCACTGTTGGAATCCCTGATCTGGGTGGTGTTTGACCTCCGGGGTGATAGGGCGGCGGCGCCATCGGGGCGGCCACTGTCGGCGGCATTGGTGGTTGAGGGGCCCGTGGGGCCGCTGCCGGTTGAGGCATTCCTGGCGGCTGATTGGTTGGGCCAAACGGTGTGGTTGCCTGTAATGGCAGATTTGGCGACGTGTCGGGCCGGGCGCTGGTAATCGGCATGGTTTGATAGGCGGCTGGCGGACGTGATGCCGGCGCCGGCTGAACCAGCGTTGGAATTTCCGGAGACTGTGCCGGGCCTGCCCCAGCAGCGCCCCCAGGTTGATTCCCTCCAAACTTCCGCAGCAGCGTGTTTAAGCCTTCGCTAAATCCCTGGCCGACCGCGGCAATCCGCCAGTCATCCTTGAAATACACTTCACCGATGATGATTGATTTCTCGCCCGAGAAATCAGCACCATTCAAGGGAAACTGGATGGCAGGGCCATTGTTCCCAATCAACTGAAGCGCGCCATAGGAAAGCTGGCTCATGACTGGCGCCCCATTGATAGTGGCCGTAAATACCAGTTTTTGTGATTGTTTCGGTAAACTCGCGAGGTTGACCAGAAACCGGGCGGCTGGGCTTCCTGGACCATCGAGCAATCGAACTGACCCGCAGGGAGACTGCATCTGGCGGGAATAAATCAAATACCGGTCATCAAGAATCCGTTGGGAAGCATCAACGACAAAACAACAATAATCAACGGGTGTTTGACTGGAAAAACCGACCTGTAACACAACTTCAAATGAGAGACCGCTGACGAGTTCAGATAATCGAGCTTTTTGTCCACGAATAAAATTTTGCATAGTGAATCCTTCCCATCCAACAAATTGATTCAATAATCTCAGCCCGGCGGAAAAGGTTCCTCCGAAACAACCGTGCTGGCAAAGATCAAACTGTAAAACAGAGTCTGAAAAATCAAACCGAAACTGGTTGATTGGAACTGGTGACCAGTTTTTCCCGGAGGTGGTCAATGGCGAGTTGCAAACATCGCACCACGTCTTCATCCGAAAGAGCAGCCCGATGGGCGTTTGATCGAACCTCAACCGTGCAGGAAAATTCCCGTTCCGGGAGGTACACAGTCAGGCGCTGGGTGGTGCTACCTGCCGTGTCCTGCGGTTTGGGTTTGGTTTCCTGACCAGTGGCAGGATGATTTTTGACTCTGGAAAGCCACCGTTTGGCCGCCGGGATCTGCTGGTTAGAAGCCAGTCGGGAAAGCTGGAGCATTCCATTGAGGGTGGCTTCCGGGTTTTGACGACACAGCGTGAGCACCGCTTCATTGAGTTCGGCAACCCGAAGCCAGTTGGCAAGCGTGGTTCGTTTCAAACCGACCACCTTCGCGGCCTCTTTGGCGGTTGGCAGCTTTTTGGAAAGATCCGCCAGTGCCAGCGCCTTATCAACCACGTGCAGGTCTTCGCGTTGAATATTTTCAATCAGCGCCAGCACCTGAAGTTCAGTTTCATTCACTGACCGAACCAGAACCGGTGCCTGTTTCAGCCCGGCCTGACGTGACGCCGCCCACCGGCGATGACCGGCAATCAATGTATAGCTCCCATCTGCGTTTGGTGTTGCCACCAAAGGCTGCAACAGGCCGTGGGTCTGAATACTGGAACTGAGTTCATCCAACCCGTCTGCCGACATTTCACGCCGGGGTTGGAATGGATTCGGCTGGATCTGTTGGAGGTCAACCCACCGGACTTGTGGATTCTCCAGTTGGGGCAGCGATGGCTCATCAACGGCAGGTGAACTGACCGGTGTTTCCTGGCTCAATTGTGAGAGTTGCGCCAGGCGTTCAGCGGAAACGCTCCAGCGGAGTTTTTTAGCCATTGACCACCTCGCTCAACGGGTTGGGGGCTTTGATTTGGTCAAGCAGCATATCAGCCACAGCGCTCACATCCTGATTGGCGGCACATCGGGGATCATAGGCTTTGAGCGGCAGGCCCTGGGTTCCGGCCTCAGCGACGCTGACATAATCACGAATCGCGGGGAACAACGGATAGCCAAACGAGGCACAAATCCGGTCGCGAAGTTCCTCTAAATGATGGCGATGCAGCACCAGTCGGGGGTTAAAGATGGTCGGCACCACGCCCAAAACCGCAATTGTCGGAAGCCGCATATTGGTTCGTCGTTGCTGGACTTGCAGGATTTCGCGGTGGACTTCGGCAAAGGCAACCACTGCTTTTCCTTCAGGTTGGACCGGGATCAGCAGCGCATCTGCCGCGAGCAGTACCTGATGGGTGAGTTCGGCGATTTTCGGAGGGCAATCAATCAAGATCAGGTCATATTCAGCTTTCAACCGATCAAAGACGCCAAGCAGGCGGGCCGGGTCGTGTTGTTGAGCCAGAATCCATTCATCATCAATCAAAGTATGGTTGGCCAGCCCAAGATGCACCCCAAATTCAGATTGAATGCGGATTGGATCACCTTTGGGACCACCACGCATACAGATTGATGACCAGAAAAGATCGGTGACGGGTCGCTCTGCCGGGGTTTCCCCAAAAAACACACCAAGCGTGCCCTGCGGATCCGCATCCACCAGCAGCACGCGTGCCCCACGCCCGGCAAGTTCAAAGCCCAGATCCCGAGTCAGGGTCGTTTTGCCGACACCTCCGGCTTGATTAAACACCGCTATCGTTTTGACACAATTGTTTTGTCCCGTTGTCATTGTAAAACCGAAAAGTAATTTGAATGGATTGATTTCTCAGTCAGACCGATGGCTTGAAACTAAACCGAATCGCCCCAGAACTCAAGCTATCCGAATTATGAATGGCGAATTATGAATGATGAGGAAGGGAATTGAACAACCTGACAAGACATAAGCGCCAGGAGAAGTGGGTCCTTTCTCCTGGCGCTTATGCTGAATGATACCATTTGGGAGTGAAATCACCGAATTATGGAAAGGCTAAAGCCTTGAAAATATTGTGTTTTCCTTAGTCTTTAGCCCGATACCCTGAGCCCAAACTGGTATCAGAAGGTAACAGACTGACAACAGAGAAGTGTACCGTTTCTGGCTGGCCTCAGCTCAGAAACTATTGAAATCAGTAGATTTGTATTTCGGGTGTGTGGTGCCTTTCGCGGTTTCCTGAACTGAAGTTCCATCCCCGCTATTTTTGTTTGCGAAGCGAGAAGATATAAACGCTAGCGGGTTCTTCCGTGTCTTTGATCAGACCGTTGAGCTGGATCCGGTAATCACCATCCTCTAAGTTACTCACCGGAAATCTCAATGTCAGGATTTGAGCCGGGGCTTTCCCGCCAGGCTTCAGGTGATTTGCCCGGTAAATGGCATTGCCATCTGGGGTCAGGATTTCCACGTTGTAGTGCGGGAAGCTGGCCACCGGGTCAATTAAAAGCTTGAGGGTAACCGTTTTGACATCGTTGGGAATCTGAGGCGTGGAGGCAGTTTCATTGCTGCGGAGCGAAAACGGAAGCAATGTCACCGCAAAGACTGGCTCAACTGGCTTTTCAACGACTGGCTGCGTCGGCACGGCTGGTTTTGAAGGTTTGGGTACCTTGGGTTTTGGAACTGATGGTGTTGCGGGGGGCTTATCCCCCGTTTGTGGCGCCGGTTCTGGAACTCCAGGTTCGGGTGCCGTTGGCACCTCAACCCTGGTGGGTGGTTGTTGCCGGGCAATCTGTGGGTTTCCTGGATCAGTTGGGGACTTGAACCGTTGGCTGGCGACCAGGATCACCACCAGGACAAGTGCTGCCGTTCCCCAGGCATACCGAATTTTTGGCTGGCTCAGGTCAAACCACCGGGTAAGCTGTATCCACCACGAATTGGCGGTCCTGGCTCGAATGGCCTGCTTTTCCTTTAATCCCTGAACCAGTTTCAGCCGGGATTGTCGGGCAGGTGTTACCAGAAATACTTTCTCAAAGCGTTTCTTTCGTTCGGCTGGAAGCCGATCCTCCAGGAAATCCTCAATCAGTTGATCCTGAATAATTTTAAACGTTTCATAGCTTTCACCGTCGAGAAGTGTTTCATGAAGCGCAAGATGGTCTTCCTCATCCAGCTCGCCGAGCAACATCGCAATAATTCTCTCTTGATCAGTTGTCACAGGGGGGTTCTCCAGTTCAGTTGAGCGGCGTGCTATTCAGAAATGAAAAACACCGGAAAAAATTACAAGGAAACCAGTGAAAAAGCGAGTCGTGAGTCGCGGGTAGCAGGTAGCGGGTAGTCAGAAAAACCCACTACTTGAATTCCTGTAAACCCTGGCTAAACGCATCATTCAGTCAAAGGATTTGAAATCCGACCATTTAACCAGGGAACACCAGATGTCTGGGAAAGCCGAATCATCGGCCCGGTTGGCTGCAAAGTTCAATGGGTGCGCTATTCAACTTCAGGATCGCCAGATTGGGTCGGAGGTCCTGGGAGCGTAGATGGGCCTGGAAAAGGAATCACCGACGCTGGCAACGGTTCTGTGGTTGAGTGACCCGCCGGTGTGATGACGCGCAATGGAATGACATTGTTGTGCAGCGCCTGATCGAGTTCCTGGACCAGCGCGGTGGCAGATCGGTACCGATGTGAAGGCGTCCGGTTGAGCGCGGTTTGCAGGACTTGCTCCAGTGCGGCAGGAACAGCGGCGCCCTGGTAGCTGCACGGAGGGAACGGTTCGGTCAATCGCCGGAGAACCATTTCAGTCGGGGTCACGCTTTCAAAGGGTACATGACCAAAAAGCATCTCGTGGATGACGACGCCAAAGGCATACAAATCAGCCTGATACTCAAGCGTTTCTCCACGCAATTCTTCGGGGGAAAGATAGCGTGGCGCCCCAACCAGCCCTATTTCAGGATTGTGAGTTCGGAAGCCAATCAGCGTGGCGTGTCCTTGCGGGTGAACAAACACGTGTTCCGGTTTGAAATTTCCATGCCGATGACCAGCATCGTGAATGCAATCGAGGCCACAGGCAATTTGCCAAAAAATCGGCAGGCAGTCTTTCAGGTGCTCAAGTCGAGTTTCAAGTGAATAGATTTTGTCGGTCACCGGTGTGTTCTGCCGGAGCCGCTGTTCAAAATAAAACCGCAACGTCACCCCTGTCAGGCGTTGCATGGTGAAAAACGGCTCACCGTCAGGCATCTGGCCAATGTCGAAAATCGGCACGATGTTTGGATGAGGGACGGCAGCGGCGACCAGGGCTTCGCTCAGAAAAGCCAGATTGGCAGCGTTTGAGTGGTGAACCGGAACCAAACTATGTTTAAAAGCGACCAAACGATTAAACACACGGGGTTGACGAGCCTCATAGACTTCGGCTGTACTGCTACGGCCAAGAAGTTGCCCGATGTGATAGGTTTCAATCGTCTGACCAGTCAACATACGAGTTCCACACGAGTTCTAAAGCGGTGTCAAGCCACCGCGCTCCAAAGCGGTGTCAAGCCGCCGTACTCCAAAGAAAAAAAGGAAGCGACCATGAAAACATTAAAGGCCATTTTCCACAATCATTTTATGGGTATTGCCGTGTTGGGTATAACCAGCCTTTTCATCATTGGGATTGCCCTGGGAACAGTCCACTCCAGCAATCAGCGTGGGAAAGTCCCTTCGACTGACGCTGAATCTGAAACCGGGTTGAAATTTCGCCTGAGTGAAAGTCCGGCGCAGCCTCCCGCCAGTGCGCAAACCCCAGCTCCCAAAACCGAGTGGTTGAGCGAATCAGAAACCCGGCAGATTTTTGGTCGGCTTCCGAAATTTGAGCTTGAGCCGGAGGATGTCAAATCCTTCAAAGTACCTGAAAAGTCGCTTCCACCGCCGCGCACCGGGAAAACTGTTCAGACAGCATTTCCGTCGCCTGCCGAAATCGCTTTACCCGAAGTCAAACCGGGTTCCAAACTCGAAGTGCTGCGCTTTGGCCCGGAAGGCAACGTCGAACTGGCGCCCAATCTGAGCGTGACCTTCAATCAGCCGATGGTGCCGGTTACCGCGATTGAAGATCTGAAAAATCTGCCGGTTCCGGTCAAACTTTTGCCCGAACCTCCTGGAAAATGGCGCTGGTTGGGCACCAAGACGCTGGTCTTTGAACCAACGGGACGCTTTCCAATGGCGACCGATTACAAGGTCATGGTTCCCACCGGCACAAAATCGGCACTGGGAATGACACTTGCCGCCGAAACTTCCTGGAAGTTTTCAACGCCTCCGCCAACGGTGAAAAGCACCTCGCCTTCTGGTCAGGCGGAACCGTTGATGCCGCTCCTGTTTGTCGCCTTTGATCAAAAAATCAATCCCGCGGCGGTTCTCAAATCCATTGTGGTCACGGCGGATGGAACGCCGGTTTCAGTCAAACTGGCGACTCCTGAACAAATTCAAGCTGATGCCGTGGTCGCCAACTATGCCAAATACACCGAAGCTGGATACTGGCTGGCCTTTCAACCCGTCGAACCGCTCCCGAAAAATGCCGGGGTTAGCGTCACCGTTCGGGCTGGAACACCGTCCGCCGAAGGTCCACGAACCACACCCGCCGATCAATCCTTCAATTTTCGGACGTATGGCCCGCTGGTTTTGACGGCCAGTCGGTGTGGGTGGGATGAATCTCGCTGCCGCCCGAGTGACCAGTGGAATCTCTCGTTTAGTAACTCGCTCGACATTCGTGATTTTCGCAAAGAACACATCACGATCACACCAGCCCTCAAAGATGCCGATATCAGCGTGAGCGGCAGTGAAATCACCATCAGCGGCGCCAAGCCCGGCAGCACAACCTACACCGTGACGGTTGACCGCAGTCTGAAAGATACTTATGGCCAGGTGCTCGGAAAACCAGTCACCGTGACCTTCAAAGTTGGCACTGATGACCCGAGCTTTTTTGTTTCGGGTAATACTTTGACAACACTGGAACCGGCTGGTGCCAAACAACTTCCGGTGTATACAACCAACGTTCCAGAACTTCGGGTTCGGATGTTTCAGGTCACCCCGGCAGACTGGCATGCGTTTCTTGCGTTCCGCCGGGAATGGTATCAACGCCAACAACAGGAACGTATCACACCGCCCGGCAAGCTGATTTCAACCCAAAGGATACCAGTTCGCGGCAAAGCCGATGAATTGACCGAAACACGGATTGATTTGACACCGGCGCTTTCCAATGGCCTTGGGCACGTTATCGTGCTCGTCAAGCCGCTGGGGATTAAATCCACCGAATTCACCTTTGAAGCCGAACCGCGCTGGGTGCAGTCAACCCGGCTGGCGGTTGATGCGCTGGTGGATAACACCGACCTGGTTGCCTGGGCCAATTCACTCGCGGATGGAAAACCGGTCGAAAATGCTGAAGTCGTGCTGTTTCCTGAAAACCTGACCGCCAAAACCGGGACTGATGGACTGGCCAGACTTGCGCTCAAGCCTGAACCGGCCCAGAAACCAAATTTCCTGCTGGTTCGCAAAGGCGTTGACACCGCCATCCTGCCGGAAACCGATGGCTGGTGGCAGGAGAACGGGGACTGGCATCGCAACGCCACGACGGATGGCCTGCGCTGGTTTGTGTTTGATGACCGGAAACTCTACAAACCCGGCGAAACCATCAACGTCAAAGGCTGGATTCGACAGATTGGAACAGGCAAAGATGGTGACATTGGCCCTACGACTGACAGTATCGGGAAAACAGTGTCCTATTTGTTTTTTGATTCGCAAGGAAACAAGTTTGCCGAAGGAGAAACAGCTCTCAATGTCTACGGTGGATTTTCATTAGTCGGGGGCATTCCCAAAACTGTCAATATGGGCCATGCCCGGTTGGTACTGACAGCGAGTGTGCTGATAAAGACTGCCGCTCACAACCTCCTGGAGCCACTAAGCTCTATTGCGGCGGATCATTCTTTTCAAATCGAGGAATTCCGCCGGCCTGAATACGAAGTCACCGTTAACGCTACCGAAGGGCCGCACCTCATCAAAGGCTTTGCCGAAACCACGGTCAATGCCAGCTACTACTCCGGCGGTGGGCTGGGCAATGCCGAAACCAACTGGCGCGTGTCAGCGCGTGGTGGCTCGTACAGCCCGCCCAACTGGGATGAATTCACGTTTGGGACCTGGCAACCCTGGTGGCGTGATTTTTCAAGCCGCTTCCAGCCCGAACAGGTTGAAACGGTTACCGCCAAAACCGACTTTGCCGGTCAGCATCGGTTGCGAATTGATTTTGATTCGGCGACGCCTCCGCGACCATATGTCATCACTGCTGAAGCCTCTGTCCAGGACGTCAACCGGCAGACGATTTCTGGCGCCACGAGCTTTATCGTCCATCCGTCAGCACTCTATGTCGGCGTCAGAGTCAACCGGACGTTTATCAATCCCGGTGAAGTCTTCGCCGTTGATACCATCGTCACCGACATTGACGGCAAGGTTCAAACGGGTCGGCAGGTGATGCTCCAGGCCGGGCGGATGGACTGGGTTTTTGAAGAGGGGGCCTGGAAACAAAAAGAAATTGAAGTCCAGAAAACCACGCTGACCTCCACAGAAAGACCTGTGTCGTGGTCGTTTTCTCCGAGCGAAGGCGGGTCGTACAAACTGACCGCCAGAGTGATGGACAACCTCGAACGCTTTAACCAGTCGGAGCTGACGCTCTGGGTTTCAGGCGGAAAACAGCCTCCGTCAAACAGTCTCGAACAGCAAACCGTGGATTTGATTCCAAACCAGAAAACCTATCAGCCGGGCGAAACGGCTGAAATTCTGGTTCAATCGCCGTTTGTACCTGCTGAAGGTCTGATGACGGTCGAGCGAACCGGGATTCTCTACACCGAACGCTTTACCATGACCGGACCTTCAACGACCTTGAAAGTTCCGATTAAGGAAAGCTACCTGCCAAATATCCACGTTCAGGTTGACCTGACTGGCGCGGCTGAACGAATAGGCACCGATGGAAAAGTTGATCCGAAATTGCCGAAACGGCCCGCGTACGCCAAAGGTACACTCAACCTGAAAATTCCACCTTTGACGCGAAAGCTCTCGGTGAAACCCGTTCCGCGAGAAAAAGCACTCCAACCCGGAAGTGAAACCGCTGTCGAAGTCGAAATCCGCGATGCAGCCGGAAAACCAGTCGCCAACAGCGAATGTGCCCTGGTCGTGGTTGATGAATCAGTTCTGGCGCTGACGGGTTACAAAATGCAGGATCCACTGGAGTTGTTCTACCAGGATCGTGAAGAAGGGGTGCAGGCTTTTTACTTTCGACCACAGGTGGTACTCAAATCCGCAAATCAATTGGACGATAGACTGCTACTTGATGGAAGGGACAGATTGCAATTATCAACTGGGTTAGGCGGAGGAAAGGCAAAAAATGGACGGGCTATGGCTCTTCCAACAAACGGCAGGATGTTTAAGGTACCAAGCGCAACCAAACCAATGGCTGCGGAAGCTGGTATGGCCCCGCCAGCTCCGCCACCTCCGCCAAGCCCCGAACCGTCAACCCAACCGATTGAACTCCGGACCAACTTCTCAGCGCTGGCCGTGTTTTCGCCGTCAGTGGTGACGGATGCGAATGGAAAAGCCACCGTCAAATTTAAACTCCCGGATAACCTGACCCGCTACCGTGTGATGGCCGTGGCTGTGGCAGGTGGAAAGCAGTTTGGATTGGGCGAAGCGGCGATCACCGCCCGATTGCCGTTGATGATCCGGCCATCGGCGCCGCGCTTTTTGAACTATGGCGACACGTTTGAACTCCCCGTCGTGGTGCAAAACCAGACCGATCAGCCAATGGAAGCTTCTGTCGTGGTACGTGCCAATCACGTGAAATTTACGCAAGGCGAGGGCCAGCGTGTGACGGTGCCGGCCAATGACCGGGTTGAAATCCGTTTCCCGGCGGCAACTTCAACGGCTGGCGAAGCACGCTTCCAGATTGGCGGCGTTGCCGGGAACGCCAGCGACGCGGCTGAAATTTCGCTGCCGGTCTACACACCAGCCACCACCGAAGCGTTTGCGACCTATGGCGAAATTGATGCCGGTTCGATGGTGCAGCCGGTTACCGCACCTGGAAATGTGATTTCAGAATTTGGAGGTTTGCAAATTACGACCTCTTCGACCCAGCTTCAGGCGCTGACCGATGCTGTAGTGTACCTTTCCAACTATCCTTTTGAATGTTCCGAACAGATTTCGTCGCGGATCCTGGCCATTGCGGCGCTACGCGATGTGCTGACGGCGTTCAATGCGCCGGATTTGCCCAAACCTGAAGTGCTGAATGCCAAAGTTCAGGCCGATTTGAAACGGCTGGAAACGCTGCAACACGATGACGGCGGATTTTCCTTCTGGCGCAATGACGACGAATCGTGGCCGTACATCAGCATTCACGTGGCGCATGCCCTGGCGCGGGCCCGAGAGAAGGACTATCCCGTTCCAGAAGAAATGCTGAACAAGTCAAAGAATTACCTGAAATCCATCGAATCGTGGATGAAAAAGGAATACAGCCCGGAAGTCCGCTGGTCATTGATGGCCTATGCGCTCAACGTTCGCCATCGGCTGGGTGACAGCGATACCACACGGGCCAAACGCCTGCTTGCCGAAGCCAAAGTTGAAAACCTCCCGATGGAAGCCCTGGGGTGGCTGCTTCCGGTTTTATCCAAATCTGCCGAAACAAAACCGGAACTGAATGCCGTGTTGCGGTTTCTAAGTAATCGCGTGACGGAAACCGCCGGTGCGGCCCACTATGTCACTTCCTATCGGGATGGGGCATATGTGTTACTTCACTCTGAACGCCGCACCGACGGCATTATTTTGGAGGGCTTGATTGCAGCACAACCTGAAAGTGATTTGATTCCGAAACTGGTGCGTGGCCTGCTGGCCAATCGCACCAAAGGACGTTGGATGAACACTCAGGAAAACGCCTTTATCCTGCTGGCGCTGGATCGCTATTTCTCAACCTATGAAAAAGCCACACCGGATTTCATTGCCCGTGCCTGGCTGGGTCAGACCTACGCCGGAGAGTATCAATTCAAAGGCCGCACGACGGACCGCCAGCAAATTGATATTCCAATGTCGTTTGTCACCGAAGGCGCGCCGACCAAAAATCTGATCCTGAGCAAAGACGGAACAGGACGGATGTACTACCGCATCGGGATGAACTACGCACCGAAAGATCTGGTGTTAAAGCCATATGACGCCGGGTTTACGGTGATGCGCGAATACGAAGCCGTAGACAAAGCCGACGACGTGAAGCGCCTTTCCGCGACCGAATGGGAAATCAAAGCCGGTGCCCGGGTTCGGGTCAAAGTAACGATGGTGGCGCCAACCCGGCGCTATCACGTGGCGCTGGTGGATCCGCTTCCGGCGGGTCTGGAAATCCTCAATCCGGCGCTGGCAACGACGGGCAGTTTGCCTCCTGAACAAAGCGACACAGTGCCATCGTGGAGCTGGCGCTGGGCCAGAACGTGGTTTGAACACCAGAACCTGCGCGATGACCGGGCCGAAGCGTTCACGTCGCTGCTGTGGGACGGCGTGTATAGCTATGTCTATTATGCCCAGGCGACGACTCCGGGGAGATTTATCGTCCCGCCAACCAAAGCCGAAGAAATGTACGCTCCCGAAACCTTTGGCCGTGGCCGAACGGATGTGGTGACGGTGCGGTGACCAGATCAGGGTTCCGGGTGTTCGAAGGGGGCGCGGTTCAAAGCAACAGCGCCCTTTCTTCATCCTGTCATCTTGTCACCTTATCTCTGAGGCAAAATCAATGAACTCACCCGATACGGATGAAAATTCAACCGTTGAAATAGAGAGTGAACCTTCGCTTGAGGAATTGGTGGCGCAAACCGAAGCAGCCTATCATCGGTGCTATGTCGCCTTTGATGAAACCTGGAAGGAAAAAACGGATGAAGCTCACGACACCCTGGCTCGGGAACGAGAGCGCTATCACAGGCTGATTCAAAGGCTGAATCAACGAGCCAGAGACGTCAGAACCAGGCTCGCCTGGCTGGTTCGCGAAGGCCTAAAAAGTGGAGAAACCGCTCCGTTTCAGGAAGCCCAGGCCCTGTTTCAACAGGTGCCGCCTGTTTTGCAGCGCTGGATCCTGGCAACCCAGTTCACCGAAGCCCAGATACGTTCCGACGACCAGACGCTTGCCGAGCATCTGGATGCGGCTCGAACGCGACGCCGGAACCGGCTCAAATCTGGACGAAAAGACTGAATGGACTTTGGCGTGCTGTGACTTGTCACAGCTTTGGTATCCAGAATAACTTTGGAGTGCTGTGACTTGTCACAGCTTTGGTATCCAGAATAACTTTGGAGTGCTGTGACTTGTCACAGCTTTGGTATCCAGCGAATTGTCGCTGATTGCTGATTGCTTTTATTCCACTGGCGATAAGCCGCTGATCTTGAAAGCGCCGACTTGTTGGCGCGCTCCACCATCAGGACATAGAGCGTTTCAGTGACACTTTGGGGAAGTCATCCCGGTCACACATACCAACACTTTTTTGCGCTTTGACATCAGTGACACCTTTCGTCAACAAAATCACAGTGGGGCAAAGCGTACTTGAAAAAAACGGTGAGACTCGAACTGGCAACATTGCTGGAATTGATTTTCAACCAAAAGAAAAACAGATGGTTTCAGAGTAACGCCTTCAGGCGTGAGAGGTAATACATGGGACAAGGGAGAAAACCGCTCCTCTAAAGACAATCCGCTAAACCTGTTTCGGAACGGGGCTCTCTTTTCTTTGATGTAACTGTGTGCTGGGTGAGGGCTAAGGACAGGTTGGGGAACCCGTATCAGAATAAAGTTGGGTGAATATGGGCTTTAATACCCGCAAATGTCAATTGCCGGTAAACAAAAACCAAAACTGGCTTTCAAAAAGGGTGAATTCCATTCTTGTTTTTTAGGGGTGAGTCAAGCATACTTTGCGCCATCCTTTCAGACTTCACCTCTATTCTTTCGGTTGAACTACCTCTTTTTGACAACGATCCACTTCACGATCCCACCTGTCGTGAGCTGGGCGGACTCAACTGTACTCTTAACCCAAAGCTGGTTCTGTTTCATTGAAATTGTGGGCTTCGGAAGGTCAAAACCAAACTGAAAGCTCAGGTTTCGATCTGGTATTTCCAACTTCGATCTCAAATATTTCCACTGACTTAAGGAGAATTCTTCCATGGCGAATGTAAACGAATGTTTAAGTGAAGCCCTGCAAATTGATGGTTCACTTGCCGTCGCGTTAGGCGATTGGAAAAGCGGCATGTGTTTAGGCTCAAATGGCTCAAATACCCCAGCCTATCCGGCTTCAAAACTTGAATTGGCGGTTGCAGGGAATACCGAAGTGATCCGGGCCAAGAAAACAGCCGCCCAATCACTTGGTTTGAATGACCACATTGAAGATATTTTGATTACTCTTAAAACCCAATACCACTTGATTCGAATGGTCGAAGCTCATCCGTCACTGTTCTTTTATCTGGTTTTAGATCGAAACAAATCAAATCTGGCGATGGCCCGGCTCAAGCTGGCCCAAATCGAACAGAAGATCTCCATCTAAAGTCACACGGGCTGAGGGCTGAAGACTCGCAGGCTCGGAGCGATTGAAGGGATGAGGGATGAAGGATGAAATCAAACCACTTCTTCAACCCGACATCTTCAGCCCCAAGCCCGACATCTTCAGCCCGGCTTCTTCAGCTCGACATCTTCAGCCCCAAGCCCCAAATCATTACACCCCCAACTTATGCAACAAGCCTGTGAGTTCATACCGGGCCATGGCGAGGTTGCCCCGTTGCTTATCAATCGTGACAAGAATGAATAATTCGGGATGAGTTGGCACGACCCGAATAAGTTGAAACTCATCCTCTGTGGTAAACAACATATCTTCAACTGTCCCCTCGGGTTCAAGATCTCGCATTGACTGAATAACGATTTTCACCGTTTTGCTATATTCCTGACATAGCTCTGCCTGATCGCACTGGTGGGTGATATTGCGAACTCCCAGGGAAGTTCCTTGCTTCCAATTTGCCAGACCCAACCCTCTCAAACCGTCAATGCTTCTGAGCCCGTCGAGCAGGTCATTAACCCAGGGATAAGATTGGGCGCCATTGTCGTGAGTGTCCTCGATGGCTGGCTGAGGAGGTATTTCCGGGGTTGGTGGCACCGCCGTTTCCAGGTTTTCCGGTGCAGGTGGTTCATCATTTGAAAGATCCCGCAATAATTGAGTGAGCGTGCGGGTAATGACCCGGTCTTTTTTCTTACATACATTTTCCAAGGTGATTTCTTCCGGGTGCCAGTTCAGAATTTCAAACAGGGCCTGCTCACCCCGGCGGAGTTCATGTTCGGCATTGACCAGTTCACCGGCTTTGAAATAAATCGTCCCAACTCGCCCTTCTGAAATAACCCGCAGGGTGCAGGTTTTGCTTTCAGTTTCAAGAATTTTCAGAAATGTTGCCAGGGTAATTCCTTTGAGATTGCCCCGGACTCGCCGGTTGAGTCCTTCCTGCCTGAGAAAACATTCTTTGATCGTATCAGCCAGCACCTGAGTGTCAATTGGTTTTTCAATCCACCCAACCGCCCCAAAGGCCGATACCTGTTGCTCAATATCCGGAGTCCCAAACGCCGTCATTACCACAACTGGGATGTTGATTTGTTTGTTCAACATATAGACCAGGAGTTGAAACCCGTCCATCAGCGGCATTTTAAGGTCTGTCACGACCAGATCAACTTCTTCTGT
The DNA here is from genome assembly GCA_964639175.1 of uncultured Clostridia bacterium. GTDB lineage: Bacteria > Acidobacteriota > Blastocatellia > Chloracidobacteriales > Chloracidobacteriaceae > JACQXX01. The sequence goes on from CAZXCE010000009.1 coordinate 32,600, forward strand.
GTGCAGGGTGATGATTGCCTCTGAGCCATCTTCGGCGGTGAGGACTTTGAGATCTTCAAAGTATGAGGGCAGAACATCAGCCAGGCTGCTTAAAAACAATCGTTCATCATCGACGATTAAAACTGTTTTCATAAAAATGTCTCATCTCCAGGGTCAAATAGTAAACCAGGTGACTGGTGGGGAGTGCCTTGGGGTTGGGGCTGAAGACTTCGGGCTGCAGACACAGGCTGAAGAAGTGGTTTGATTTCATCCTCATCCCTCATCCCTCATCCCTCATCCCTTCAATTGCCCCCAAGCCCTGTTTTTTTCAGTCCCAATTCCCATCTCACGCAGGTGAAAAACTCAAGCCAACGGTAGTGCCAACGCTTGGCCGGCTGGTAACGGTGATGGTCCCATTCATGCGCGTCACCATCCGTTTGGTAATCACCAGTCCCAGCCCGGTGCCGTGCGGTTTGGAGGTGTGAAACGGCTTAAAGAGATTGAGCACCTGCTCTTCGATCATGCCCACTCCGTTGTCCTCAATTTCAATCCAAACCCGTTTGTCTTTAGCGAATGCGGAAATTTTGATTTTTGGGTCTTCCGAGCCATCCAGGGCATCGGCTGAGTTTGAAAAGAGATTCATCAGAATCTGATGTAGAGCGCGTTGATCAATTTTGACAAATGGCAGGCTGGGTGCAAAGTATCGCTCAATCAAAATACCCCGCCGGCTAAAATCATCGCTGACCAGGGCAAAGAATTTTTGAATAAACTGCGTCAGATCAACCCGTTCCAGTTGCGGATTTTCGTGCATGCTAAAGGTTCGCAAGGTACGCAGGAGGTACTCGACCCGCGAGACTTCGGACAGTGCCCGGTCAACATATTTGGTCACAGTTTCCGGCTGACACTGGCCATTATTGATTTTGAGAAATGTCAGGGCCGTTTTGACCGAATTAATTGGATTTCCCATTTCGTGGCGGATGCCCGAAAAGATATAGCCTACGTTGTCCATCATATTGACGGCTTCGGCAATTGACTCCAGACGGCGTTTTTCGGTCACGTCACGGCCAACGGCCACATAATTGATGACTTCGCCCTGGCCAGAGCGAATCGGTGAAATCGTGGCCTCAACGACGCACAACTGGCCACCTTTGGTCACAGCCTGATAATCACCCTGCCACCACCGACCTTTCATCACCGAGCGGATAATTTTCAACAGGATTTTGTCATCAGTCGGTTTAAAGAACTGGGTGTGAAATTGCTGATTGATGATTTCGGACTCGGTAAATCCGGTGATGGCCTCAAAGGCCGGGTTGACATATTCGACAATGCCCTGAGCATTAAAGATCATGATGGCTTCGGCGGCCTGCTCAATGGCCGTCAAGAGCAATCGCATCTCCATTTCAGCTCGTTTGCGGGCCGTGATGTCTTCGATAATATGCACCCAGCCAGCCCCGATCTCACGTTCGGGTGAAATCCAGTAGCTGCGAACTTCAAACCATTGGCCAGCAAACCCGGTTAACTGGACTTCGCGGATGACCTGGGTTGATTCCGATGGCGGCCAGGCACCACAAAAATCCAAATCACCAATGTTCTGGCAGAAAAAGATTTCATCAATCAAGCGACCAATCAGGCGCGTGTAGGGAAGATCAAGTAACCTGACCACGGCACTATTGCACCGCCGGATGCGTCCGCTCTGATCAACCAGCAAAATCATGTCAGAAATTGCATCCACCGTGGCAACCCATTCAATTTCAGCCTGCCGGATGCGTTCTTGAGATTGCCGGTAGGTTTGGCGGAGGGCGTCTTCGGTCAATCGTCGCAGCGTTGTATCTTGATGCATGACTACCAACCGTACCCCAACGGTCGGTGAGACCTCGGCAACCCTGGTAACCAGCAGGCTATACCATCGTTGCCGGGTTGGACTATGACAGGGGTATTCCAGGACAAATTCACGTTGTTTGCCAGTCAAGACATTCCGGATCCCAGTTGCAACTGACGAGGCTTCGTCCGCATTTTGCCCACAGGCAGAATCACACACCGCGAGGTAATTGACCCCGATTCCATAGTTTCCCACCATCTGGTTGGAATCAGCAAAGTCACGCCAGGCCGCATTGACTGATAAAATCGTGCCCTTGTCATCCAAAATGGCAATGTGGGCTTTGAGGGCATCGAGGGTCTTTTGCAGGATTTGATGTGAGGTCCGGAGCGCCACCTCAGCCTGTTTGCGTTCAGTAATGTCGCGAACAATAACCGTAAATTTGTCATAATGGTCGGTTTGAAACCGACTTATTGAAATTTCAGCCGGAAACGTCGAGCCATTTTGTCGAATCCCCTGGGACTCGAGCGGAATTCCAAAGTGAATCAGCAGTTTCGGGTCTTCGATGTCCAGCATTTTCTGGATGGCAACTCCTCTCGTTTCTGATCCAGATAGGCCAAACATCCGTTCGGCAGCCGGGTTCAAAAATTCAACGGTGCCCTCCCAGGTAAAATTGATAATCGCATCCAGGGCATGAAAGACAATCGAGTGCATCCGCGCTTCGGTATTATGCAACTGGACTTCAGCCTGACGGGCTTTGACCAGCCGCCGAACCCGATGCCGGAGCACGGTAAAGTGAATTGGTTTGATCAAAAAGTCAGTCGCTTCAGCCGCAAAAGCATTTTCCACCGCTGCTTCGTCAGCTAAAGCCGTCAACATCAAAATTGGAATTTTTTCCGACCCAGGAAATTGTCTCAATCGCCGACAGGTCTCGATGCCGTCGAGTCCAGGCATCATAATATCCAGCAAAACCAGGTCCGGTCGCATTTGCTGAAACAACATCAGGGCATCTTCGCCATTCCCAGCCAGAATGACCTTATAGCCTTCTCGTTCAAGCGTAATTTGGAGGAGTCGCTGTATTTGAAAGTCATCGTCAACCACCATCACCAGCGGCTGTTGGAGCAAAGGGGGTGGTGTTGAAGGTGGGGCAAACTCAATCATATGAAGTACATTCCTTGGCTTTGGAAGGCGGCAATAAAAAAATGAGAGGTTTTACCCTTATCGTTTCAACCGGATTGGAAAAACGTTGAGGTTCAATTGGGAGTTTGGCGTCAGCCGTTTAGGGCTGAGGGTATGGGGCTAAGGGCTGAGGGAAATACATAATTTTTTAACTACGTACCTTGTCATAAGTTTGCAGAGAGATTGGATTTCGTCAGTGATTGATTCTTTTCGTGTATTTCGTGGTTAAAAATGTCTTGGAATTTTCAGTAAGGTACTTCGATGGGGAAAAGACAGAGCGACCAGCAGTCACCGACCTGTTTCTTGCCCCGGTTTGCAGAGGTTCAGAAAATCAAAGCAATCAACTTTGCAAACGACTGGTTCTACAATAGTTTCAGTTTGAGCGAGTACAGAGGATTGATTGGATGAACCCAAAAGGAAAAGCACGCACTATACCAAATGCTTGAGAAACTGACGAAGGGCAGGTTCGTGAAGCATTGCTTCTGATTCCCCCATGGCAATGGTGGCTTCGATCAGTTCGGGGCGAGTGTAATCCCACCGGTCAACCGGAGTGTCAGTCGTTGGCGCGATATATAATCGCGGTCCCTGGATTCCAAGGACATGAACCGGATAGGGACGTGTCAAGAAAACGACAGTTTGCTCAATTGAACCATCTTGATCCAGTAAGAAGGCGGGGGCGTTGTCAATAATGCCTCCGTCCAGCAGTCGGTGACCACTAAATTTTCCGAGAGGTGTAAACGGGGGAGTGGCCGAAGATGCCAGAATCAAGTCAGCCAGTTCCGCAGGTGTCCGGCATTGCCGGGCATCATAGGCAAAGGGAGTAAACCCCAGATACCGGCCAAATGATGGATGGATCATTTCCTTGCGCAGGGCTTTTTCGAGCGAATAAGCCGAAAGACCCAACATGACGGTTGCCAGGGCCGGGAGCCAGGGCAAAATTTTGGTGGTCAACACCCAGATTGGAAAAGGTTGCTGTTGAACTCGCTCTAATCCACCTTCAGCAAAGGCATGCAACAGCGTGTCGCGGTAAATAGGAGCATGGGGGGTTGGTCGCTGCCCTTTGAGCAGGTTTGACCAGACAAAATTTTTGACCACACCTTCGCGGCGCTGTTTCCAAAATTCGCCGGCCTCGTGCTGGCGGCCACTTAAAATGAACGTCACGACGCAGGCGCCAGCGCTGCAGGCAGCCACGGCACCCACGTGTGGCCAGATATGTGACCCCCACTGGTTCATCAGACCAAGTTGATAAAACGCACGGTTTCCACCACCGGCAAAGGTCAGTCCGAGAGTTTTCATGGTGTGAAGAGAATGGATTGAGATCAATTGGTGACAGGTGGCTGGACTAAACCGGCAGGAACCGGGCTGATGAGTCTGTCGGTCGCGCGTGCAGATACCGGCCCGTTGTGGCGATGCTTTCGTGGCCAAGGGTTGCCTGTACCAGATGGATTGGTGCACCGCGATCTAAGGCGTGTGACGCGTGGGCATGCCGGAGCCAGTGTGGCGAAACATTTCCTTCGATTCCAGCCCGTTTGGCGGCTGCCCGGACGATCAGGTACACCATTGAGGTATCAAACTGACGTTTAAAGCGCGACAGGAACACCGGCTGGTCAGGGGTCGCATCACCTTTGAGCGTCAGTAATTCGCGCCACGTCGTCGAAGACAGCAGGATGGTCCGGGTTTTGTTCCCCTTTCCATACACCGTGATTTGCCCGGCATCGGCCCGAGGTTGAACATCACGCCATTTGAGACCGCAGACTTCGCTCACGCGGAGCCCTGCCGCATAGAGCAGCCGAATTAACCCACGGTTCCGTTTATTTGGTTCAAGCGCAATCATTTGTAGCACATCGGCTTCGGGCAAAATCCGTTCGGCCAGCGAGTCTTTGGCAGTTGGAACGCGCAGTACTCGACCGACATCATATTGGAGGTAGCCGATTTTATGCCCAAAGGCGAGCAGGGATTTGACGCTTGACAGGACCCGGGCCAGCGACCTCGGTGTCAGCGTCGTGAACGAATGAGAGAACTGTTGCAAGTCCTGGAGTGACGCCAGCGCCAGCGGCTTTTTGGTAAAGGCTCGAAACCGATTGACGTCCAGCCGGTAGCAGCGTTGGGTATGGGGGCTGCGTCCATGCAGCCACAATTCAACCAGGCGGTCATCATCAAGTTGCTGGTCTGCCAGATGCGCGAGTTCTCCGCCGCGAGCCATTTGAGCTGCCACATTGATCAACGTGTCTTTATCCACAAGTGCACACCTTTCTCATTTAGGGCTAAGGGTTAAGGGCTGAGGGATGAAACCAAGGGATGAAGGATGAGGGATGAGGGATGAAAGAAAA
>CAZXCE010000010.1:0-37670 GCA_964639175.1 uncultured Clostridia bacterium
CCTTGATTCAATCGGTTACTCCTGGTAGTCCGGCTGATGAAGGCGGATTACAGCGCGGGGATGTGGTGCACACCATCAACCGCCAGTCAGTGGCCAACACCGACGATCTGATCCGCATTGTGAAGAGCTTGCCGGCTGGTAGTACCGCCGTGCTCCAGGTTGAACGAGTAATTGGCGGACGTGCCACAATGCTGTTTTTGACGGTGAACCTCTAAAACATCGGGCTGAAGATTGGGGGGCTGAGGGCTTGGGGTAGAAGAAAACGGGCTAAGGGCGTGGCTGAAAGATTCGGAGTTAAATGTCCTGAACCCGAAAGGTTTTAACCGTTTTCTTCAGCTTAACTTCTTCAGCCCTCAGCTCTTAGCCCTCAACCCTCAGCCCAGTATTTTCAGTCCCAAGCCCTCATCCTTTCGATTGCCCTCAACCCTCAGCCCAATATTTTCAGCCCCAATCCCTCATCCCTCTCTCTATGGCCGAACTCAAAATCATTGAGCATACTGGATATCTGGTGTTGCGGTTAACCGGGAACGATGGGCTGCACCGCCTGGAGCTTAAAACCCTGGAAGCACTCCATCATCACACCCAACTTTGGGAGTCACGAACTGATCTGGCGGCCATTGTCATTACGGGTGTGCCTGCCCGGTCATTTGCTGTTGGGGCCAGTATCAAGGAATTACAGCACTTAACACCTGAAAACGCACCCTTTTATGCCACGCTAGGGCAATCGCTTTTCCGGCGGATGCGTGAGTCGTCCAGGGTGTATCTTGCGGCAATTGACGGGTTTTGTCTGGGAGGCGGATTGGATCTGGCACTGGCGTGTGATATTCGTCTGGCAACCCCTCGATCACAATTTGCCCATCCTGGCGCCAAACTGGGTATTATCACCGGGTTTGGCGGAACATCGAGGTTGCCACAAACAATTGGGGAAACGGCTGCCAGTCGCATTCTGGCAGCGGCTGAAACGATTACCGGCCACACGGCTTTGGCCTGGGGACTGGTCAATCGGCTGTATTCATCAACAGAAATTTTGGACCAGGCCTGTGCCCTGGCGAACACAATTGCTTCTGGGCCGCCCCATTTGGCAGCGATGGCCAAAGAACTGGCCTACCAGGTTGCACACCTGCCTCTATCTCAGGCAAATGTGGTTGAAGCCCGAACCTGGGATCTCTGGCGGGCGGAGGCAGACTTTAGCCGAAGACGGAAACCGGGTCGAAGTTGATTTACTTCGGCCCGGTTTGTTTTTGGAAAAGTCAAAACTGACGAAACTCTGGTTTTAATCAAGCCCGGTTGACAATCGGTGCGGAATATCACGGAGATCGTGGACTTCGTCATCACTGAGGAGCTTGCCGGCTTCATCAAACGGCCAGTAGCGATAGACGGCTTTGCCGTAGATATACATTTCTGGGACCGACCCCCAGGACCGGCTATCGTTGCTGGCATCACGGTTATCACCCATCACAAAGTAGTGATATGGCTCAACTTCCCAGGTCCGGTTGAAAATTCCGTTTTTGGTAAATTCAGCCGAAAGATAGGGTTCTGAGACCAGTTTGCCATTGATATAGAGCTTCCCACCCAGCAATTTGAGTTCATCCCCCGGCAATCCAATCACACGCTTGATAAATGACTTTTCTGGATCCATCGGGTACCAGAACACCACAATATCTCCACGTTCAATTGGTTCCAGCTTATAGATAAATTTATTGATAAAAATGCGCTGGCCATCATGCAGGTGGGGTAGCATGCTGGTACCTTCAACCTTCACGGGCTGAAGCACATAGCAGAAAATAATCACGATGGCGGCAATTGCAAAGAGCAGGTCACGACCCAGGAGAATGCCTTCTCGAAGCCAGTGTCGGGCCTTGTCAGGAGTCGTCAGTCCAACCCCGGTAACCATCCGGTCAAAGAGTCCGGCTGGTTCAGTTGAAGAGTTTGGGTTGGGAATGGTAATCGTGATTTGCTCATCATCTTCAACCAGTAACCCTGCCTGCGGGTGCAACCGATCAACCGTATAAATCGGGCGGTAGAGCCGGTTGAGTGGGGGAGGTTCTTCGGAAACCACTGTTTTGGAGACGGGTTGGGCGAGGAGGTCATCTGAAGAGTTCGCCAATGGATCTTTTTCAACCGATAACGAAAGAACTGGTTCAGGTACTGGGTGGTGTTCAACTTCAGTGATTATTTCATCTGATGATTCCCACTCAACCACTGCTTCAACCTCGGCTGGCAGATGGTCGTCAATCCCAAGTGGCGGCGCGAAATCCACCGGTTCCGTGACTGGAGCGGTTTCACCATCTACCTGAACTTCAATGACTTCCTCCTGTACTTCAACTGCTGGTAATGGATGAGCAATCACCTGAAGTTTCGAATCAGCCGTCTCCGTGATGACAGCTTCGGTTGGCAGCACCAGTGGGAGAGGGGCTTCAACTGGGTGGCTTTTTTCTTGGGGTTCCCACGAGAGTGACAAATCCTGGTCTTGCATAGTGTGTGTGATTCGAAGATATGGTTTTCAAAAATCAATCTTCTTGATCGATCCTCGCTTCGTCAGAGTTTAAGTTTTTGATGGCGTGCCGGGAAGGTTGCACAGTTGAGATGCCAACTATACTTGATCCTGGCGAAAAATGTTTACTTTGCTTCGGATTGTGGTGACGCGGGTTTGGTCGAGGCGGCTGGGAGCTGCGACCAAACCTCGACGATACCGAGGGTCTGGAGTTTTTCAGCCAGTTCTGGTTTTCCGCCCTGTACCACCACCAGCAGTTGTTTTCCACCGAGGCGTTGCAGATAGGGTTGAAGATCTGCGGCTGACAGTGCCTGGAGTTGTTGTGGCCATTCGGCCAGTGACCGGCGCCCAATCTGATAGCGCTCCATATCAATCAGAAGATTGGCAATGCTCGCATTGCTTTGAAAATTCATCTGATAGTCTTTGAGAACAGCGTCTTTGGCAACCTTGAAGGTTTCGGCTGGAATCGGTGTCTCCCGGAGCGTTTTCAGCGTTTTTTGGAATGTTTCAATGGTCGAAACCACTTGATCAGGCGAGGCAGTCAATCGAACCATCCAGGGGCTATCCGGCAGGTGGCGGGTTTCAGCCAGGGCTGTCTCTGCTGACCACTGAGTTTTCAGGAGTTTGTCAATCAGCTTCCAGTTCAGCAAACCATTAAATGTTGATCCGGTAAAGGCACCGGCCCGAATTTGAACCTGGGGTTGAGTTGGATTTGGATGAAAAACAATTTTTGTGCCTTGAAATTCATTTGGAGGAAGGAAGGTATAGGGGGCTGGTTTCCCCTTGATCCAGACTCCAAAGCTCTGGCTGGCCGTGCGTAGAATTTGAGCCATCGTGACGTCGCCGACAATCACCAGCGCTGAATTATTTGACAGGTAATGTCGTTTATGAAAGTCAATGACATCAAATCGGGTAATTCCACGTAGACTTTCGGCGGTGCCTTCGAGCGAATGATGATAGGGATGTCCGCCGTACAGATCGCTGGCAAAGCTGGCGTCAGCCTGATCACTGGTTGAGAGTGTTTGACGGGCCACAAGTTGAGCTTGCTTGATCTTATTAAATTCATCTTCTGAAAAGCTGGGGCGTGTCACCAGACGGCCCAGGATTTCGATCAATGTCGCCACATTGCGGGCTGGCCCTGTGATTGTCAACCGGGTATCATCCCACCCCGTGACCATGGAGATCTGACCGTTGACACTTTCAAGCTCATCCTTGAGCTGAGTGACCGTAACCGGAGAGCCATCTCGATTTTTTGAACCCGCGAGCAGGCTTTGGGCGGTAAGTGTCGCCAGTCCAGCTTTTCCGGCACGATCAAAGGTTGCGCCAATTTTGATCAGAACCGTAATGGTGACCTGGCTTTTCCCAGGACGAGACGCCACAACAATGGGTAAGTCATTTAATAACAACTCACGTTGGGTGATTGGAATTGGATCTGGAGGTGTTGCCTCTTGTTGGGGGGCTGATTGGGCCAACACGGAGGTCACGCCGCTGACCGCCATGACCATCATCATCAAAACCAGACGTGCGAGAGACTTCTGTAAGTGAAACAATCTATAACTCCTTAACGTTTAGGGCGGGGTTGATTTCCGGCCTGCATATGGCCTGATCCTGCAAAGTCTAACGATGAAAAAAGAGAGGCGTCAACTCATGTTTTATGATACTCTGGGCAGACGCTCTTCGCGCGCGATTCTCTCTCAACAAATTTCCTCTTCAGTCACCACCTTCAATGTTTGAAGAGACAGGTCTGTGTGAGTTTTAACTATGTTTTGCCCAAACTGTGGAACCGAACCGCAGCTTGCAGATCAAAAATTTTGCAAGATTTGCGGGACAAACTTGATGGTTGTTTCACAGGCACTCCGAACGACACCACCGGTGCCTTCGGTCCCCGTCTCACCCTATGCCGGGATGCCAGGAAATGCACCGGGTTTGCCTGCCTATCCGTCACCGCCAGTGGTTCCACATACCAATCCAGTTGGGCCAATTCCACTTGCCAATCTCTCCTCATTGCCCTTTGTTGAAGAAGAGCTGAAACGTCAAAAATTGCGGAAACTTGGCTGGATGATGATTGGCGGTGGTTTGTTGTTTGCTATCTTTCTTGATACCCTGGGTGATGCCATTGCTCACATCATTAACCCGCTGGGGCGGGCTATTTCAGCCCTGGATGGAATTGGGGCGTTGATTTGTCTGGCCGGGATTTTTCTGGTGATCTATACCCGGTTTATTTTGAAGCCAGCTCAAATGCCGCCGGTTATTGTGGTTCAATCACCACAAATGACTGGAAATTTGAATCCCAATCAGGTGTCTCAGGCTGGCCCAGGCCCAGTGATTGCTCAACCTGGACAACTCCCGCCGCCGTCGGTTGATTCATACTTTTACCAGTCGCCAAGCGTCACCGAGCATACCACACAACAGTTGAAGGTGCCGTATCCATCATCTCCACGAGATACTCAGTAAGCCGATAGAAGACCTGAGCATGGTATTTTTCTGAAGCAAATGAGTGCCAATTTCTTGATGGAATTAGAGGTTTTTTATGTATTGCCCGAACTGTGGAACTCAGCCTCAGCTTGCTGATCAAAAGTTTTGCAAAACCTGTGGAACCAACCTGAGCATGGTTTCGCAGGTGCTTGGGGCACCTCCTGGTCCCAGTGTTCCCGCACCTTATCTACCAGCGGCGCCGCCACCAGCGATGATGATTCCCAATCAAGGCGCCATGCCGCCGACAACTTCCCCCAACTTTCCACAGGCTACGGTCCATCAACCGATTTCATTGAGTGAAATTCCATCACTCCCGTATATGGAACAAGAGCGAGCCCGCCAAAAGTTCATGAAAATTGCCTGGGCTCTGACGTTTGGTGGGCTTTTTTTGATTCCGACGCTGGCCATTCTGGGAGCCTTTGTGTTTGATACCGGTGAACCGGCGATTTTAGGGATTCCTGTTTTTTTATTTGGGATATTTTTGCTGTTGTATACCAAGATCGCGCTGAGGAAACCCAATTTCCCTCAAGTGATTGTGATTCAGCAGGGAAACCCGACCCAGGAAATGACTCCATCCCCGGTATCGGCTGTTCCTGGTGGTATGAATCACCAATTGCCGGCGGGTGTTTCAACGCCGCTCTATACACCCGGGATGTTTACTGAGCACACCACCCAGCATCTTCAAGTGCCATATTCCCAGCCTCAACGAAATACCAAATAGAGGAAATCAAGCCAGCCGATTGTGTTGGCGAGTCGGGACAGATTGATTTTTTGATTGACGACCCGGAGTCCCTTTGGTACTATGCGCGTCCTTCACTCGTGGGCGGTTAGTCTCAGTTGGTAGAGCGCTCGCTTCACACGCGAGAGGTCACAGGTTCGAGTCCTGTACCGCCCACCATTCCTTTCAATAACTTACGCTGGTCACCCTGCCTTCGCTTCTCCGGGCTTGTGACAAATTTGTGACAATTTGTTCATAGCATTGGCTTTTCGGGTATCTGTTGCGTGCGTATACCGCATTGACATCTGAATCGTGGAGTGCCCCAAAATATCCGCAATCGTAAACGCATCCACTCCCATCTCCGCCAGCCAGGTTGGCGCCGTGTGTCTGAAATCGTGAAAGTGGAAATCCTCAATCCCAGCTTTCCGGCGTACGCCTTGCCAGGCTGTTTTAAAATCTCCAAGCCCTGACTTTGGATCCTTTGGATTTGCGACCACAAATTCACACTGACTGGACTCCTTCAATCGGGTCAAAACCTCAAACAGCGGCTCATTCACCGGGATTTGGCGATTTCTCCCTGTTTTGGTTCTCGTCACGTAAATCACCCGCTTGAAAAAATCCACATTTGCCCAGCGCAAATTGAGAATTTCCCCCTTCCTCATTCCGGTGTTGATGGCAATCCGAATAATGTCGGCTATGTGCGGCGAATTTTCATCAGCGACCGCAATCAACTTTGTGACTTCTTCCGTATCCAAGAACCGCTCTCGCTTATTGTCGCATCGTAGCCGCTTGACCCTGCGCATTGGGTTGACTGAGATCAATCCAGCGTCAATCGCCAGTTCGCAAACCCGAGAGAGAACATTCAACTCGTGATTGACGCTCTGAGGAGCACGCTGGCTACCGTGTTTGGTCGGAGTGGCAAGCCGTCCCCGCTTGTACTTCTCGATCAAGATTGGTGAAAGATCGGCAAATTCCTTTTTCCCGAATACCTGGCACAACGCCCGAGTGTAGTACCGGTCCGTTGCCCAGGTTTTTTTGTTCGCTTTTGCCCAAGGCTCATAGACCTGGGCAACAAATTCTTCAAACGTTTTTGCTACCTTTTCAGCCTGATACCGGCCTTCATACACTGCCTGCTTGGCTTCAGTTTCGGCTTGATCAGCTTCTTTTTTGTTTCGAGCGTTCGGGATTGCGGACCTGTACCGGACTCCCCGAATCATAAAGTCAAAATAGAATGTTGAACCGCGCTTTCGAATAGACATAAGGCTTCCTCCTTGCAGCCAAAAGACCGGGATTACTTTACCCGCCGCAAGGAATGATTGTCAGCCTGACTGGCTGTCCATTCCAAAATTTCCGATTTGAGAAACCGAATATCCTGGCCGACCCGGCGAGCTTTCAACCGGCCCTCGGATACCCACTTCCGGATTGCATTTTCCGTGACCTGCAAGAATTCAGCCGCTTCCTTGATTGTCATCAGTCGTTCATCAATTTGTTTGGGTTCTTGCCTGTGAGGAAGTGGACTACCTTGTTGAGTCTGGCATTCAAAGTAGTCCACCAGCATCAAAATTGCGGTTCTTATGACTGGGACAAAAAGGCTTATAAGGTTCTCGATCAGGCGTTCTTTGCGGCTCACTGTTAGCCTCCTTTTTATAGATTACCGGCATTCATCCCCACGATAAAACGCGGGGGTTTCTGCCGGTAATCTATAACCAGGTGCGTAATTTACGCACCTGGTCAACTCAAATATCACTTGACAGCAGTTTCGAGGTCAAAGGCGTCCTCAAACAGCTTCTCGCAGGTTGTGGCGCCCACGTTGCCCAGGTGGTAAAACAATGTGGATTTATCCGAGTCGTTCAGTTCGGACAGCTTCTGGTCATCAACCAGGGACAACAGTTTGAAAATTGCCCAGGACTGGCTGGCGTGATTGTGTATCCGGCTGATGCACTCTTCGGTCTTTGGTGGCTTGATGTGGATTGACTTGATCGGCAACATTACGCCACCCCCTTCCGGATCGTCTCCAGTTTCTCAAACGCAATCGCATAAAGATTTTCCATCTGCCCGGCTTCCTCGACGATCTGGAGTTTCGTCTTCTTTGGAGCGAACCGTTGCCGGGCACCAACGTCAAAATGACACCGGAGCGTCAATTCACGGTAGAGCACCCGCCAAACTGCCTGATGATCCATCCCGCCCAACTTCACGATGGAATCCACCACCTTGATCAACTTGACCCGAGTGGTTTCGACCGGTGCTTCAACGGATGGCTCAGGAATTTCAGTCAGTGAATCTATCACCGCCTGCTGTTGCTCTTTCATCTCACGAATTTGAGCCAGGGCCTCATCCGCTGTGTTTTTGGCTTCAGTTGCTGTCTGGAATGTCTGAATGGTCATCTCGATGAGTTGACCGGTTTCGTCATGCTGACGCTTGATGGCATTGAAAAGGCTGAGGGCTGTGTTATCGGCCTTGACCAGAGCCAAACCTGATCTGGATTGCTCCTTGAGTTTTTCTTCCATCAGATTGAAAGCTCTGATGTATTTTTCTTTCCAAGCCGCAGCTTTCGAACCAGTAAACCCCATTACGAGGAACGTAAACCCATCGCGAGTAAGGTTGTACATTGGTTGAGGTTTACCTTGCTCAGACACATAAGAGGAGAGCCGGAAATTCGGCTCTCTAAACTCTTCAGAGCATTGAAGTTTTTTAATCGTCTCCAGAACATGCCTGTGATTTCTTTCAAAATCATGGGCGATATGAAGAGAGGTTGTCATTACATGTCCGTCAACAACGGAAAGTTCGGGCAAATCGAGAGGGAGTTGTGTTAAAGTCTGATCGTTCATTTTAAGAACCTCTATTTTGGGGAAATGTCGGCTCAGGTGGCTTCAACACTTGAGCCGTTTTAGTTTAGGTTTCTATCTGAGATATATACCAAGATATACATATCAGATAAAAGTTGTCAATAGACGATATATTGGATATATTGCAGATAGAGGAGAATCCAATGAGCAAAAGAATGCTAAGCCTTTCAAAGCTGACAGATGATCAACTTACCTACCTTGCTGAGAACTACAAGCTTTCCTATCGTGAGGTTGTGGCGCTTGCCGTAGATCGGCTTTATCAATCTGTGACAAAGGATGAAAAGCTTCCTGCCCCTGACCAAACCATTGACAACCCGAGAGGGAATTTTCCTGACCGGGTAGTTCAACATTCCTGACTCCTCTGCTCCCATCCATCCACGACTACCACTAATCCAAATCTTCAAAGTCTATGGTTCCAAAGGTATCGCCATATGGTGATACCTTCCTGATTGCCTGGGTATATTCCTGTATGGCTTGAGTCTTCGTGATTGTTCCTCTGATCACCTGCTCCTCAAGGTCAAGTTTAAGGGTGGCCAGTTCAAAGGCCAGTTCATCGGGCGACATTTCTGGTGACAACTTCCGCTGAATGGTAACGCGGGCCGGATCCAATCCAGGGAAGCGGTCTTCTGGCGGCGACCAGTCCGTAGTCAGGGTCTCGCGGCAAAATCGTTTCTCAAGGTCCGGGAACCACGATTTAAGCCCTTGCCATACAACCGTTTCGTTTTCTGCGTCAATCACGGCACACAAAGACTGCTCCGGTCCCATCCATCCACGACTACCACTAACCCAAATTTTCAAAGTTCCTGGCCAGGAATCAACCCCACTAGCAGGGTAATTCGAGGTCCACCAACTAACCCAAAATCGCTTTTTTCTCATTTTGCTTCAACCCATCCTTCCTCAGTCCGAACTTCAACTTTCAGGTGATGCGGCTGCATTTGTTCTTCAACCGCTTGTTCGACCATTGCTTCAATGGAAATGTGACCCGCCAGCACTCGGGAAGATTCGAGTTTGAGCCACTGCTGAAATTTTGGGGATTCGGCCATTCGCCGAAATGCTTCCTGGCGATTTCGGAGCTGATCCCGGCTATCCCTGGCTTCGCCTCGGGCACCGGATGGGGGATGGATACACCGGGCGCCGCTTTCAACTTTATTCTGGTTTTGCCCACCAGCGCCGCCTGACCGGAAGAACTCCCATTGGCAATCTTTGGCGGTCACTCTAAATAACAATTGCTTCTGCTTCATCACTCTTACATTCAATGGCATAGGTCACCTTTGTTTGTTCCTGGCAATAGACGACTTGCCGGATTTGAAGATCAGGCGGAAATGCCTCGAAAGTCGAAAACTTCGAGTCATTGGGTTTCGTCAAATAAAGATCGTCTCCCTTTCTTGAAACTGGACACGCCCCCAACTGTTTTACAAAAACCGGGATTTCCAGGGATTCACAGTCTTTCACGATGTGCCAGATCCAATGCAGGTCACAAGGACGGGGATGCTTCCCAGACTCACCACCGACAATCACCCAATCAACAAAACGTGGGGATGTAAGACAGTCCCAAACTTCATTGAGGCAAACATCTTCAAGCAAAGGCTCACAAGAAAGAAACCGTTTATTGGCTGGTGTTTGCGATAAGATTTCTATCCTCTGGAAAGCGCGGTCTGCGTCTTCAACACTTACCCCCAACATCACATTTGGGTAACCAGTTCCCCAGTCGGCAGGAAGAAACTTCTTGAAGTTCTCAGGCCGCTTGGTCAGGAGTTGCCAGTCCAGGGCAGGTGTTTGTTTGATCAACTCCCACAATCGAAGGCGCTGCTCATTGACCGTCGGATGGTCTTCGAAGACGTCTGCCAGGCTGGAGCAAAAGACCCGCTGCCGTTGGCCCAGCTCGGTTGCCTTCCGGTTCCATTTCAACGGCTCTTTCCAGTAGCTTTCGGACATCACTTTCCGGATGCCGTCTTTCCCCCATTCAGCCCATCCTCGGCGGGTATTCATCGTTTCGGCGTAACATGAAGCACACCCAGGCGAGACCTTGGCGCACCCGATGACGAGGTTAAAAGTGTGGTCGGTCCATTCGATCTTTGAGTTCTGCGCCATAATCAATCCTCCATCACCATTTTCTCAGCCAGACTCAGGGCTCGTTCCTGGATCCTCTCACCTGGGCTGATGACTTTTTGCTCGCCGCCTGCCTTGAGTCGCCGGGCCGCTGGGATCAGCTTGGCGTCTTCGATTTCTCGCTGCTGGAGTTGTTCATACATTTTCAGGAACTGAGCCCGGACGATCTGAGGTTCTTCGCTCGAACAAATCTCACGCCAACCCATGTATTTCACTGTTTTGGCAACCAGGTCAGACTGGAATTTGGGCTGGCCGTAAATCCCGATTCGTCGGATTTCGGCAACGACCAGGCCGTACGCTTCAGCCGGGCTCGGGTGCTGGTAGCAATCAGCGGCCAATCGGAAAGCGCATTCCCGTAATTCCGCAACTGTCGGGAAAAATTTGCTGGTTGCAATCCATTGAAGGACTGCGGTTTCCAGGGCCTCGGCAGGGATATCCGTCAGCATTCGCTCATACAAAGGGAATGTTCCTGGGGTCACAGAAGCGTTCGGATATGCAATCAACAACATTGCAAGCGTCTCTGAGGTTTTTGATCGTTCGACTGGAACTGGGTACATTGCGTCCTCCTTACTGCGAAACCGGCATCCCGATCATTGCCATCTTGGCTTCCCATTCGAGCAACTGGCGAGACTTGACGGGCTGGCCGTTCGTGGCCGAATTGCCCTGACGGACGGGAATTCCCATCACATACCACTCGGTCAACCAGGCGAAATTGGCTTTTGAATACCCCCGTGTCAGCCACTCCTCACGACACTGGCGAAGTTTGGTTTTGTCGGGATTGTCACCAAGGATCTCAATGATCCGGTCATAAAGTTCGATTGGGGGGTACTGACCAAGCTGATTAAGCACGGCCTGAATCGCTGGGTGCGATGATCGGGGATCAGATTTTTGGGTGCGCTTCCGTTTCCCCTTTTCCCCGGACCCCTTTACCTCTTTACCCACACACTCTGGGTCCCCTACATGTGTAATATCTATAGTAGGAGAAGAGAGTGAGTGTGCGCGCGCGGGGGCGTGCGCGCCCGCACGCGTAGCATCCGCCGTGCCAGAAGTAAAAGAGGCGATCTGGGTTTCAAGTTCGGTAACTTTCGCCACCAAATTGAACTTTTCCAACTGAAGCTGACTCAGATCGGTTCGAAGCCTTGCACTGATTGTTTCCTGTGCACTGATTTCGGACTTTAACGCTCGACGGGTGCGGGACAACTCGCCCTCAAGCTCGGCTTTCTCCATCAGTAAAGGCTCAAATTCCGCACTCGTCTTGTGCCATTTTGTTGTAACAATGTTAAGTTGTTCCCGGAGCTTCTCAGCCTCGTCATTCGAATCCGATGCTGGGGCAAGCATCTCCTGAAGCTTAAACATCGCATCACGCAAAGGAGTCGCGCCCTTCAAAACATCCTCAGTCACCGGCTTTGGCGCGCCGGCCAGTCCGGTCACAATCATCATTTGGAATCGGAATTTTTCATCCATTTCCGCTTTGGCTTGCGCACAGTACTCGTCAACAAGAGTTCCAAGTGTTTCGATCCGTGCGTTTGCCGCGCGGAGATCTTCCTCAAGCATTTCAACTTTGGCACTCAAGTTAGCCTTGGTAACCAAAAGACTTCCAATCTCTTCTTCTTCGAGTCGGGTGATGGTGGCTTTTGCCTCATCAAGTTCTTCCCGGAGCTGCTCGGCTACGCCGAACCAGTGGGCTTTGTCTGCTGCCAGTTGGACCGCTTCCGCCGCTTCTTCTCGTAGCCGATTCAGTTCCTTGTAGAGCGGGTCCATTGCGGCCCGCAGCTCCTGAATCTTCCCATAAAAAGAATCTCGGCTTTTCGTGAGTTGTTCGATGTCTTCTTCAGCATGAAGCAGATCCTTTTTCAGCTTGTCCCAGGACAATTTTCGTTGTTCAGCTTCCTTTGTTAAGTGTTGGTTTTGGGCTTTTAATGTGTTGTTCTCGCTGAAGAATTGATCTCGCTCCCAGGCCAGGTCCTTGTTTTCCTTGCGGATAGAAACTAATTGATCGCTTTGTTCTCGAAAATAGCCGTGCACTAAAGCCGTTTCGTCTTCGAGCTGATGGATGATTTTCTTTGCTTCTTCGAGGTCTTTTTTGAGAGCGAGGTTCTCAGCCAGGTACTGATCAGCCACGGCCTGCCAGTTGAACGCTTCTGACAGATCTTCCTGTGGCACGCCGTGAGCCGGTTTCTGGATGGCTTCAGCTTCAACCGGGGGCTCATCACCTTCACCAAATACCTGGTCGGCGACCGCAGCCGCTGACAGCTTCGTGGTCGTGACCGTCGGTGCTTTGTAACAATTCGGACAGGTATCCTTGCTGGGTGGCCAGTGGGTGTTGCACGTCGGACAATGCCAGACTTCCTTGTCAAAAATTTCTCCGCAGGTCAGGCACCCGTGCTCGTCAGGCTTTTTGGGTTCGACACCGGTTTTCTTCTTGCCGATAGCAGAAGTATCGTAAGTTCGACCATCAGCCCCTTTCCGCATATCTGACTCTGGAATTTCCATAGTCAGTATCAATTCTTTTCGGATATTGGAGACTGTTTTTGGATCCACGGAACAATGTTGGGCAATTTGGCCGTCCGACCATTTCACCCACTCTTCATCCCGGAGCATCAACGTCACGCAGTGCCGTTTGTCGGCATTGGTTCGGCGCAAGCCGTGCTTCACGTTCGCGGTAAGGCTGTGCGAAAGTGCTGCCCGCCGGTCCCCGCCAAACACTTTGGTTTGCAGTCCCTGAATTCCTGCTTTGCGAGCTGCCGCGTGGCGGTGGAATCCTTCCGCCAGCCAAACATCCACCCCATCCCAATAGGCCAAAAGGACAGGGAATTCCGCACCCTCCTGCATTGCCTGGGCATACTCATCCACCGTAGCTTGATCGAGTGCCGCCCGAGACTGGGTGCCACCGTCAACCCGGATATCATTGATGTTTAGTAGGTGAATTTTTCCGATTTCCATTGGTTGCCCCCTTCTTGCTTTCAATGGCTGGTTGAAGAAGACTGACTCTCAACTTGAGAGCGGTCCCAACCTTCTTCGATAAATGGGCTGAGTGATGGCGCAACATCTTTAAAAGCGGATTCAAGTGACGCCGCCAGATTGCGTCCAATCTCAAAAGGTGCATTCGGAATGTCTGGATGGCTGAGTACTAACTGCAATAATCCAAGCAGAATAAGTGCCTCGGATGGTCCAAGCTCCAGGCGGATAAATAGAACCGAAGTGTCCGGAAAGGCTTTTGCAAATTCAGACTTCAATTCTTCTTTGTTCATACTTTCCCTTATTTCTCAGTCGGTTGGAGCGACTCGTAAAGCCCCACGACATACAGAGCCAGGGCGCCGTTTTCCATTTCCGAGAGATCGGCGGTGGGCGTTGCCGCCTGGCCGAACTCCTCGAAGCGTTGTTTCTCGAATTGTTGGATTTGCTTGAACACTTTTGACCGGGTGTCGGCGACCTGCTTTTCAAGGTCCTTGATACCCATTTTCTGCACCTGAGCGGAGGTCAGCCCCATCAGGGTGATGCCGGCACTGATGGCCGCATCTCTCAGTTTTTTCAAATCAGTGACCAGGCCATCCCGAGGATGGGCCGTTTTCTCATCCTGAGCTTTTGTGCCCGAGGTGGTAGTGAGCGAGATTGTGGTGTTGAAGCGCCGCCAAGTGGTGGTTGGCCATCCTGGTTGGCGTCGTCTTCTTCCGGATCATAGGTGGAAATCCGAAATGTTGTTTCAGCGAAGGTCTTGTTTGCTGCAATGATTGCGTTCGCAAAAGCTTTGCCGTCGTAACTGATCCCCACCCCAGGCCAGTGGTCAAATGCCCGAGAATCTGCCGGATCATCAGCATTTACGAGTGTGTGGGTGACCAGGACGGCAGCCTTGTCGGCGGTCTTGTCGTAAATCTTCACCGTCGAAATCTCATGCGCCTCGATCTCGGTTAGCCAAAGGACTCCCTCATCCGCCAGGATCGGGAGTACCTGCTCGTAGATGGTATTGGTTTTGAGATATGGGTACTTGTGCTTTTCGTGTTTTCCCAGTTTGGGAAGTGGGCGGAGTCGCAAAAATACCTGACACAACCGCTGGTATAAATTCCGTGAATGAGTACTTGGCTCGGGTTGAACCGGCGTCACCGGCTCAGTTACAAAGCTTGGATTCTGAACAAGTGTGGGGACGGTGCTCATAGGCGGGTTCTCCTGTGCCGGTGCCGGCTGGTCAAACAGCGTTTTGTATTGACTGGATTCCATATATTTCCTGAAGTGCTTGTGGCGGGTGAGCCACTGGTCGGCATCTTGATGGGTTTGCTGGTCAGCCATGAGGTTGATTTACCGCGATGTTGGCCCTGGTCCACTCAATTCGGTTATTGATCCGGTGGATCTTCCGCTCATACCGCGTTCGTTGGGCTTCGAGATGTTCGATCTTTTGGAGCAGCAGGGCTTTCCGGTTTCGTTTTCGGGCGTGTTTTAATTTGCTTCCGAAGGCGATGATTTCTTTTTTGATGGCGATCAGCTTTGACCAGAAACCCAGAAAACGCTTACATCCAGGACTGTGCGGCTCCTTGTTGTAATGAGTTTGAATAGCCGCCCGGCACAGATTGCGAACACTCGGAGATGCCGGTGATTGAAATTTAATGACGTGTCCATTCATGAGATTCTCCTGTTGGCAAAGACGGCCTGGCCGTCATAGTTGACCTCTGGTTGAGTGGAGGTTTCGAGCTGGCTGATTAAGCGCTCCAGCCGCTCATAGGAAACTCGGGCTTCCATCGCTTCCTTTTTCAATCTGCTCAGGTCCTCCTTGTTGAGGACCGCAATCGTCACATCAGCCGATTCTTTGGCACAGGCGGCGGTCGCCAGTTCCAATGGAATGGGCTCTTCGTGCTCTCGGCACAACCGGTAATAAACCTCATCAATTCGGCGCTTCAGAATGTGAAGTCCGGGCATCCAGATTTCCGCCAGCGACTCCATAAGCTGCTCGATCCGGTCAAGCGGTGATTTCTGGCCGCAGTTAACCTCTGGATCATCAGGGAGGATTTCCCGACACCAGCGGCTGTAAAGCGACTCTGCGACATTCATGAGCTTGGCGAGGAATTTGCGTTTGCCTTTCGGAGAGGCATTGCTCATGGCCTGTGCGTTTTCTGGATTGGATTCACTGATGGCATTCATAGCCGGCGACTTTCTGAACTTGCACTCAGGGTTAGAATGGAATTGTGATAACCGATGAACCGGTCACAAACTGCCGTGAGGGTTTATGGCTGGATTGCTCGGAAGTTACCTCACGGAAAAAATGGGGGAGGAATTTGGCAGCCTCCCCCTTCAATGCGTCGTTTTCGGAAAGGGATCACACCACTGTGATCCGTCTGGGATCTGAGGTCGGCTCAGGTCCCGGACGCAGCACAGCGGGATTAAATGGCAGATCATCAGGTGAAACCCCGAGGATTTCGGCCATTCGTTCGCGCACATTGGAATTCCAGGCAATCCCATTCACAACTTGTGAAATTGCTCCACGGGTAACACCAATGCGCCGAGCTAGGTCAACCTGCCGGACACCTCGATCCAAAAGGAATTTCTTGAATGCAATTGAATTCATAGGTAATCTTTAGCCTGATAAACTTGTTTAAGGGGATAGTAAGTTTTTGCCTGACTCTTGTCAATTTAAAAGTGAAGTTAAACCTGACTACAATGGCTTTTTTGATCGAGTAAAAGAGGCCATGGAGCTGGAAAATGCGCCTAAAATTGCCAAAAGGCTTGGTTTAGAAAAACAAAGTGTTTATGGCTGGTCTCGGGGGAGCCTTCCAAGGGTTGAAACATTATCGACTATTGCAGAAATTGGTCAGGTTTCACTTCACTGGCTTATCACTGGTGAAGGTCCAAAAAAAGCTCCGCCCGGTACGATCTTTTTACCTCAAGGCTATAAATCAGATACCTCTTCCTTAAGAGCGATTGAAACGATTGAAACCGCCCCACCACAAGCTCTTTCTCAATCAAATAATCCCCAACCGGCTGAACCAGAAGGTCAGGACTTGGTGAGATCCGCACTCAAAGCCCTGATTCGGGAAGTTCTGATTGAGGAAGGCATTATTGAACCCAAAAGGGATTGAAACGAACCCAAAAGGGATTGAAACAGGGATTGAAACATGGACGAAAACACCAAACACCTCGTAGCGGCCCAATTAACAACGGCTTATTGTCAGAAACACTCACCATTTTTTGATGACGAACGAGTAATCGAACTGACTCAGGTCCTGCAAAAACTTTCGGGAACTGAAGCTGAATCCCAATCTTTTGCCGCATTGTTTCTGGTTTACAAAAGGTTTTTGTTATTGCTTGAGCAGTCAGACTCAACCCCAGATAAACCTGTCAACACGGATGATGCGGCTGATTGATTCTTAGCTTCTTGCTCACGCGTGGCTGTCGTCTCAGGGTTTTCTTTCGAAGCGCGAACCAAGACTTGAAGTGAGATCAAAGCCTGGCCATTCAGCCTATCTCCTCCTAGTGAGCCGTTGAATTCTTTAATTTTGATTTTTTGGATTGAAATGTGTTGGCATCCCTTAAAGTGGGATGTCAGGAATTCAAGACAGACTTGAGCTGCTTCATGGTTGGCTAAGTAGTTTTTCATAATAAGACTCTTTCATTGCCCATCAGAGATTGAAACAGGGATTGAAACAGTAATTCGCTCGTTGGTTTTCTTGGATTCAAAAACAACACCCAGTTGCAACGCTACAATTCCAACAGGGATGGCATCTTCAGGCAGGCTTCGAATAAACGATTGCGACAAGAGACCAACCAGGCTCTCCAAGAAATCAACTTGAGGCTTTTTGCTTTCTTGAGAGAGTTGGCTGGAATTGACCCCTTCAGGGATTGAAACATCCATCGTGACCTCTGACCCCATCAGGGATTGAAACCCGGATCGGCTTTACATTCGCAATGGTCTGCCAGCCGACTCAGCCGGTTATGAAGATGGTAGGCCCAAAACCAAATCGTTTCATCCAGCCACAAAAGCACACGCCCAAGAGTAGCCCAGCCTTTTCGAGAGAACTCTGACCCCATCGGGGATTGAAAATCCTCCAGAATGGCATGCAGTCCATACCCAGCACCGAGGGCAATCATGACGAGCCAGAATGTGCAAAAGACGATCTCGATGCTTTCCATTGTGACCTTTGACCCCAATAGGGATTGGAACATTGAAACATTGAAACATTGGAACAGAAACGGGAAGCGGCTCATTCATCCCAAGGCCGAGCCACCGCCCGAGTTTTTCATTTCCCCTGGGAAACAAGGGATTTCTTCAAACGTGCATTAGCCGGGGTTGACCGGCCCTTGGGGAGCGCCCCCAAGATCTGCTGCCATGCTGGTTTGATTTTCTTACCCCTAAAAAACCAGGTGGCAGCCCCACGAAGGGAAGTTAAATTTGTGATTTGCAGGAGACTTGGATTTCTTCTACCTGCGCAATTGCATTTCCAGTTAAGGATTGTTCAAGGAGAAACAGAGCTTGTTGGTGCATTGACCGGCGATTCTGTATTGCTGAGTCTTTGAGTTTTTGATGGAGACCAGGAGGAATGGTAAGAGCAATTCGACTGGGTTTCTCGTGAGCAATCTGATTCATATTAACCTCTTTATCTCTATTTCAGTGTATAAATATCACTATTTTGACACTATTTCAAGCATAGAAATTGCACTAGGCTAACTCCCTATTCCGATTTTCTTGGGGGACTTATGCCACCAAAGGGACGCCGGGCGATTGGGCCAGCACTCGATACAGTCCGGTTTGCACTCGATTTACCAGCGGATCTTCATCAAGCCTTAACTGAATTAGCTGTCCGGGAGCGTCGTTCACTGGCTCAACAAATGATCGTCATGCTTGAGCGAGGAATTCATCAGAGCGAGCCCGTGACCTGGGACCAATTGGCTTCCTTTATTCAACATGCTCTTGAAGCCAATCAGGGGGAGAGTGCCTTTAAGCGCCCATAAAGGGAAGTGAACCCTTCAGGGATTGAAACATTGGGATACCTTCGCACCCTGTTTATCCAGCTTGAGGGCTCGGAGTGCGCGGCACGCATCAGCTTCAGAATCCCACTCCATAGCTTCAGATCGCTGAGTGGTCCAGAACTCATAAGGTACGGGTGCTAAGCGTGCGCCCATCAAATATTTACCTTCGTGCGTAATCACCCATTTCTGATCGTTCATTTCTTGCCCCCTTCAGGGATTGAAACAGGGATTGAAACAAGGTCAGTATCGTTTGAGCCCTTTAGGGATTGAAACAAAACTTCAAACAACTTCTGACGAATCTTCGGGGAACTCCGAGCCCCACGGATGACATTCCACAGATGAGACGGACTGCACCCAAATTCCTGAGCTAAATCTTTGACTTTTAGCCCATTTCGAAGAAGTCCAATCTTGATTTCCGTAGGCGTCATGTGTACCCTGCTGGAATAGAAAATATTCAACAATGTCTGAGATTACGACTTTGCAGAAATTCAGTCAAGAAGAAAATTCTGTTAAATCGGAAGTTCCCGGTTTATGGGAACGTTTGGTTAAAGCTGTAGGTAAAACAAAGTTAACGGAAGTTGCTGATTTCTTTGAAGTTCCAGTGTCAACTGCCTCTGAATGGAAGAATAATAAAAGAACTCCGGCGTTACGGCATTTGATAAAAGTGGCAGAAAAAAGACGAGTCAGCCTTGATTGGCTCATTAGAGGTGTCAAATCAGAAACTGAAGACCAACAAGATTTTTTTACTCGTGTCATTGAAGCCTTTTCAAATCAATCAGTTGAATCAATTGCAAAACAGTTGGGCTTAACTCCCCCAGGGCTGTACCGATGGCGCAACATAAATACCCTGCCAAATGGGTCAACTTTAGTTGAGATCTATAAAAAAACTGGCGTTTCCATTCACTGGCTGTTGTTTGGTCAGGGGTCCAAATACCCGGACTCTGAGAGCTTCGGCGACCAAATGACCCCATTGGAAGAATTGAACCTTCCTGAAGAAACTCGAATTCTGAGTTTTTATAGGGAGTTACCAGAAGAAGTCAGGCGAGTAGTTGATATTCAAATTGAAGCACTTTGGGAAAACTTTTCAGATTGTCAGGAGGACCAAGAAGTAGCGGTCCCAGTTACTGAAACAACGATGGAGGTACCCCCAAATGAGAATAGAAGAAGTCAACCAGATTCCAGTACTTTTAATCAGGGAAGTTTACGCAGGAAGACCCAGTGAATTCATTCCAGTCAAGGGGTTGCGTTGGATTCGCCCTCTCAAAGAGGACCCATCAGGGAAGAATACACTTGCCGTTCAGGTAAATGGTGAATCAATGGCAGGTGACCGGATTCACCATGGTGATTATGTCATTATATATAGAAGGTTTATCAGTGTTACCGAGAAAATTGTCTTAGTGCGAACACCGGTTGGATTAGTTCTAAAAAGGGTTTTCCCAGTTGACGAAGACACAATTCGCCTCGTCTCATCTAATCCTGAAGTCAAAGATCAAATTTTTCCTATTGAAGAAATTAAGATTATTGGTATTGCTAAACGGATGGAGCGAGATCTTTAGTACGTTGGCCACCCGCATTGATTAACAGTCAATATAAGGAGAAAAACATGAATAGAATCAACCAGAGCATTTTTGCGATGTTACTGCATCTGTTCTTTACCAGTGTTGTGTTTGCTCAACAAGGCAGGGAGTCTTCCCCAGAAGGATGTGGGGCCTGTGCGGCCTGTGGAGGGTTCATTCTCATAGTACCGGTTGTGATTTTTGCTTTGAACATTGCTCTATTAGTCTGGGTGGCAAGAGATGCGAAAGCAAGAGGAATGGATAGCTCTGTGGTTTGGATGGTACTCGTGATGTTCACAAGTGTGATAGGACTCATTATTTATATTTTTTCCAGACCTCAGGGAAATTTAATCCAATGCTCAACTTGTGGAAACAACCGACTTCAAGCAAGTGCCAAATGTCCAACCTGCGGAAACCCTTGAAACGCCCGGAAACTTACTTGCTGTTGATTTTTGGGCTGATAGTTTTGGCATTCATAGATTCGTTCCGAGCCCCTTCCAATCAGGTTACAGTGCGAGTTTATGTCGCAGGGGTTCGAACTTATCAGTTGATTGGGCGACCCTTGCTAAAAGGTTACGTGATGTGTCGGTATAAACCGAGTTGTTCTGAGTACTCAATTGAAACGGTTCAAAAACACGGAATTCGAAAAGGTCTAAAGTTAACGATCAATCGAATCAGTTCTTGTAAGTCAAGTGTCCCGTTTGGCACGAATGACCCAGTCCCAGAAAACTAAACAGATTATTTCACCTTTGTCTACCAGGGTACCGATTGAACCTAACAGGAACTGAAACACAGGAGCAACCAATGAGCAACGAAGAAACAGAACGAACCATGCAGTTCATCCTGAATCAGCAAGCAAAATTCAGCGTGGACATTGATTTGTTGAAAGAATCGCAGGAACGGTTTCAGCAAGAGCTTGAAGAAACGAAACGCCAGGCTGATGCCGACCGGGAGGAAACACGGGCCGCGATTGATGCGATACTGACCATTACTGAACGGACGCACCAGACCGTCAGTACCCTGGCACAGGTGCAGGCTGAAGCCAACCAGCGGGTTGACGCCTTCATTGTGGTCTTGGAACGCTACATCACGGACAGCCAGAAGCCGCCGCAAGCGTAGTACCGAGCCCATCAGGGATTGAAACGCCATCTGCACTACGGGGAGAGGTATGCTTAATCGACTCTGGAGGTCAATCAGATGTTAATTCGTGTTCAAAACAAACTGGTCAATCCGGAATATATTGTCAGTGCCCGGTATGCGGAAAAATTCAACGGCAACCACGACCGTCCAACGGTCTGGTTAAAGATGTTGGACGGAGATGAGTTCATTGTCACCGAAGGAGCCCAGCAGTTTTGGAATTACTTGTATGACTCGGCTGTGCCGGTCACAACTGATTCGAGCGGCACATAGGCCGTGAAGCTGATCTTGACGGCGTTTTCAGGCACTCGGTCTGAATGAGGCGCCGATTCAAGTTTAAGGGAAGTAATCTCAGTGATTTGGATACCGTGAGGTGTCAGCAGGTCACGGATTACTTCCAGAGACTTTATTCCGGCATCAAGTGGTTGGTAGTGATTGGGTTTCATGGATTTCCTTTCCTGGTAGCATTGCATTGGACCACAGGACCCCAGCCGCCACCCAGGCAATAGCCGCCACTTCGTCAGGTCGAAGAAGCAAACTGGTTGTTACGACACCATCTTTTTCAGCTTGAATGTAAAGGGTATCAATGGGATGCCCATCTACAAATCCCCCGGAGAAAACACAATTGGCATATTCCTGACGGATGACCTCACGAAAGGTCAGATCACCTTCCGTCCAATTTGTGTCAACTCCAATACTTTGATTTTTCAGTGAGGACATATGAGCAACACTCAAAAACCCGGAGAAAAACCAGCTTCACCAGGTGAATATGTTGAACGTGGGCCACGAGGCGGCCAGGTTTCAAACCCTCGTGAAGTAACCATTGAACCTGGCGATAACAGGTTACCACCAACCCAAAAACCAGGGAATACCTGGGAGCGAACCGGACCACCAAAACCTGATTCAAAAAGTTGACGGCACATTTCCACCCCTGCTCATCAGGGGTGCGGATTGAAACTATGACAGTAACTGTTCCACAGGGCGGCTCGACCTATCTCAACAAAGATAATCCGGCGTTGACTGACATTGTGGTTGGTGTCGGATGGGATACCAAAACGGATGACTCTTCTGTCCAGTACAGCCTGGATGCCAGTTTGTTCTTATTAGCGGCAACCGGGAAGGTTCGGGACGATGAAGACTTTATTTTCTACAATCAAAAACAGGACCAGGCGGGTTCGGTTTCCCTGATTTGTGAAGACGATTCAGGGTTTGTGGGCCGGGACCGAACTCGTTTTTTGATTTCATTGGCGAAACTGCCTTTTGATATTACTCGACTGGCGTTTTGCCTGACGATTTACGATGCCGAAGCCCGGAATCAGAACTTTGGACAAATCGAGTGGATCCGGATTCGGATACTGGATCAGCGAACATCAGAAGAATTGCTTCATTACGACCTTTCAAATGACGTTTCGAGTGAAACGGCCATCATCCTGGGTGAAGTCTATCGTCACGCCAACGCCTGGAAATTTCGGGCGGTCGGGCAAGGGTATGCTGGAGGGTTGGAAAAACTGGCAACCCGGTTTGGAGTTACCCTGCAAGACGCTGGCCCGTTGCCTGAATCCTCGTCTGTTCCCACCGCTCCCCTGACAACGGAAGAACTTTCCCTGATTCGCAGGCGAGGACGCCGGGCCCAGCAGGATCTGATTCTGGATCAAGCCAGTCAGATCAAACACAAAATGCAGGGCCTGCTGGCACAAATCACCAATGCTCTCAATAACCAGCAAAATGAAAGCTCATCCAGGTTGATCCTTGATCGGATACTGCAGGATGTTCTCGGGTATCCCATCGAGTGCATCAAAACGGAGCAACGCATCCAGGGGCGAAAAGCCGACTATGTTTTGTGCGTAGACAGCAAAGACGTGCTGGTGATCGAGTCAAAGCGGGTGGGGCTGCCGCTCAAGGAAACCCAGATTTTCCAGGCTACTTCCTATGGGGCTTATTCGGGTATCCAATGGGCGGTTTTAACAAATTTGACTGAGTGGCAGGTTTACCGGATCACCACCAAGGAAAAAATTGAAGCTGACCTGGTAATTAAGGTCAATCTGAACAGCGGCTTCGACGATGAATCAGCCTACCACCTGGCTCTGATTTCACGTTGGGGGATTGTGCGCCCTCAGCACCTTGAGCGTCTCTGGTTGAAGCGGTCGGCTTTAAGCAAGGAAAGTGTCATTGCCGCCATTCTCAACGATGAAGTGATTTCCAAGATTCGATCAGTCATCAGCCGGGAAACCGGGTGTCAGGTTACAAACCGGGAAGTTTTAGGAGTCATTGAGAAAGAAGTACTAGAACTCGAATAAGGGAGATATGGATCATGTCTATTCAGCTTGAAAAGAATGGATCAGTGAACCTGGTGGAAACATCCCCAGGACTTCAACACATTGCGGTCGCACTTGGCTGGTCATCACCCCAGGGGGATGAGCCAATAGACCTTGATGCCTCGGTTTTTATGCTTGGGGAAAACGGGAAAGTTCCTGAAGAACGATTTTTTGTTTTTTACAACAATCTGGAATCACCAGATGGGGCGGTCATTCACAAAGGGGATTCCCTGACCGGTCAGGAGTCAGTTGGGGATGACGAAACGATCTTTGTTGATCTGACCAAAGTAGATGACCGGATACGACAACTCAACTTTGTAGTGACGATCCACGAGAGTGAGTTACGGAATCAAACCTTTGGGATGGTCCCGCACGCATTCATTCGCATCGTTGACCAGGGTAGCTTGAAGGAGTTGGCCCGCTTTGAACTCAAGGAAATCTTCTCGGATGAAACCGCCGTCGAGTTTGCCCGGCTTGTTCGCAAAGAAAAAGGGTGGAAGTTTCAGGCAATTGGAGTGGGCAGCAACCTGGGGCTGAAAGATCTTGTCGAGCAATTCTGTGCCGAGGCTGAGCCATCCGAAGAACAGGCGGGACAGTCTGTAAACGAATAATGGCAGGCCAAAGAATCAGTAGGGGTTCCCCTGTCAATGAGGGATGCGGATTGAAACGATTGAAACAATGACAAACCAAAGACCACCACAGCCCGGATTGAGACATAAATCTGACCTGACACGAACTCAGATGGGGCTGATTATTTGGACGTTCATGTCTGTTGGCTTGACGGCGTGGGGACTGCTGGCTCTGATATTTCTTTCACCGGCAACGATAGTTGTCCAGCCCAATGAACAGTATCCCCTTCCAACAGTTCAGCCATCAACTGAACCTCTGCCTGCCATTCCTGAATCGAAGGCAGATCCAAAGCCTCAATCAAAAGAAACAACCAAAATCAGAACTGAGGAGCGCCGGGAACTTTCTCAGCCACCCAAAGCAAAAACCAAACAGGTAACAGTTTACATCACTGCAACTGGATCCAAGTATCACCGAGCTGGCTGTCGGTACCTGCGCCGGAGCTGCTACTCCACAACTTTGGATTCAGCCATTGGGATTTATGGGCCTTGCTCGATCTGCAGGCCGCCGTCATAGGTTTAAAGATTTGTTTTATCATTTATGCAGGTTTGGCCACCCGCAACCAAGGGGGAGCACTTTTGACTCTTTGGAGAAACTACAATGGGGGAAGGAATTTTTGAGAAGAAGAAGATCCTGATTTGGGGTAAGACTTACCCAGAACTCTCAACCAAACATCTTGAAACAGTTTGCACCGGTGGCGTCTTTGAAGACGGTCAGCCAGTGAGATTGTATCCGATACCATTTAGATATCTGAATGGCGATGATCAGTTCAAGAAATATCAATGGGTTACAGTTTATGTAAAACGGAACCTAAGTGATTTCCGACCTGAGAGTTACAAGATAGATGTCAGGCAAAACATTGATTGTGGGGAGGTCATCCCGCCAACAAAAGATGAGTGGGGGAAGCGAGCGGATGAACTTTTCAAATTCGATGGATGGCAGTTTGGTTCAGTGGATGAGTTACAAGCCGCCCAAAAGGCTCATCACACCTCACTTGGAGTTTTAACACCTCGGGAAATATTAGATATCAGGTTGGTTGCTCGATCTGACCAGGATAAACAAACCTTTTCCGAGAAAATGGCCAGGATCAAGGCAATTGACAATCAACCATTTTTGTTCGAAGACATGCTTCCACCGGAACTCAAGCACATTGAGTATATTGAATCCCGGATCCGAATTGATTGGAAATGCCATGAACCAAACTGCAATGTCCATAAGATGCAAATTTTGGACTGGGAAGTCCTTGAGTTGCAACGCAAAACAAGTCACGAAAAAGCCTTGGCCAAGGTCAAAGAAGTCTGTGACTTAACAACTCACGCGACACGTTTCTTTTTAGGAAACATACATCAGCACCCAATGGCATTTACCATCGTGGGCCTTTGGTATCCTAAACGAGAGCTGGCGCCGAGGCTATTTTGAACAATGGAAGACTCTCGTCTTCTTCTCCGAGGTTCACGATCTCCAGATCAGGGAATACACTCAGCAGGGCACTCGCCAGGATTGACCGATGGCATTCTGTGTGATTCCGCTCAAAGCAGGTCAGGCAAACCTGGGCACTTGTCTTTTCGGCATCCAGGATCGCTTTTGCAATGTCATCCCGACCAGTCGGGTTTTCTTCGAGAAATAAACTGTACTGGCTTAAACATTCCGCTGTTGATTTGGCTGCAGATCGAATAGCTTTTGGGTTACCTGCAGTTTTGAGATGGAGGTACCCAATCCCTTTTTCAGCCAAAGCTGTCTGGAAGGTATTTTTGACGAAATCTCTTTTGTGACTCCATGGCGTCTCTCTGACATCAATCACGAGTGTAACCCCAGCCTGCTGGAGGATTTGAGCATATTGGTCAATGCCAAGACCTTGATAGCCGAGGGTAAAAAGTTTTCTCATATTGTTTCAAGGCTGATCTGGCTGTTGAGATGAACCCATCAGGGATTGAAACAACCCATCAGGGATTGAAATAGGGCTCGACTATACCACGCATATCAAGTAACCAAAGAACCAATAGGTTTTCTTAAATTCAAAAGCGCCTGCCAGATTGCTTTGGCAGGCGCTTTCCTTTTCAAAATAAGGTTTCAGGCTAGGGTTTCATTGGGTGCTCGCTTTCTGTTTGAGAACCGGGAAGACCTCACAGAAAGCTTCCCAGAATTTGAAAATGGATTCGTGAACCTGGTAGGTGGTGAATGTACCCCGGCATGATCGGCAAATATGATGCCGGCGGATGGTATGAATCAGGTATTCGGTTTTGAGCACCCGAACCTGATCTGTGAATTCGCTTGCACAGTGTGGGCATTGCATCTTTCATCTATGAGGCCACTGGGGAAGTTCTTCGCACGGGAAGATTGAGCTGCTGCCGGAACCAGGCTTCGTCCCCTTCTTGCGGGTTGAAAAGCTGCGAACCCTGAAGCTTGGCGAGAATCTCGATCAGCTCTTGCAGCCGCAGGTTGACGGCATTGGCAAATTTGAATTCAGGTGGGCGGCAACGGCCCTCATAATTGTATTCCCAAAACCGCCGCACAAAGCCGTTGTTCAGATACTGCTCGATCTGCTTTTTGATTGATGAACAAGCGCGCTGCGACAGGTCATCTTCGACCGATGCCTTGGCATATCCACCGCCAGCTTCCAGGCCCGAGGCCAGAATCAGGATGACCAGAGCAATGATCTTTTGGCGGTCCAGGTAGCGCAGAAATTCAACTGCGTCCGGCAAGTCACCACTCACACCAGTTAATTCAACTTTCCAGCCGGCAGGGTTTCGAAATCCCGCCGACTCACCAGCTCGAAGGTTGGCGACAATCCGGTCAATTTCCTCGGTGACATCCGGGTTCAGTTGCGGCGCTTTTGGATCTGCGCATACCGCCTGAGGGATACCCAGGCCATTGCGTTCGTGGGCCATGGCGTGGACGCGAAGCACGATGTCCTTGATTTTGAATGGTTGCCAGAGTGGCCGCAGGATGGACCGGCCAACAAAATTATCTCCCTCACGGTTAAAAATCACCAGGTCAGCTTTGCGGGCCGGGATCAGTGGATAAGCCGTCTTGCCAGTCAGAATATTTTGCTCAATGTACAGCAAATCGGAAGTGCATTCGGGGTGAGCATGGAAATCCGAAACCGTGTGCGGTAAATAGGGCATCAGCCGTGCAATGCGGGCCATCCCGTTTTCGACATCCCAAATTATTTCATCCAGCGAGAAACCGAAGGGAAGGCACAGCAAATAGTTACGGAGCGGGTCATCAAAATTCTGGGTTGTTTTCCGTCCGGATGGGCCGCGCCATTCCATGCCAGCACGAAGATTTTCTTCAAGCTTCATGGCGCATTCTTTACCAACGGGCGATGGGTCGCCAGCAGCCGGTTGAACTGTCCACTCGTCACCCAAAACAGAGAGCCCTAAAACCTGCAGCAACCCGGCGACCACCGGCGTATTCCGCATTTCTTCATATTTGTCGAGTGATTGAGGGAAGAGAAACGCGGTATTGGGTTCAGTCAGGTCCCCGGTAAGTGAGCCGAAAGAAGCCTGACCAGTGCCGCCAATTTCGTCAGTCCGGACCTTTTTCCCGGTGCTGGTTTCCTTGACGGCCTCAGGTGCTGGTGGCGGGGAAGTCTTGAAAAAGTCGAAAAAGCCCATCAGTGCCCTTTCCTGGCTCGCACAACCACCCGTTCAATTTGGGCAATCGTGTGATCAACCTGCTGTTCGGCGAGCGCGGCAAGCTGGAGGCTACGGATTCGGGCCCGTTGCGCCCAATGCTGCCAATGCTGGTCGTCAGTCATGAGCAATCGAATTGGGTCTATCCAGTTGCCGATATAATCCCGCTTCGAGAGGGGGATAAGCTGGCCACCTTCATGGGTGACTGATTCGAGTAGTCCGTCAGTCTCGCTGGCCACGACCGGGATCCCGGCATGGAGCGCCTCGACAGCAACCATCCCAAAAGACTCATACCGACTCGGACACCACACAACGCGAGCCTGATCATAGTACTGGGCTGGATTGCTCGTGTGCGGGACGATCTCCACGTTTTTCATGTCTTTGGATGGAAACAACTGTTTTCCATATGCCCCTTGGATTCCAATAAATCTCACATTCGGCATTGCCGCGGCCACCACCTTGAGCAAGTCGCCGCCCTTGTTTGAATTGAGATTGCTCAGGAGAACGGCATTCCGTTCTTCCATCGGGATTGTGTTGTGAAAGTCAGCCCTTGGTACCGGAGGGTAACAGACGGTTGTGTGGAATTCAGCGGTCCGATCAAGGCACTCACGAAGCACCCAGTTGGCTGCGAAAATAAATAAATCCGATTTCCGGCACAGCTTAAATCGGTCAATGGAAATGTGATTATGGATCAAGTGGATACAGGGCTTATCCCAGTATTCAGCCATGTCCATGGTGTGCTCGCTATAGTCTAAATGGGTCAACATCACGTCGCAGCGAGCATATTCACGGGAATTTCGGGTCGCTGGTATCAATTCCAAATGTCCGAGCGTGGCCGGCTCAATGGGGTGGGAATTAACCACCACCGTTGCCGTATGACCGCGCTTGCAGAACTGGTTCAGCAAGTAAAGCATGAACATCTCAGCGCCGGCCTGGTGCGACCATCTGGCGTTGGGATGTGGGAACATGTGAACGTTTGCCAGTAAGTGCATAGTTAAGCATCAACGCCCGAGCTTTTGATAAATCCTGTCGAGGTCAGTTCAACAGGTGAGGGGAGATGATCAATCAAAATGTCACAGATGACCTCGAACATCTCGATCAGGATGTCACGGTCACTGACGATGTAGCCCATTTTGTTTTTGCGGCGTTGCCGTCCAAGATCCGCCACGCTTCTCACGCGCTCACGGTGCTGGTCTTTTCGGGATTGTTTGGGTTGCAGCGGTTGAGCCTGGGATTCGGGTTCTGCCGGGGTGGGTGTTGAGAGGGGAGATTGTTTTGCCATAATCACACATGTACATCGTAGGCGCCCAAAATTTTGAGCACAGTGTCTTCGGTTAATTCAACGACCTGGTCACGCACGTCTTCAGACTCAAGAGCCTCTTCAAATTCGGCCATTGTGCCCAGTTTCTCGGATACCAGTTCACCTATTTCGCGAGCAATGATGTCAAGCATAGGGGGTTGGCCATTCTTCTTTTTTCATGGCGCGTGTAAAATTGTTTTGAGCCCGTCCAGGCCGGGACTATCTGCATCGGAAGTGAGTGTTTAAAGGTGGAAAGCCCAACTTTTTGGCTTGAAATGGCCCGAAATGAAGCCAAAATCGAGCTTTTTGGTTCAAAAATGGTTGATTTTTCACTTGTTCAAGGACGAATTCGCTGAACGCTCCCATCTTTTTGCACCTGATATTTCTTTCCACACGACTTGAAGGTTTGGCCAGGGTAATAACTCCGCTCATACAAGCGTTGAATCAGGACTGACTGGTTATCCTGTTTCAAAAGGAAGTTTTTCACTTTGAAGTGATGAAAGGGTGAGCCAGGTTTGTTCAACTTTTGCTTCAGCGAATCGGCTTGGGTTGGTTCAATTGGTTTGATTGGTTCAATTTGGTTTTGCATAAACTCCTACAACCATCCGAAGGCCAGGAGAGCCATGCTCTTTTAGGCCATCGGTTAAAATCGTAAACCCAAGTTCTTCCAGGTGAGCCTCGTGCCAGATAGCCTTGATAGGCCCTCCACTGGTAAGTTCAGCCCAGGTGGCCACAATGATTTGGCCTCCTGGAAACAGCCGACTGCGCAAGTCAAGTAAGAGCTGGCGACCTTCCCGAAACTCGCAATGATCTAAAACATCAATCAGAAGGATGGCGTCAAAGCGTTCCGCTGCCTGGTCTTCTGCGTGCAGCCAGTGTTCGATTTCAACCTCATGAATTCGGTCATACAAATCCCAGCACGGGGATTGATTGCCCGAGTATCCCCGGTATCGTTCGACCCCTACCAGGTAAGTCCGATAGGGCTGGACACCTGCATCAAGCCAATTCCGAATGGCAGCACCATAAAATCCAAACCCAATCCCCAAATGCGCAA
The DNA here is from genome assembly GCA_964639175.1 of uncultured Clostridia bacterium. Lineage (GTDB taxonomy): Bacteria > Acidobacteriota > Blastocatellia > Chloracidobacteriales > Chloracidobacteriaceae > JACQXX01. The sequence continues at coordinate 30,220 of CAZXCE010000010.1, forward strand.
CTTTGCGGGGTTTCTTTTGAACCAGCGCCTGTATGACAGTGGACACACCGCCAATTGAGCCGCTTTGCATAGCTAAAATCTCTCTTTCAATAGATTTCCGGCTGGAGATTTGCCGGTTTGACCTTTGGCTGAGCTTTGGGAAGGGTTCAGAGTGAGTGTGTTAATAGCGGTTGAAAGCGCGTCAACGTCATCATCGTTCTCGTGCGCAATCGGGAAGGCACACATTTGGTCTTCAAGATCCATAAAGTAACCGACATGATGGACGTGACCCTGTTCATAGAGCAGTGCGGCGGGTTCCGCGCGTGGTACTTTGCCTCGCTTATGGTGAACGATTTCAACCGGGATTCTCTGAACGTGGTGGATCACGGACCGTACCAGCTCGCCGCCCTGGTTTCCTTCGACAACCACCCGGTCACATTTCCACTTGTGGAAGATTCGCACCAGCTCCGAAGCCCAGACATCGGGATTCTCTTTGAATCGGAGCGCTTCCAGAACATAGATTTCGCCATCGGAAGAAATCCCAACCACAGCCAGAGCCGTGAAATCACTGTTTGCATGAGCCGTGGTAGCCGGGTCACAGGCCAAAACAACCCTGACCAGGCCGGGAAGTTGAAGGATTGAAATCCTACGGCTATCAATCCAGGCCCGTTTCCAAAGGGCACCTTCAACGTCTTCAATAATCTGCCCTTCGAGTTCCTGCCTTCCGAGGTTGGTCCCTTCATATTTCTTGATGACCTTGGCAAAAAACTTCGGCGACAGATTTGCCCGGTTGGCATAGGTCGTTGTCCGCGTGGTGACCGTTGTTTCATCGGCAATCAGGGTTTTGAGAAACTTGATTGGCTTGGGGGTGGTGGTCATTACCACTTGAGGGTTTTCACCTAAACGAAGCCCAAACATCAGATTGTCCCAGCTTTCATCGAGGTATTTGAACTTGATCGGCTCATCTATCCAGGCAGCATGATGTTGGGGACCGCGTAATTGTTCGGGTTCATCACCTGAAAAGATTTTAAGCTGGCTTCCGTTGGTGAACCGCAGCTCCCCCATCGAGCGATTCCACGTTTCAATGTGATCACGGTGATGCTCCCAAAGCCCGGATTCCCCTTCGATACATGTATCGCGACCATCGCCAAACGTAGCGGCCACAATCGCCAGGCGTGGGCAGGTTTTCGATTTTTCAAAGAGCCATTCGGCACCAGTTCTGGTTTTCCCGGCGCCGCGACCACCCAAAACCAACCAGGTCAACCAATCGCCAGGGGGTGGGAGCTGGTCGGGTCGGGCGATTTGTGCCCAGGAAAGAGCTTTTTCGATCCGTGCGCGTTCCCGTTCGCGCTTCCGGAGTTCAAGTTCCGCATAGACTCGGGTTAGATCGTCATTTTGAACCATTGAACCAGGCTCATGCCGGTTTGGGGAACTTGGTCACCTGAGAACCGAGGGCCCGCCGCGCCAATACCCTGAGTTCATCGTCCGACAGGTCTTCTAACTTTTCGGGGACCGAGAGCTTGTCGGTTTGTCCAAGATATTGCTTGCCCAACCAGACCAACATTGACACATTTCCGGCTTTGGCAAGTTCAATTTGAGTTCGGCGCAGAGATTCCTTTAGTTTGGAGATTCCCGCTTCATACTCCGGAGCGTAGGCTCTCCGGAGCTGGCTTTCATCAATTTTGAGAATGTAGGCAATCTCGCGCTGCGTGCAGCCAATTTCAGCGAGCTTGGAGAGTTCTTCAATTTTCTCTTTGGTGAGCTTTCGCCGCCGCCCAGGCATGTCACTTTCCCTTCAGGCAATAATCGTAATTGGTATGGGTTTCCCAGCAGTCACTCCACCCTTCTCCCTGCCAGCACAGCGATGGCACCGCACAGTAAGATGGCACTTGCGCCTGGACCTCAGTCAGGGCCACGTCAATCATAAACCTGTAAGCTTCTTTACTGCTGAGTGCCACCTTCATGGCCTCCCGCCGAATGAAGTAAGCGTGGGTCGTTAAGGTTTTTTGAACCCGGCCCACCCATGGACAACCATTGATGGGAATCGGTGGTTGGGCGCCAAAGTGGCTATGATTGCCACCCAGATAAACAAGCTGCCAATCTTTGGGGACTTGCAGCCAGAAATCCTGAAAATGACGAGGGAACTCTGGGGTAAACCGGCAGTCATCCTCAAATATCGCCATTGATTCGAGCCCTTGCTCCAACCCCTGGGCATATAAAGCGAGATGAGTCAGCGTGCATCCAAACCCGCCAGGCGTCCCGCCGAATCCCTCGGGGGCCTTACACAAATTCCCATAAAGCCCATCCACCCGCTCCGCTTCGATCCCATTGGCATACAGATCCACCGTGATTGAGGCGCGCCGATCCTCACGGTGGGGCAAATTGATGTAAAAAGTGCGGTCAACTATCTGGTTGAGAGTAAGCATGTGGACAACTGAGGCATCAGGCGGGGTGGAGAGAAAACAGGCATTGAAAAACTTCCAAATCCCTTTGCCTTGAGATTTTCATAGGCCAGGGCCAGGGCAATTTGAATCCAGTTATCATGGATCACGAATCCATCAGCACGAACGCGGCTCATCAACCGAAGTCGCGCGACTTCCTTCCATTCGTGAAAGGAATCCCGGCTGTGGACTATGGCCAGTTCGAAAACAATTTCCACAGCCACTGGAAGGTAACGCCCAAGAAAGTGGTCCAAATCAGAGCGGACAGCAAAAGTCCGAAAAAAGTTCGCGAACCATGTCAGGAACTTTTTCATGTGACCTCCACATGGCAGAAATGGGGGATTGCCCGGAATCATCGAAAGTCAGATTCGGTCAGGAGTTGCCCTCGGATGGAAAAAGGCAGGTCCAGATTCCAATTGTTTTCCTTGATTAAATTGAGAAAAGCTTCGGTGCGATAAACAGTGCGCCGCAAGATTTGGGTTGGTTGGCTCGCCAGCCATTCCTTTCGGATACGCACATAACCAGTGATCCGCAGTTTTTCGGTTTCGAAGCTATCCGGTACCGTTGCGAATAGACGTTTCAGCGAGCCATGCACCCAGGAATCGAAAATCACCAAAGTGGAAAGTGGGAGTTTTAACCCTTGGGATTCAGCAAACTTACAGGCAGGGATAAAGAACTGGCGCTCAAAGAAGTTCTCCTGACAGGCTTGCATAACAGGATCAGCCGCCGAGGCTTTCAACAACCTCAGAAATTCTCGATTGTGGCCAAGATCAGTTGATTTTCGTTTGAGCAGAGGGAGGTAGGGGGCAAAGGATTTCCCGTGGGTTGAGTCGGGTGTGCTGGCATACATCTCGCAGAGCAAAAATAGATTGCCGCTGTTGATGGATGCCTGATGTTTCCCATAGCTGAGTCCGCCTTTGTCCCCTTTGGCCGTGGCAATGGTATCGTAACCACCGAAGGGTTGGCTGGTTTCAAAAATGGATAAAATGGCAAAACATTTGTCTCGCAAGCTGACCATGATTTTTAACCAAAGGAGGGACCGTTGAAGGTGAATTGAAGGAACCGAGCGAAGAGAAGAGAGAAACTGTCTGGGGTGATTGAGCCTGAGGGAGTGTCAAACAGGCAGGACAAATGGAAAAAAGAGGTTAGGGAAGAGTTAATGGGTTAATACGTTTTAACTACCATAAGTCATTCTCATTTGTCAAGCCTTTTTGGCTGACTGGGTCGTGCTCGTTGGAAAACTCAAATCCCTTTTGGGATTCCACAAGTATTGTCCGAGGTTGATGCAGATATTTCCGATCAGCACACCAAGCAGTAATTTCCATTGCCCTGGATTCCCCAAAACCGTACTTCCATGGAGTCCAATCGTGATGAGCACAATTGCCAAAACCTTCCGAAGTTCAATGTCTTGTTTTGCCATAATCAACCTATCGAAGAAGAAGAATCCGAATTTCCGGTTCGCCTGCTTTTCCGAACCATCCGAATCCAACGATGCAGGAGATACCCAGATCCGATCAACAGTGAGGCAATCTGAACCGCCACTCGAATGATTTCCAGATCGTGAAGCAGATATGAATAATCGAGCGCAAAAGCCAGTCCATTGCCACCTGCCCAAACAAAGAGTGCCGGGAAGTCGTTTTTTTCCATGCTCACCTCAGAATTACCATTTATTAGCCCGGCATTTTAGCCTGGCAAACACTCCTAACTTCGAAGTGCTCTTATCCCCATCCAACAAAACTCCATCCCTTGAGCCACAACCGCAGAGACCGCAGTAGGGGCGATTGTCCTTGCGGCGCTTGACGTGAGGGCATTCTGGAGCGGAACCATTCCCGAGACAGATTGATTGACGGCGCTCAAATTCCTCATCAGATACAATCTCTCCTAAAGCCACGCCAAGCTGGGCATCAGCAAAGGACGCGGTTTTCTCCAACATCCCTGGTTCATTACTCCAAACTCCATCCGGACAAGCTGAGATGGTGTGGATGTCCCTTTCCAGCTTACCGCAGCAAGGGCGATGGTTCAGAACTTTCCAGTGAGGACACAAACGACAAATTTGGGCTTTTTCAGGGTTTTTCATGCCACGATGCACCCACAGTCAATGAAGTGCTCAACACCATTCGGGTCAAGATAGGAATTGTCGGCCAACGTTACCGCACAATTCCCAGGGTCATGTGACCACGCCCGGAGTGTTCCCGATACGGGTTCTCCGAATACCTGGTTACAGTTATCATAAAAAATCGCACTCCATGGGACCAAAATCGCGAGTTCTTCATCATCCGGCCATGAACAACAATACTCCGGGAGGGCTGAACAATCATAATCTTCGATTGCATAGGCATACCCCGTGCTCTCGCATCCTGGGTCTTCATCAATCACCACTTCCGATCCACCAGAGCGGGTGATGTAGCCATCCGTGCCGGAAACATTAAAACTCCCTTCTTCATCCGAGTCTCCATCTGTCCAGTCATCATCTGTCGGCGTCACCGTCAGAGCTGAGGTCCATGAGCCGACTCCAACCGTCGCTGGCGAAAAATCGAAGGTACACCCAGGCAACCCCGTAGCTGATAAATCAAGATCGTTGGCAAATCCCCCGCTCGGGGTGACGGTTATCAGAAATGTGGCGCCAGTGTTTGAACCTTCAGTGACGGTATTATCAATCGGAGTCACTGAAATCGAAAAATCCGGTGATCCGGCGGTACTTGATTCCGTCGGCAATGGTTTGGCTGGTTGTGGTCGGGTGGCACGAATTCCGGCACCTAAAACTCCTGCCAGCCCACTTGACGGCCCATTGACGGCGGCCAGGCCGTTCTGGCAGGTGACCTGTTGCCGAAGTTCTCCCCTGGCACTGTCCCAGGTAAGCTGGTTCGAAACAATCGGTAATGTTTCGTCCCACCCATCTACTGTATGACCGGCGGGGACCAGGTAAAGCGGTTCAAAAATAAGAGGTGAATGAACGGTTGCCGAATGTGACTTTTTGGGCTGACTCAGCAGTTCAATCAACGACTCTGCTTCCTGCTGTGCCTGCCCGCTTGTCCGAATCGAGTCATTTTTGATTTCGTGATCAACAATTCCATCCCAGCCTGGCCACTGCGAACTCAAGAGGGCTTGAGTGGCGGTATCATCAGCCTGGCCGCGTGCGAACTGAACCGTATAATCAACTTCGATCTCGTCACCTTCGGCTGGGAGGGTATTGAAAATCAGTCGCCTTCGACCACGGTAATGCACGCATTCAGCAGCGCTTTCTGACCCGCTCCCCCGAAATGTGACCGTCTGTGAAACGCTGTTCAGCCGGACATCGGTAATTTCGTCAAGGATCGGCAATTCCACAAAGTCGCTGATCCCGTCCGCGGTGTATTTTGCAGTGGCCGATTCGCTGTCAGGGTCGTCAGGATGTTCCTTCACAACTGCACCATTGGCGATGACCCGTGTGATCGGTAATTCCTGGCTCTGGCTCTTCTTCAGTTCGCTGAACGGATTCCCGCTCCCCACCTCCCAGGGAAAATCCGCTGTGGGTAAACTGTCGAGGTCTCGAAGATAAAGCACCCCATCCGGTCCAAGGTAAATCCCCATCTTGGCGCGCGTTGCAAGGGTCTGCACGGCATCGGCCAGGCTACCCGAATAACTGAAGCCACTGGTCAAATTCTTGTCATCCGGCACGGATCCTGTAATTCCACTGCCGGAAAGCAAACCTTCCAGTATCTCGCTGGCCGATGTGGTCACCCGAGTGTCATAGCTGACATTCCGGCGTAAGCGTTCTTGTGCCCCATTGCCAGTCAGCGAGTAAACCACGACGCTGCCGCCGCTCCGGTTTTCGTGGTTAATATCCGCCAGGCGGCAATCGAACGACAGACTACCAATTGTCAACTCAACCTTCTGATGAGCCGCCGGATTAGGCGGGGTTTCACCGAGTGAACAAACCTGTGCCGAGAGCGTCGTACCTGCCAGGCCGGCTTGCAGCGTGGCATTAAACGACTGAAACAGGATTGGGTAAGATGAGCCATTGATGGTGATTTGGATGGCCATACAGAGCGTGATGATCGGTTTTAGAGCGGGATACCCAGGTTCGTCAGCGCCTGACGAAGTTCTTTGGTCAGGGCCTCCATGATCTCCGATTGCGAGTTGCCATTGATTGATCCAATGTTGATTTGGGGCGGGGGATTGGGTGCCGGAGGGGTGACGGCTTGACCGGCTGCCAGCAACTCACCACCAGTTGAACGGTTTGGGGTCACTGTTTCCAGTAGTTTCTGGCGGCTGGCCTGAGTGCTTGCGAGTGCTCCTGCCAGACTCGTAGCCGGTGTGCCCGCAGTGCCTGGCGTGCCCGGTCTTACACCGGGCCTGGTGGTTGCCGCGTTCTGCCCAAGTCCGCTGGTGTCAATTTTGTCAAGGTAGTTATTTTGGAACGCCACGGAGTCGAGGATGGCTCTGATCTTACCCCGGTCGTCATCATCAATGGTGCCGGCTTTCAACGCTTCTGTTGCTGCCTTGAGAACCGCCTGCCCTGCCTCTGGCGTGGTGGCGTTCTGTGCCGTGAAGAGCAGATCGGCAGCGAGTTTTGCATTGCGCACCGGCTTGGGCGGTTCGGTTGCCCCTGGTGGCTCAGGTGGCGTTGCCGGAGGTCCCGGTGACTGTCGTCCTGGTCCGGTCGCCGTCAAATCGCCCAGTGACCCCACTCCCGCTGTCGCTCCTGCATCGTTGGTAATACCTTTCCCGGTCTGGTTCTCCTGAGCGTCGCGAATAGCGTTCATTTCATCCGAGAACGTCCCAAAATCACCAAGAGAAATTTTACCATCGGTGAAAAACCCGCGAACTACAGACCACGCCTCGTCAAATGTGGAGTCTCCAGCTTTATAGGCAGCAACAGCTTCCCGGCAAATATCCAAATTCGCCTGGTATGCGTCATATTGCGCCTGGCTTAATGTTTTGTTGGGGTCGTAAGCAATATCATTATTATTGGTATTTCCGCTCTCTCCGCCACGACCACCACGCCCCCGACCCCGCTTCATCGTGCTCGATTGTTCGCGGCTGATCGAT
>CAZXCE010000011.1:0-37626 GCA_964639175.1 uncultured Clostridia bacterium
AAGGTGACACAGTTTGCGAGGGCAGCTTCAAACTGGGCCGCCAGCGTCTCACGCGAAAAGCTGGCCAGAACCGGTGGTTTTCCAAGCAAGGGGAGCAACTTTGGATGACGCGTCAAATGCTGGGCAAAAAACTCGCCAGCTTCACAAAAAGATGCGGCCTCAGCCAGAGCCGTGGTTGTGAGGACTTCAGTTTGATCGGGTGACAGATGCTTGCGCATGTCAGTTTCCCACGGCTTGAACTCATCTTTATGATGGACCAGTCGAGTGGTAAACCCGGACCGTGGGCCGGCTTCGGCCAGAGACGAGGCGGTGTTGATTTTAGAGCGGATATCGCGCACGTAGGCGGCCCATGACGCCACCATATTTCGCAACAAGGTAAGCACGCGGGTGGGGTCACATGACCGGGCTGAAATACTTTCGAGCAGTGAGATCCACAAACTTTGTTCGGTTTGCGCAATTCCGGAATTGGGCATCGCAAACGTTTTGAGAATTGCCTGTCGCAGGGCTTCTTCCGGTGTCGTGGCGATGGTGCGGCTGGTGGTTACCGGAGGGGCCGCCGATTCAGGTGAAATATCAGCAAAAATGCGTTGATAAATCGCGGTGACATGGTCGCGATGACGGGCCAGGGCCAGCGCAAACATGCGTGAGGCATAGGGGCCCTGATAGCCCATCCGCCGCGCCAGCAATCCTAATTTCTCTTCATCAAGTGGGATGGTATGGGTCTGAGCGCCTTGTTCCATCTGGATGCGATGTTCACAGGTGCGCAGGAATGTATAGGCTTCAGCAAGTTGGGACCGCTCAGTCTCGGAGAGATGGCCTTTTTCAGCCAGCCGTTGGAGGGCAATCAAGGTTTGGGGCGAACGCAGCCAGGTATCTTTGCCGCCGTGGCACACCATCAACGCCTGGGCAATAAATTCAATTTCGCGAATGCCGCCTTTTCCAAGTTTGACATTATAGCCGCTGCTGCGTTCAGCCTGCTTGCGGTCAATCTTTTCCTTGGACAGTCGGACATCCCGCAAGGCGACTTCGAGGGGTTCCGCCAGATAAATTGAATCCTGGATCGAATCCAGAAAATCTTGAGCAAGCTGGACATCGCCCGCCGAACCACGTGCCCGGAGCATTGCCAGACGTTCCCAGTTTTGTGCTTCATTCCGATAGTAACTGGTGGCTTCAGTCGTCGGAACCACAAGGGCTCCGTCGCGTCCGCGTGGACGTAACCGAACATCAATTCGGAAAGCAGCTCCTTCCGGTGCCGTCAATGAACCAACCATTCGCAGCAGGTTTTCAGCCAGCCGGGTGAAAAATTCACGGTTGCGCAACGACCCTTCGCCCCCACCTTCAGTTTCACCCTGTCCAGAGTATAAAAACAACAAATCAATATCTGACGAATAATTCAATTCGTGGCTGCCAAGTTTACCTAGTGAAAGGACAGCAAACGTAGCCGGTGAACTTCGTCCACGTTCATCCCGAATCATGGGTGTTCCATAGCGGGAAATCAGCGTTGAGCGACAGCGTTCAAGCGCATATCCCAGAATGACATCTGCCACATGAGAAAGCTCTTCCGTTACCTCTGAAAGCGAGCAACGGTTCAGGCAATCACGCAAATAAATCCGGACCCACTCACGTCGTTTGAACCGCGACAACAAAACCGAAGGTTCGAGTGTGGATTGCATCACCGCCATGCGGGCCAGTTCCTGCGACAGGTCATCACGTGATTTGGCTTCGTTTAAATGGGGTTCGCGTTCGAGCCAGGAAAGAAATTCCGGACGTTGGAGCAGTGTTTCACCAAGCCACGAACTATAGGAACTCAAAGTCAGAATCCAGGTTAACACTTCGGGACGTTGCCAGAGGCGTTCAGCCAGCATTGGATGTTCATCAACGAGCCGCTCTGCAAATCTTCGGGCAGCGGCTTCATCAGGCAACGTTTCAACAAAAGACTCTAAGGAGGGGGGGAGGGACACGATCTTGGTAGAGCCCATTGTGACTACCTCAACCAGTTTTGAAGATTGTATCAACTGTGCTTTGGAGTGGGGCAAAATCGAACACCAACAATACCTGAATGCTGAAAAGAACGGTAGCCGGATGACCGAAATTTTCCGATTCAACAACTTTTGGTGGTTGGGGAAGGGCAGCAGACTGAAGAAAGCAGACTGAAGACGGCGGGCTGGAAAAACCGGGGCTAAGGGCTGGGGGTTGGGGGCGATTGAAGGAATGAGGGATGAAGGATGAGGGATGAAAGAAAACCAATGTTTCAACCCTGTCTTCAGCCCTCAGCCCTCATAATGGCTTCGGCTTCGATTTCAACCAGCATTTCCGGATCAATCAAACGACTGATCTCAATCATGCTGGTGGCAGGTCGAATGTCACCGAAAAATTCACCGTGGGCTTTTCCAACCTGTTCCCAGTGCTCACTGATATTGATGACATAAATCCGGGTCCGCACCACATCGTTGAGCGTGGCGCCGGCTGCCTGGAGCGCACGTTCAATGTTGCGGATGGTCTGGACTGTTTGAGCATACGGGTCACCAATGCCGACCAGTCCACCTTCGGGCGCCGTCGCCGTGGTGCCGGAGACATGGATGACTGAACCAACCCGAACGGCTCGTGAATAGCCAACGATTGGTTCCCATTTCGTACCACTGGAGATGTTTTGTCGGGACATATGGATCTTCAAAAAAAGGTACAGAGTTCAAGCTGTGGTTGATCCACTGAGTGGAAGCAAACCAAGCTTGAACTCTGTACCGAAATCATTTTGTGACTACCCGCGGTGGTGGTTAGCTGACCACTTTGAGTGAAGCGGCAATGGCTTCGTCAAGGATTGAGAGCGCACAGTCAACCTGATCTTCGTCAATCACCAGAGGTGGTGAGAAGCGGATGGTTGATTCGCCAGCGCCGAGCAGGATCAGTCCCCGGTTAAAGCATTCGGTTTCAATCTGGTTGCGCAATGCGGCCCACGGGGTCATTGAAGTGAGGTCTTTGACAAATTCAATGCCGATCATCAATCCGAGGCCGCGCACGTCAGCCACGATGGTGGAATATTTTTCCTGGAGCTTGCGCAGGCCATCCATCATCCGTTGCCCCATGGCATTGGCGTTGGCCAGCAATCCATTGTTGAGCAATTCAAAGGTTTTGAGCGAAGCCGCAATCGCCACCGGATTGCCACCGAAGGTTGACGCGTGGGCGCCGACGTGCCAGTTCATCAAATCAGCCCGGGCAATCGTGGCGCTCAAGGGGAGACCTGAGGCAATGCCTTTGGCGCTGCAAATGACATCGGGCACCACATCGTGATGTTCAATCGCAAAGAGTTTGCCGGTACGACCCATTCCGGATTGGACTTCGTCAACCACGAGCACGATGTTGTTTTCGTCAGCGATACGACGCAGTTCTTTCAGGAATTTTGATGGCGGCACGACATATCCACCTTCACCCTGAACTGGTTCAACCACGATGGCGGCAACTTCGTCGGCTGGCACGGTGGTTTTGAAGAGGCGGTCTTCGATCACCTTGGCGCATTCAACGTTGCAGGTTTCCGGTTGCTTGCCATAGGCACACCGCAGACAGTTGGCATAGGGGATATGCGTCACATCGAGCGCTGCACGGCCAAACCCAAGTCGCTGGGCGGATTTGCTGGCGGTCAAGGACAGGGCGCCAAATGTGCGGCCATGAAAGCTGTTGAAGAAGGCAATGTATTTTTGGCGGCGGCGGGCAAAGGCCGCAACCTTGAGTGCTGTTTCAACGGCTTCAGCCCCGGAATTGCCAAAGTGGACGCGTTTGGGGAAATCCCCTGGCGTTTCATTTTCGAGCTTTTCGGCCAGATCGGCCAGTTGTGGGTAATAAAAATCAGCGCCGGCAATGTGGACAAATTCAGCGGCCTGATCTGCAATCACTTTGACGATTTCCGGATGGGTATGACCCGTCGCCAGCACTGCCACGCCAGCGTTGAAATCAAGAAAATGGTTGCCGTCTACGTCTTCGATAATGGCGCCCCATCCGCGTTGAATGACCAGCGGGTAGCTTCGGGTATAGCTGGGCGACACATAGCGATGGTCTTTTTCAACCACTGCTTTGGCTTTTGGGCCAGGGAGTTCGGTTTTGATGTTGGGGAGTTTGACTTGAGCTTTGTTGGCATTGGCTGACATGAGAATTAACCTCCGTTGGATAAAAAGACAGTGAATCCTGTTTCCCCGTCACACTGCCAGTGTGGATGGATCAGGGATTCAATTCGGAACAGACCAGAGTATGGCCTGAAAGAAAAGGTTAGCGAATAAAAGCGAAGGGCAAATTTTTGGGCAGGAGGATTAATCCCCGAACAGGCCGCGCCGTTGCTGGATCGGGGCCAGTTGCACGGCGACACGGAGATGGTTGGAGTGGGCGTCAGCAAAAATATGCATGATCGGCAAAAACACAAACCAAATGAGTGGTTTTGAGATTGAGGTGTGAACGGGCAACAACTTCAGCGGCAGAAAAGGGTGAGAAGGGAAGTTGTTGCGATGATTCAAGCGAAGCATTCTTATCTGGGATAAGAAGCTGAGTGTACTAGCTTTACCGTGCAAAAAGCAAGAGGCTGCTTTGGCGAGTGAGGCTTGTTTACGAGGGCAGCAACGTGACCTGAAAACCACAAAATCCTGACCCTTCAGACAGGGCACAGGTTCGCTCGACCCGAGCTTGAAGGGCATCGCGAACGATCCGACAATCAGTATCGCACACTTCCTTATATTTACCTGCGATTCGAAGCACCGGGCAGTGATGAATCAACAGGCAGGATTCGGTTTTGGACGTATGCTCAGCGCGGGCCATATAGCCCATGCTGTTGAGGACATGCGAAAGTTCCTCGACTTTTTCATCAAATGATTTATTTTCCAGTGTCGGTTTGAGCTGCCGGATCAACTTGTCGGCCCGGCCTTCCAGAATATCCCGGACGGCCTGACGGCCAAACAATTGTTCAACCTGTTCAAAGATATCTACACTGAGGGTGTCGTACGCATGCGGGAAGAGTTCATGGCCGCGCTCGGTCAAAAAGTAGAGGCTGGTTGGACGACCGCGCTCACGTTTATGAACGATTGAACAAACCAGTTCATCCCGTTCCATCACGTCCAAATGCCGACGAACATTGACACCTGATTGATCGAGTTCACGTGCCAGGTCATCAACGCTCAGTTTGCCGCGAGTTTTTAACAGGTAGAGGATTTTGCCGTGAGTATCTTCGTGATTCAGAGTTCTTACGCGCATGATGGGCGTAACTGTACCACATGCACTCATTGAGCCAGAACCCGCATCTCCGGTTCCTTAAACCGAATGAAGCATGAAGAATGAAAAACGAAGAACCCACTAAATATTTGTTATTCAATGAGATAATCGTTTTAAAACTTCAATGAGCCAGCTCCCACTTTGAAACCAGAAAGGATGTCACTGATGGTCCGCACATATTCAACTATGGTTGAACTGGGAACCCCCGTTCCAGCTTTTTCACTCCCCTGTGTCGTAACCGGCCACACCATTTCTCCTGAAACCTTTGCCGATCAGAAAGCTTTGCTGGTGATGTTTATTTGCCAGCATTGTCCCTATGTCAAACACGTCCAGTCCGAACTGGCACACATTGGCCACGATTATGCCGGGAAGGGCCTTGGGATCGTGGCGATCAGTTCAAATGATGTCGTGAATTACCCTGATGATGCGCCTGAAAACCTCAAAGCTCAGGCCGTCGCGCTCGGGTTTACCTTCCCCTATTGCTATGACGAAACCCAGGAAGTCGCCCGTGCTTTCTCAGCCGCCTGCACACCGGATTTCTTCTTATTTGATGAAAGCCGACAGCTTGTCTACCGTGGGCAACTGGATGAAAGCCGGCCAGGAAATGAAAAACCATTGGATGGAAAAGATTTACGGGCTGCAATTGATGCTGCCCTGGCTGGGCAGCCAGTTCCGGAAGAACAAACCCCAAGCCTGGGGTGCAACATCAAGTGGAAGATCTAAAATTGGGGCTGAAGACATCGGGCTCAGGGGATTGAACCTGCTTTCTTCAGCCCTGAGCCCTGAGCCCTGAGCCCTGGTTTTTTCAGCCCCAGGCCCAAAGTCTTCAGCCCAAATGAAAGTGTTCACGCTTGTTTCACACCCATCCTCTAAGGTAGAGTCCCTGGTTTCGATTTTAGCCGTTTTGTGTTTCTGTGGTTTGCCATGCTCCGTATTCTTGATCGGTACGTTATCCGTGAAATCCTGCCATATTTCCTGCTCAGCTTTTTTCTGCTGACCTCGATTATTTTTGTCCACGAAGCCAACCGTTTTTCTGAATTATTCGTCGTTTTTTCGCAACGGGGAATTTCCAGTACTCCATTACTGATGCTGGTTATTTCGCTCCTGCCAAGCATTGTCATTTTCACGATTCCAATTTCATTTTTGCTCAGTGTCATGCTGGCAATGGGGCGGTTGTCAGGCGATAGTGAAATTGTTGTGATGACGGCTGGCGGCGTGAGCCCGTTGCAATTGTTGCGCTCAGTGATGTTGGTGGCATTGATTGCCGGCACCATTACTGCCTATAACACCTTTTATTTGCTGCCAGTAGCGGTCAATTCGCTCAATCAGTTGAAACAAAAGCGTAATCAGATTCTGGTTCAGAGTATTTCAACCCAGATTAAGCCAGGGATGTTTGCTGAAAATCTGCCCAATCGTGTGCTCTATATCGAACAGAGCGACCGGGCCAGCGACACCTGGAAAAATATTTTTATTGCTGAGCAGGAGGAAAGCGAAAAAGACAATAAAGAACCGAAAATCTACACTGCCCAAAGCGGTAACCTGGTTCTTGGCGAAGATCTGGCCCAGACGGAATTATGGCTGGACCATAGTTTTGTGTATGCGTCAGAAGCCCGGAAGTTCGCCAAACAGAAAGACACGATGTCAACCTATTCCAAACGGGCGGTGATTCGGTTTGATTTGAGCAGCGATAGTGACCAGAAAAAGCCTGAGCCTCCGGCGGTTGATGCCGTTGAGGATTTAGACCCCCTCCCACCAGGGCCAGACCTGATGACGTTGCCCCAGCTCTGGCGAGCCGTACCTGAGGCCGGGAAAGAACGTCAGTACCAGATTGAATTTTACAAACGATTTGCGTTGCCAGTGGCCTGTCTCTTCTTTGCTCTGATTGGAGTGGCGCTGGGGATCACCGGAACACGTTCGGGACGGTCCTCAGGGTTGTTTATTGGATTGGTGGTCAACCTTGCCTTCTACTTGTTATTTTTGGGCGGAGAACGCGCCGCACGACAGGGCGTGTTGCCGGTTTTGCTTGGTGTGTGGGGCCCCGATTTAATCCTGGGTGCGGTCAGTTTCTGGCTTTTTGCGGGTGGGCCGGCCAAATTCCGCGCTTCACGACTGGCAATGGGCTTCTGGAAGGCCTGGAACCGGATTCAATCTCCAGTGCGCAACCTCCTTCGTCAGGTTCAACAAAAAACCCAGGATTTGAGCCGGTCACAGTATCCGTTACTTGGCCAGGGGGTTACCCGGCGCCAGATTCGGCTTCGATTTGGATTTACGCGAATTATCGACCTGATGATTTTTCGCGAAGCCACTCGCCACTTCCTGTTTGTGCTGATTGGGCTGTGGGGCATCTTTATCATCTTCACCCTGTTTGAACTGATTAACCATATTGCCCAGAATAAGATAAAAGCCGGTGTCGTTGTTGAGTACCTGTTGTTTCTCACACCTCAGGTCATTAATTACATGCTCCCTTTTGCCGTGCTGGTCGCGGTGCTGGTGACTTTTGGATTGCTTGGGCGGACATCACAGTTAATTGCCCTCAACACCAGCGGACAGAGCGTGTATCGGCTGACAGTACCGGTTTTGATTGGTGCCTTATTGATTGGGGCGACCATGCTGGCATCCCAGGAGTATGTGCTGCCGTTTACCAATCGCACCCAGGATTACCTCCGCAATTTGATTCGTGGCAAACAACTCCCGCCTCAGACCTTTTACCAGACCAACCGCAAGTGGTTTCGCGGCCAAAATAACCGGATTTTTAACTTTCGCCATTTTGACACCAACAAAAATGAGTTTGTCGGTCTGTCAATTTATGAAACCAATCCCGAGACCGCCAGTCTGGTAAGCCGGATCTATGTCAAGGCAGCACTATGGGACCCAAAAACCACGGAATGGGTTTTGACCAAAGGCTGGAAACGAACGTTTACTCCCGATGGTCGCCCTGAAGGACGGACTGAAATAACCGAGGCCCGGCTTAAACTTCCGGAAGATCCTGAGTACTTTACCCAGGGGATTCCGGAATCAAGCAAAATGAGCATTAGCGAGTTACAAGAGCAAATTATTGAATTAAAAAGGATTGGCGCCGATGTGATGAGTTTGAACATCGAGTTGCAATCTAAATTTGCTGCCTGTCTGGCTTGCCTGGTCATGGCGCTGGTTGGATTGCCGTTTTCATTCACGATTGGCAAACGAGGGGCGCTGGTTGGGGTTAGTATCGGAATCGCCATTGCTATTATCTTTTGGGGAACGATTGGGGTTTTTGATCAATTGGGGCGCTATGAATTGCTCCCACCATTTTGGGCGGCCTGGGGGCCGAACTTATTGTTTAGTGTGGGTGGCGTGTATCTGCTGCTGACCGCAAAAACCTGACCGAATGTGGGGTGCGACGTCGCCGACGTCGCTTTGGAATTTGGTGGCTTAACGCCAGGTAAGGAAATTATTGATGAAAATTCTCAGTGTTGTGGGCGCGCGCCCAAACTTCATGAAAATTGCTCCGATCTTGAACACCTTTCGTCGTCATCCAGAGATCGAGAGCAAACTGGTTCATACTGGTCAGCATTATGACGCCGAAATGTCAGATGCTTTCTTTCGGGATCTGCAAATTCCAGCCCCAGACATCAATTTAGGGATTGGTTCCGGGTCACATGCCGAACAAACTGCCCGGGTGATGCTGGCTTTTGAGCCGGTTCTGCTGCAGGAAAAACCAGACTGGGTGGTGGTGGTGGGTGATGTGAACTCGACAATGGCCTGCACGCTGGTGGCGGTTAAGCTTGGCATCAAGGTGGCCCACGTCGAAGCCGGTCTCCGCAGTTTCGACCGTCAAATGCCTGAAGAAATCAACCGGCTGGTAACTGATGCCCTGGCTGATTTGCTCCTGACACCAAGCCCAGACGGAGATGAAAACCTGCTTCGCGAAGGGGTCCATCCATCCAGAATTCGTCGGGTTGGGAATGTAATGATTGACACCTTGATGATGAGTCTTGAACAGGCAAAACAATCGTCAATTGTTGACCAGATGGAACTGACGCCTGGGAATTTTGCCGTGGTCACGCTGCATCGTCCGTCAAATGTGGATGTTGTCGAGACCCTGACTGGAATTTTAGGGAGCCTGGGCCGGCTTCAGACCGAAGTGCCGGTCATTTTTCCGGTTCATCCTCGGACCCGTGCCAAACTGGCGGAATTTGGATTGACCAGCCAGCTTGCGGCCTGGCCAAACTTCCGGTTATGTGATCCATTGGGGTATCTGGATTTCCTGCGACTGTGGAGCCAGTCACGGCTGGTTTTGACCGATTCAGGTGGACTGCAGGAAGAAACCACCGCGCTTGGCATCCCCTGCCTGACTTTGCGTGAAAATACTGAACGCCCGATTACGGTCACTGAAGGCACAAATCGCATTGTTGGAACGAATCCTGAAAACATTGATGCCGCAATCCGGGATGTTTTGCACGGTACGACGTTTCCAAAGCGGATCCCCGAACTCTGGGATGGAAAAACCGCTGAGCGAATTCTGGCCTGTTTACTCCAGGGATAACGGTTAACCATCAACCCGGCAGTTTTTATCCTGAAAATAGAGCCTGCCGTCGGGTTTGATTCGGTGTTTTCTCCTGGCATCCGCTATTCTGTACCAGCCCTGGAACTCCATCAGTTTCAGGTTTGATTTCTGGGTCTGTGGCCGAATTCAATGCGCAACTGGTTTCTTTCATTGCAATCAAAAAAGCAAAACTCATTTTTTCAACTTGATGAACCTGGTTTGGCCCAACTCAGGCAGGGATGGGCTGAACTGACGCATCCGTTATCGGCCAGGCCAGAACGTCTCCAGGCTCTCTGGGAGCAACTGATTAAAAACTATTCCGAGTCGCATCGTTCCTACCATAACCTCAGCCATATCAAAGCTTTATTTGACCATATCCAGCCGATTCGTGATCACCTCGAAGACATCGAAGTGGTGGGCTGGGCCATCTGGTTTCATGATGTCATTTACCGCACTCGCCACAGTGATAATGAGGAACAGAGTGCAGCATTTGCTTTTGAGTGGTTGAATGAATTAGAAATGCCCCCACTTCGCCGTGATCAGGTTTATCGCCTGATTCTGGCAACCAAACATCACTCTCTTGACCAACTTCCACCCGACGGCGCCTATTTTCTGGATGCCGATCTGGCGATTCTCGGAGCGTCCGAACCGGTTTATCTTGAGTATCGACAGGCAATTCGCCGTGAATATTCGTGGGTGCCAGAGTTTGTGTATCGCCGTAAGCGCCGGGCCGTTCTCGAAAGCTTTTTGACAAGGGAGCAATTGTACTTTACAAGTGAAATGCGCGCCCGACTGGAAGCCCAGGCACGTCAAAATCTTTCAGCCGAAATCCAATTCTTATCGAGCTAGTCTTTTTGTTATGAGTGTTCACCAAGCTGCAAAAGAGAAAAAAGTGACGATTCAGACGCTTCTGGATCGCAAACGAAACCACGAGAAAATCACTTCGCTCACCGCCTATGATTTTCCAATGGCCCGGCTGGTTGATGAAGCCGGGGCAGATTTTATTCTGGTCGGAGATTCGCTGGCCAATGTCGTGCTTGGGTACGAAACCACCCTGGAAGTTACGCTCGACGATGTCATTTTCTGTACCCGGGCAGTTCGACGAGGCGTGAAGCGGGCGCTGGTGGTTGGGGATATGCCGTTTGGAAGTTATCACACCAGTGTGGAACGGGCGCTCGATTCAGCCGTCCGGTTAATCAAAGAAGGTGGGGCCGAAGCTGTCAAACTCGAAGGTGGTCAGAAACGGGCATATCTCATTGAGAAAATTGTAGATAATGAAATTCCCGTGATGGGGCATATTGGGTTGACCCCGCAATCCGTACATCGAATGGGCGGCTACAAAGTTCAGGGCAAAACGCTGGAAACAGCCAACCAGTTGATCGAAGATGCTCTGGCACTCGAAAAAGCTGGTGTTTTTGCCATCGTGCTGGAAGGTGTTCCGGGTGAAATTGCCCGCGCGATTACGGAACGAATCAAAGTGCCAACGATTGGAATTGGCGCCGGGGTTGACTGTGACGGTCAAATTCTGGTGATTTCCGATGTCCTGGGGCTCAACTTTGGGCATCAACCACGTTTTGTCCGCCAGTATGTTGATTTGAAATCAGTGATCAAAAAAGCCCTGGAAACCTATGTTCACGATATTCGAACCGGGAATTTTCCAGGCCCGGCAGAAACCTACTCGCTTCCAGACGAAGTTGCCGCCAAACTCAAGAAATCCAATGTTGGATTCTTGTGACACGGAGCTGGCTCATTCTGAAGTGTCATCCCAGGTTGGGATCATTTTCTCGAATGACAAGCCAGTCAAGTACTTCAAAAAATAAAGCTTAATACTCTACTGACTACTGACTGATATCAACACATCGTTGCCCCTGACAATACCTGACCTTGCCACAGTGCTGGAAAAATCATGGAAATCATCAATCGAATTCCCCGAATGCGGATGTTGTCGCGAAAACTGCGTCGTGACAACCGAAAAATCGGATTTGTTCCCACGATGGGCGCGCTTCATGACGGCCATTTGAGCCTGATTCGGCGTGCCCAGCAGATGTCGGATGTCGTCATCGTTTCGATTTTTATCAATCCGATCCAGTTTGGCCCCAGTGAAGATTTCGAAGTCTATCCACGCGATCTGGCCCGGGATGCTGAGCAAATTGCCAATAAAGGGGTGGATTATCTGTTTGCCCCCAGTATTGATGAAATGTACCCGGAAGATTTCATGACTTATGTCGTGACGGAAAATCTTTCCTCGCGCCTGTGTGGCGCCAGTCGCCCAGGGCATTTCCGGGGCGTCACCACGATTGTGAATAAACTGTTTAATATCATCACGCCTGATTTTGCCTTTTTTGGTCAAAAAGACGCGCAGCAGGTTATCATCATTCAACGGATGGTGCGCGATCTGTGTATGGATACTGAGGTGGTGGTATGTCCGATTATTCGTGAGGTTGACGGCATCGCCATGTCATCTCGCAATCAGTATCTCGACCCGGAAGAACGCCAGGCCGGACTGGTCCTTTACCGGTCAATAGAACTGGCCCGGAACATGTACCTGGATGGAGAGCGTGACTGCCCAAAAATTGTCGGAGCGATTCGGGACCTGATTGAAAAAGAACCGCTTGCTCGAATTGACTATGTTGCTGCTGTGGATGTTGATACCCTTGAGCCGCTCAATGAAATTGATGATGGCACCTCAGTTTTAATTGCCCTGGCCGTGTTTATTGGCCGGACCCGCCTGATCGACAATACCGTTCTCAAACCTGAAATTGAAAGTTAGTCAGACGCTGGTGGTGAGTGACTCGAATGCGAGTGAATGGGGAAAAAAGCGATTTTGAACCCAGGAACTGGGCCAGGAACCAAAATCCTTTCAACTCTTAACTCGCCTGAGAACCCAATCCTTTCGAAGAAGCACCAAGCACCAAGCACCAAACACCAAGCACCAGGCACTAAAAACGAAGAACCAGGAACCTATGCTGCACATCCAGACTGCCGAGCACATGACAGAAGTAGATCGTCTCACGACTGAGACATATGGGATCAAAGGCCTGATTTTGATGGAGAACGCTTCAGCGGGCGCGGCGCGTGAGATTGCCCAGTTTTTTGGTCCAGTCGACGGAAAATCAATTCGAGTGTTTTGTGGTAAAGGGAATAATGGGGGAGATGGCGCGGCCCTGGCCCGTCAGCTCTGGATGCGTGGCGCCAAGGTTGAGGTTCTGTTGTTTGGAAAACGTGAAGTGACTCGTGGGGATGCCCGGGTCAACTTCGATATTATTTCCCGGCTGGCCGAAACTGAGACCAAATTGATTCATTTCAAGGAAATCATTTCGGAGACAGATTTCAAAAATCTGATCCAGCAAAACCCGCATGTTCCTGATTTACACGTAGATGCGCTGTTTGGGACTGGATTGAAGCGCGGACTGACAGATATTTATGAACCTGTCATTGCCTATATCAATGAATGTCGGGGTCGGAAAATCCATCGTGTGCCAGTCTGCTCACTGGACCTTCCGTCGGGGTTGGCGGCTGATCAGGGAAATCCAATTGGGCCAGTGGTTGAAGCTGATCTGACGGTGACGTTTACGGCCCCAAAGCTGGCCAATGTGCTTCCTCCGGCCTGTGACTACAATGGTGAGTTGCGCGTGGTGGCGATTGGATCGCCAAAATCCCTGACCCGGTCGGCTGGAAAACATAAATCCTGGCTTCATTTCGTGGAAGCCCACGATGTGAAGCGAATGCTTGGGGTAACTCGCCGCCGGCCTGGGGCACACAAAGGCTCTGTCGGGCATGTCCTGCTGGCGGCTGGGGCGCGTGGGAAAACCGGCGCCGCGGCACTGGCTGGGGAAGCTGCGCTACGGGCTGGAACCGGGCTGGTCACCGTGGCACTTCCACGGTCAGCTCAACATATGCTCGTGGCAAGCTGCCTTCCAGAAGTCATGACCTTTGGGGCGGCTGAAACTGAACGAGGAATTTTTTCTGAATCAGCCGCTGTTCAGGTTTTGGAGCTGGCTGCAGAACGAACCGTGCTGGCGATTGGGCCTGGTATTTCCGCGGAAGAAGATGATGTCAGACTGTTTGTCCGTCATATGGTTGAAAAAAGCCAGAAACCAGTAGTGATTGATGCTGACGGACTGAATTGCTTATCTCCCTGGCCGGCGGAACTTAAAGGTACACCTGAGCGACCGTTGATTTTGACGCCGCATCCCGGCGAAATGGCACGTTTGACAGGGCTTTCAACCAAAACCTTGATTCGGAACCGACACGATTGCGTTCGCGCTCTGGCCACTGAGCACCATCTGCACGTTGTGCTCAAGGGACAGCGAACCCTGATTGCGGCGCCCAATGGAGAGGTCTATATCAACCCAACCGGGAATGCTGGAATGGCGACGGGTGGGTCTGGCGATGTGTTGACTGGGTTGCTGGCTGGTCTGCTGGCTCAGTCCCCAGGTTCGCCACTGGAATCCACCTTGATTGCCGTCTATTTGCATGGCCTGGCCGGAGATAAAGCGGCTGCCAGATTGGGAATGCGCTCAATGGTTGCTTCAGACATCACGGCTGCCTTGAGCGAAGCTTTTTGGGAAATGGAACCATCGTCATAGCCAGGTCAGGTTTTT
Source organism: uncultured Clostridia bacterium (assembly GCA_964639175.1). Classification (GTDB taxonomy): domain Bacteria; phylum Acidobacteriota; class Blastocatellia; order Chloracidobacteriales; family Chloracidobacteriaceae; genus JACQXX01. The sequence goes on from CAZXCE010000011.1 coordinate 14,377, forward strand.
ACCAGCGATCAAAATTTATTTGTGAGGAGAGCGTACGTCTTCAATGCCCCACTCGACGCCTGCCAGTGAGCCTTCCTTTGATACGGCCCGTGATACCGCGGGTCTTGGTGGTCATCCAAAAGGATTGACCATGCTTTTTTTTACTGAACTCTGGGAACGGTTTAGCTACTACGGGATGCGTGCCATCCTCATGCTGTATATGACATCAGCGGTCGCCCAGGGAGGACTTGGGTTTGATGTGAAGACCGCTGCCTCGATTTATGGCACCTACACCATGTCGGTTTACCTGACGAGCTTACCGGGTGGGCTCATTGCTGATCATCTGCTTGGCGCCCGCATGGCCGTCTTGCTTGGTGGCATCATCATTGCCTGCGGGCATTTTGCGATGATTTTTTCGTCCATGCCTTTTTTCTATGGCGGACTGGTTTTGATTGCCGTTGGTTCTGGGTTGCTCAAGCCAAATATCAGTTCCATGGTCGGCGGGTTGTATAGTCCAAATGACCCGCGCCGGGACAGCGGATTCTCTATTTTTTATATGGGAATCAATATTGGTGCCGTTCTGGCGCCACTGGTCTGTGGATATTTGGCCCAGGCTCAAGGATTTAAGCAGTTTATTCAATCGCTTGGGTTTGCTGCGGAATCAAGCTGGCACTGGGGATTCGGAGCTGCTGGAGTTGGCATGGTCGTGGGGTTAGTCGTGTTTCTGAGTCAATTAAAATGGGTGGCTCATGTTGGAAACCGACAAACCAAACCCATGGTGGATGGAAAAGAGGTTGCCACTCCCAAACAACCCCTGACGACGGCTGAATGGAAGCGGATTGCGGTGGTTGTGATCTTTTTTATGTTCACGATGTTTTTCTGGGCGGCCTATGAACAAAAAGGCACCAGCCTGAACCTGTTTGCCAAAGAGCTGGTTCGCACTGAAATATTTGGCTGGCGATTCCCATCTTCCTGGCTGCAATCAATGACGGCCTTTTATGTGATTTTACTGGCGCCAGTTTTTTCCAAAGTGTGGGTCGCGTTAGGGGATCGGCAGCCTTCGAGCCCGGTGAAATTTATTTTTGGGCTCTTATTTATTGGGTGCGGGTATTTACTGATGATTCCCGCCGCTATGCTCACCGCGAGTGGGAAGATCAGCCCGCTCTGGTTTGTCGCGCTCTACTTTTTGGAAGTGATGGGTGAAATGTGTTTGAGCCCGGTTGGCCTGAGTACAGTGACCAAACTGGCACCGGCGCGGGTTTTAGGGATTATGCTGGGTGTGTGGTTTTTGGCATCTGCGTTTGGTAACAAGCTAGCTGGCTATCTTGCCGGGTTTTACGATGGCTCAAACGCGCCATTACTGACCACATTATATGGTGGGATCGCAGTGGGGCTTTTCGTCGCAGCCGGCATTCTTGCCACGCTCACGCCAACGATTAAGCGGATGATGGGCGATGTGAAGTGATTTTTAATTAAAATTTAAATTGTGGTTTAATTAAAATTTAAAAAAGACAGGGCACCGTGACTGAGTATTCAATCACAGTGCCCGTTGTTTTTTATCGTCCAAATGAAAAAATTGACAGTGAGTGAAGCAACCTTTTGTCCACCATATCAATCTCTGGTTCCATTTTTCGGTTGCCAGATCGTCTCTGTGTAACGGATTTTGGCAGTTACGGTATTGGTATCGAAGGGTTACACCCACCAATCAGTCCTGAGCTTGAGAGCGTACGCCGGAGAAATCCGGCACATCAGCGCAAATTTTGCCAAACTTTCGGGCACAAAACAGGTGCTCGGGCGTCTAATGAATCAACTCCAATCTACATTTCTTTCCAAATTAAGCCGTAGTTTCAACGTTTTTTGCTTGTGGTATGCAAGTTGCTTTCACCTAAAGCAACTGCATTGATTTATTCCCTCAACAATAGAAAAGAAGGAGAAGACCATATGGTGAAGGTAAATTTGCTCGAAAATCGTTTTTTGAAAGTCCGGAAACTCTCTCCCGTCAAACCCGCAATCCAACCAGTGCCTGAATCAACGCTGATGACACCCGGTGCCATTTTGACCAAGCTGATGGCTGAACTGGTTCGGGCACGCAATGCAAGTCAGACTGCCTTACAGCGATTGCGACGTGATCCAAACCCGTCTGAGGCGGCGTTGTTAGAGTTGCGACGGACGCGTGAGCAGGTCCAGTTGCGTCGGCAAAACTTGTTGCGGGCGCTGGCTGCCCATCAGAAATCTCAATTATTGGAGCTGGCCAATGGTCGGTAAGTGGTGTTCCTGGTTAAGGTGGGGGAGGGCATACTGAACACCATCAGAACTGTTCCCCCCAACCCTGATGGCCGTGTCGCTCGTCTCTTCCTGGTGACGGATCGGGCTCTGTCAGATTCAACTCTCTCAATCGCAACTTTGTAGTTTCTTCTCTTCCAAACTTCTTCACTTTGAGAGCCGTGGTCTTTTTCAGGCCAGGTGAATCACAACTTTTCGTTCTTCACCATCCCCGATGCTCTCCGTACGGACTGATTTATCTTCGAGTAAGGCGGTGTGAATAATACGGCGTTCGAAGGAAGTCATTGGCGCGAGCGTAAATGGCCGGCCAAAGCGCTTTACTCGTTCAGCCGCTGCCGTTGCCATTAACCGCAGTTCATGTTCACGATGAGCCCGGTAACTGCCGGCATCAAACCGCATGCGGATTTCACCGCGCAGATGACGAGCAAAGACCCGGCTGGCCAGGTATTCAAGCGTGTTGAGTAGTTCTGCATTATGGCCAAGCAGCAACGGAACATCCTCGCCTGAAAAATTAACCCAGACCTGATGTGGCTCCCGGACTGATACTCCCACCTCAAGCTCAAAATTGCCCAGAGTTACAATTTTCGAAAGGTATGTTTCCAGTTCGGCGGCAAATGTAGTGCATTGTTGGTCAAGATCGGGAGTTGTCATAGTCCGTGATTCCTTTACGGTCGGTTCATCCGGATCGCTGGTTCACCGTCAATTGATTTGGTGAAGGTGAACCAGGCAGGGTTCCTTAAGCTGGGGATTCGGCTGGTTTTTTGGCTTTTTGGGTTGTGTTCACGGGCGGAGGCTGAATCGGATTCAGTTTATTAATGACCAGTTGTTGCGAAATACCGATGATATTTCCAGCCATCCAGTACAGGACCAGCCCGCTTGGTGCCGTCCAGAAGAAAAAGTAGGTGAGCACAATCGGAAAAACCCAGGTCATGAGAGTTTTCTGCATTTTTTGAGCTGGATCATCCGTGGCGGGTGATGGCATCAACAGGGTGGAGCCAATCTGGGTGACACACATCGCAATTGGCAATATATGCAGCCGATCTGGTGCTGACAAATCATTGAGCCAGGAAATAAAGTGTTCCTGGCGAATGTCCACTGAGATCTGAAGATAGATAAAGAAGGCAAAAAAGATCGGCATTTGCAGCAAGAGCGGCAGACACCCCATCAGCGGGTTCCCCTCGCGCATCAGTCGTGCCAGTTCAAGTTGACCCTCTAATACTCGGGGATCATTTTTGGGAAGACTTTTAATTCGGTCCTGAATTTCCTTAACCCGGGGTTGAATTTCGGCTGTTTTCCTGAGTGCCACTGACGATTTCCACTTCAGTGGAAAGAGCAGGGTGTTCACAATAATGGTGATGGCGATAATTGCCCACCCATAATTGTTGGTATAGCGATGCAGGATTTTGACGGAAACATCGAGCAGGGGCACAAGCGGTCGGACCAGAAAAGAAAATATTCCGTAGTCAACCAGTACTTCCAAATCAACTCGATTTCCGAGTTGCTGGTTGACGGGGAGGAGATAATTTCGATCTTTTGGTCCAATGTAGAATGTATTTTTTACGCCATTGAACAGTGGGATCAGAACGGCAACGTAATCGCGTTCAGTTGGGGTTCCATCAACTGTTTCCGTCACTTTCCGATTGGAAAGCACGACCTCAGGTACATTTTGTTCTGGAATAACGGCCATTGCAAAATAATGGTCGGCGAGTGCTGCCCAGTGAACATTCTGATACCGATTTTTTTCAAACTGATCAGGTTGAACATCGGTCGCTGGCCGGTAATATGGCTTGGTTGTTACCACAACTGCCTGTGGCGGTGTATGGTAGCTATCAAATGTGTGGACAGACTGATCACCAAAGTTTGGTCCTAAAACAGTACTGGCCTGAACTGGAGACTGACCTTTTTTGACATCAACAGTATAGTCAAACGTGTAGCCAGCTCCGTCTCGTTCGTCTCCTTTAAATACCAGTGATTTCCGAACCTGAATCCCCTGAGATGGGTCTTCATAGGTAAATGCCAGTTCTTTGGTTTCACCTGGACCAACCGTGAGGTCGGTGACGGGTGGGTCAATTCGAAAATTTACGGAATTCAGTTTTGTTTCAAGCTGGGTATCAGATTTGATTGCCAGACGCAGGGGGGCACCCAGCTCCAAAGTTTTATCCGATGGCGCGTGTTTCCGTGAGAATGCCGAGACCAGTTCAAGATCTTGATGCAGGGAGTTCTTGAGGGGCCGTCCATTTGGAAGCTGCTTCAGAACCCAGCTTGTCATCACCCCACCCCGATTAGAAAAGACGGCTTTCCATAATTTTGTTTCAACCGTGATGGATTGTTCAGCAACCACATCTGGGGCCGGGAGTGGTCCCTGATTCACTACGGCTGGCTGAGCCGCGACTGGGGGGGATTGGTTAGCCGGTTGGGGAGGAGCGGTCGGAGGAAGTGCTGGTTTTGAGGGAGATGGTGGTGATGGTGCAAAAAAGTATTGCCAGCCCAACAAAACCAAAAAAGAAAGGAACAACGCAAGAAAATAACGAGGTTTTTCGCCCATACATCAAAAACTTTCAAAGCCCCTGACGTGCTGCTGATTCGGGATTGAAGTAAAACAGCACACCTCTGTGTCAAAGCACAGATCTATTCATGGAACCGGATCATATCCGCCAGGACAAAAAGGATGACACCGGAGTAAGCGTCGAAGCCCCAAATATCCGCCCCGCCAAATCCCATAGCGTTCGATTGCCTCAGCCGTGTACTGAGAGCAGGTTGGATAAAATCGGCAGGCAGGGGGCAAAGCTGGGGAGATGTAGCGTTGATACGCTCGAATCAACCCAACTGCTCCAGATCGTACCGAAAAATGCGCCATATCCAGGCCAGCCTATCAATATTGTTCAGATCATCGCGACGAATAGTTAACTGACAAGTCTGGGTACCTTTCCCGGAATCAGGTGATAAACGCCAGGCGCTACGATTCTCGGTCCGACTTCAGCGGGTGAATTATTTACGGTCACCTGGGGTGGAGAGCTTTTTCGTCAGCCGTAAAAACTCAGCTTCCACCTGTCCATAGGTACTCCTGGTTAATGGTTGCTTGGCATTTACGACCAGGTCCCACCCTGGCAGCAAAGATGTTTTCTGATGTCGAAACACCTCTCTGACCAGCCGCCGGCAACGGTTGCGTTTTACTGCCTTTCCGATTTTCCGACTGGTGGTAATCCCAAGGCGGACCCGTGGAAACTGGGAATGCAATGCAAAAATTGTAAAGAGTGAAGAGTGCAACCGCAGACCCTGATCATAGACACGTCGGAACTCAGTTGGGCGAAGCAAGCGATCTTGCTTTAACAACTGTTGATCTGGTCGTGGCGAATGGGAAGTCGATAGAGGTGAACACTCAGTGGTTGGGTTGGTCTGAGTGCTTGTTTCGGCTTCAGGGTGCTCCAGTGGCAACTCTCGGTTCAGGGGATTTCCCATATCAGTCTGGTTCGAGATGAGTACAAACCGCACCGAGTAAAAACGCCAATGCTTCCACCTTATGCGTTCAGTCTATCTCTCTACTGGCCGTCAGGTGAAAGCAAACTGGTGGGGCGGCAACAAAGAACCTGTGCTTCAACTGAAGCACTTTTTAATAATGAGCAGCCGTCAGGCGTTTGCGCCCTTTCGCCCGTCGCCGTTTTAAAACAAGGCGGCCACCTTTGGTAGCCATGCGGGCCCGGAACCCATGGGTTTTGGCACGCCGCCGGTTATTTGGTTGGAATGTTCTTTTCATAGCTCCAAATCCTTCGCTTCCTGGGATGATGAATGTTCAATATTCGAAATTCAAACCTCCTGGATAAGAACTCACCAGCCACCAGCCGATGATAAATCTGCTCCAGTTGTAAGAGGTAAGTCAGTCGAATTTTTGAATTTTTAGACAAAAACGTGAGAGTACAGATGGGGGGAGGTTTCGTCAAGCGAAGAATTTCGACTTGAGGGGGACTGGTCCTGGTAAACCAGCGAACTGATTTACCAGGATCGAGTTGGACTCAATAGATTTACTTGCCTGGAGCGGGAGTTGGGGCAGGTGTGGCCGGTGGTGGTGAGGTATCAACCGCAGTCGGTTTGGTCGTTGCTTTTGTGGCTGATCGTTCGGTAAATAATCGAGCTACGTCGATGTAAATAACATATCCCATCAACAAAAAGAGCAGAACAGCCCCAGTCTGCATCATTTTTTCCTTAAATCCGTTTGTGATTTGCAATCCAACCCAGCCAAAGAGTGTTTCCAGGAAAATGATGAAAATATGACCGCCGTCTAAGACTGGAATTGGAAGCAAATTGAAGACCCCAAGATTCAGGCTCAACAACGCCATCAATCTGAGTAAGCCTTCAACCCCAAGGGATTGATAGGTATCTGAAGACATTTTGGCAATCCCCAACGGCCCGGCTAAGGTTTCTTTGACTGCCCGGTGCCCGGTGAAAATCTGTCCAAGTGCCTCACCTGTGAGTACCAGAACCCGAATGTTTTCATCAACGGCATAGCGGAAAGCTGCCGCGAAGGATTTGTTCTGTGTAATCATTGGCGTCATCGGAACTGAACTTGGCTCTGGCGCAAACCCAATCATGACATCCCCTCGGGGTTCCTGACGCGGTGTGATGTGCAGTGTCACCAGTTGTCCGCTGCGATCAACTTCGAGGTCAATCGGTTTACTTTCAAAATTGCGCACCGAACTCTTAAACCAATGAAAATGAACAACGGGCTGCCCATTGAATTTGACAATTTTATCCCCAGGTTTAAGCCCACCAGCTTCGGCTGGAGTTCCAGGGCTTACAACTTTGACCTGGATTGGCATTGAAGTGAGGTCGTTTTGGAGCAACCCCGAATCACCAAGCTTTTCCTGGCCAAATTGAATGCGAGAAGGCGTCAACGTTAATTGAAGTTGCTGGGTATTGCGCTGGACGGTGACTGAGATGGGTTGATCGGGGCGCAGAATGGTCGAATCAGAGACTTGTCCCCAGGTAGGGTTCGTTTTGCCATCAATCTGAAGGATTCTATCCCCAGGTTGAATCCCAGCTTTCTCAGCGGCTGATCCCAGCGCCACACTTCCCACCACAGCCGGCTGAGTGAGATAGGCTGGAGATTGAAACATAAACATGGCCATTGCTGCCGGAATGGCAATCGCGCTGAGAATATTCATGACTGGCCCGGCAATCAGAACCAGAAACCGATGCCATTTGGGACGTGAGAGAAACTCATCACCCGTTCCCTCGATTTCTTCATCCAGCGTTTCACCCTTCATCTTGACATATCCGCCAAGCGGGATCGCTGAAACCCGATAATCAGTATCTCCATAATTAAACCCAAGCAGGCGGGGCCCGAATCCGAGTGAAAACACTTCAACTTTGATTTTCAACAATTTGGCAACCGCAAAGTGACCAAATTCATGGATAAAGATCATCGGACCGAGCACAACTAAAAACAACAACAGGGTTAGCAGCATCCCTCTCTACTCCTTCATAAAAACTATGGGTTTGGAATCATAAACTGTACCACGAGCGTGGCGGTTTCGGCAGCACAAAATCCTGAAACGCTTTTGCTGCAACAAGATGTTCCTGGCCTTTGGCAAATACTGCGAAAGAGGTTGTCTCTATTTGAGGTTCCATGTTAAATGATATGGTACTTTCTGCTGGTACTTCCAACCTGCTTCCGCATTGCACTCGCAACCGCGTGTCGTTTTTCAGCCAGGGTAACCAAGAGTCTTTCAATTGCTTTGATGGCGAGGTCCAAGATTGGATGCTCAAGCGATTGATGGACAATGACTGAAAGCCCTTTCCTCCAGACTTTCAGGCTGAGCTGTTTCAATCACCATGACCGAATTTCATTCATTGTTTTTTACTGACCAGCCGGGAACTTCGGCACCCGCCGATCCATTTGTTGGCCGCACAATAGATAAATATTTTATTGAACAGCGCATTGGCCGGGGTGGTATGGGGGCGGTTTATCGTGCTCACCACACCATGTTTGACAAATGTGTGGCTATTAAGCTCCTGTCTTCAAACCTGGTTGATGATCCAAAAACATTTGAGCGATTTCGTCGTGAGGCAACTGCCGCCGCCCGGCTCAAACACGTCAATGTGGTCGGTGTGACAGACTTTGCGAAGACCGATGAAGGCATTCCCTATCTGGTCATGGAGTATGTTGACGGGTACTCACTGCGCTATATCCTTGATCATAAACCAGTGCTCTCACCCGAGCAGGTGGTCGCTTTGATGAAACAAATTGGGGCCGCCGTGCATGCTGCGCATCGAAAGGGAATTGTCCATCGAGATCTGAAGCCTGACAACATTATGATTGAGATCTCTGAAGGTGAAGAGATTATTAAAGTTCTTGATTTTGGAATTGCCAAACTCAGGGATCTCACCACTGGAAAAAGCTATCAATCTGAAGCTGAAAGTCTGATTGGAACTCCGCAGTATATGTCTCCAGAGCAGTGTGACGGCACCAACCTTGACATGCGCTCTGATATCTACAGTTTAGGCGTTATGGCATATGAGATGTTGACCGGGCAGGTCCCTTTCACCGGAAAACCAGCCACCATTATGGTTCAGCATCTTTCCAAAGTCCCACTGCATATTTGTTCGATTGCCACTGATCTTGCTGCTGCGATTGGCGATTGCATTATGCGGGCACTGGCAAAAGATCCCGGAGATCGGTTTGAATCAGCCCTTGATTTTGCCCTGGCTCTTGAAAAAGCGCTCCCTCAGCCAGTTGACACCCGCCTGTATGTATTGCGAGAAATCATTGGCCAGCCATCACCTGAAGTTCCGGTTGGCGAAACATCACGAGGTGTGACTCAGACTGAAAGTGAGTACCTGCCATTTACTGAGAATCTCCAGGACGTATTGGAAGAATTTCCACTGACTGATCTGCCCACAGATCAGACGAAGGTCACTTTGTCAGAAGCACCGTTGATGCTTTCTCCTGTACGCGAAGCCCTTTCCTCCGCAGAGGTGGTTCAACCTGCAGGCGCTGAAGATCAAGAAAATAGCCATCATCTGAGTGAAAAACGCCGGGAGTTGTATGTGGTTACTGCCCCCACAGAGGGGCTGGCTGGTCGTCGCTTTATGTTTCAACCTCGGGTTGTGGGGTGGGTAAGTGCCGTAAGTTTGCTTTGCCTGCTTGTGGTGGCGGCGATCGGAACACTGATTCACCAATATTTGACCTATCATTCGCTACGTCAAAAGCTGGTCTCAGCCGTAGGTGCACGTCATCCCAACTTAAAAGAGCTTCATCAGCAAATTGAACAAATGGCTGTTCATCAGGGGATTGCGTTGCCATCCCAGGCCGTGAAAATCATTGTTGATCCTCCCAATCATCAACTTACCGTGGTTTTAAAATACACCAGTTCCTATTGTGCCATCCCGCTTCACTATGAAATTGAACAGACTGTCCAGGACTATCCCTTAACCCTGGAAGAACTGGCTCAGGTGCCGGTGGGTGACCTTCAATTGGTGAATATTTCAGCGATTGAGCTTGAGAACTATCGATTTGAGAAAGGTATTTCCACTCACCCTCAACAAAAACCTGAAGATGACCAGAAGTGACAAAAAGAGGCTGATAGAATGTGACGATTTTTGTCAGATTTTGATTGAGAGTAAAGTAGCCTGGCAGGTTATGTTGTTGATTATACGTGGCTTACTGTTGTTCTGAAAGAGTGGCACGCCAGTTGTATTAGATAAATTCGAGATGTTATTCTAGGGTCGCACCTAATCTTATCGACAGCGTCGTGCGGGGTCTGTCGATAAGTTTACGGTGCGGCCATTATTTTTTATAGCGCATTCCTCCCAAAACACAAAGCCCTTCTTTCTCCTTCAGTTCATTCCCTCAAAATTTAGCGAATTTTCCACTCAACTTCGATAACAACCAGGGTGGACTGTGTCGTTTCAAGCGCAATCGTTGACGTAAAATAATTTAACGACGTTCCTGGTGAAACCAGCCGTACCTTGGCGGCCCCAGCAACTGGTTTGACTTTTACCTCTGCGGTCTGCAGCGGGAGCGATGCCTGAATCACTGGTTTCTGCGCGGGTTGGGTGCCCGAAATGGTATTGAGATCAACAAACGGGCCTTGCCAGAGTAACCGATAGGTACCAGGACCGATCTGAGCCTGCCATCGCGCTTTGCCTTGAGTGGTAAGTTTCCAACTACATTCAATTTGAATTTCACCACCACCAGGGAGTTTGGGTTCAACTGCCAGTTCGGTCAGAAACTGATTGGCCAGGGCGGGAACCGTCTGGATTCGGGCCCGTCCATTGTTGGAAACACTGGTCAACCGAATGGTAAATGCCTGATATGGCAGTGGGGCACTCATCTGGAGTGTCGTGAGCGCCTCGGCTCTGCCTGAGTCAGACAGAACAAATGCCTGATTTCCTCGGAGTTGAATTCGACTACTGGTTTGGGCTGGAACTTTGAGCTGGATGGTTCCCTGAGTCGGTGGCTTGGGAGATAACCGAATCTGAAGTTCTGCAAGTCGGTCCACAATCGATTCATCGTCGGTCAATGTTCTTGCCGCATCTCGAAAAAGCTGTTGTGCCTGGCCAAAGTCGCGTTCCTGATAGGCTGCCTCAGCCCGAAGCTTGATCAGATGAGCCGTTGCCAGGTTTTTTCCGTGAGTTGCTTCTTCGTTCGTTGGATCCAGGGCCAGTACTTTCGTGAAAGCATTTTCGGCTTCGGTATACTGACGTTGATTGAGCGCGGCGGTGGCTGTACGGAGAAGTTGTTTGGTTGCGATCTGTTTTTGCCCCTGTTGGGCAACCTGATTGGTTGGGTCAATGGTCAGAATGCGCTGAAAAAGAGCCTGAGCCGCACTTTCATCCCGGCTAACGGCTTCGAGTGCCTGCCCAAGCAGTGCCTGAATGAAGACATCATCTGATACTGACGCCGGGTCAAGTTGCTGGGCCTGCTCAATATAACCCATCATCTCAGTCCAGTTGGACTGTTTCTGGGCGGCTTCGATCTGGCGTTGCAGCACATTGAGTGCCTGTTGTTTGGCAAAACTGTCAGTTGGATCAAGCTGCAGAATTTGCTGATAGGCATTGAGCGCCTGGCTCAACTGGTTTTGTTCGATTGCTCTGCCTCCTTCAGTCAAAAGTGATGCTTTCTGTTGCCCACGACGAAGCTCTTCGGTGAGTTCGGGTGTTGTGCGTTGGCTGGCTGTTCGTTTCAGTCCTTCATCAAAAAAAATTTTTGCTGATACAAAGTCTTCTTTCTGAAGATATTGCTTTCCCTGGTCAAGATAGTAGCGAGGCGTGCGCCCTAAGAAAACGATGACACCGGTTGGTGTTCGAAGACTGGGTGCTTTTTTGGGAGGGCGACGTTTGGTTGAGGTGGAAGAGGGGGAAGTTGATGTATCTCCCAATCCTTTGGGGCGGACGGTTTGAGCCAGAGCTGGACCTGCCATGAAAAGGCACACACAGAAGCCAAGCTGAACAACAATTATCAACCAGGAAATCAATCCTTTAGAAGCTTGAGTCATGGCGCACATCACCTGAATTTGGTGAGAATGAGTGAGATTTGAGGGCAGGATACTCGCGTTACAGCGACCTGGCACAGCGAAATCCAAGTGCTTTATAGCGCGTGGCGGCAGGGACCCAATTCCGATAGGTTGTGACACAATCAGGCGGTTTATTTTCAAATGATCCACCGCGAATCACCATCAGTTTTTCCTGAGTCGGATTAGAGATTTTTTCGGCATTGCCTGGGTAGGGGCGGGCTTCACTGGCTGTCCACTCCCACACATTTCCAGCCAGATCAACATTGCCAAATGGTCCGGCACCAGTCGGATAAGAATGAACTGGCACCGGTTGTTTCAAGCTGGATTGGGCTGAGTTTAATCGGTCAGCTTGAAACTGATCTCCCCAGGGATAGCGTCGAATCTGATCGCCGTGGGCGGCAGCCTCCCATTCCTCTTCGGTCGGAAGTCGTTTTCCCGCCCACCGGGCATAGGCCTCAGCCTCTTCAAATGATACCCCGGTCACTGGATATTGCTCGGTGCCAGGTGGAAACGTTCCTCCAGTCCATTGTGCCGGGGCCTTGTACCCGGTTTGCTTGATAAATTCCTGATATTGCTGATTGGTTACTTCTGTTTTATCCAGAAAGAATGCCTGCAATTTGACACTGTGTTGTGGCGTTTCAAACGTGTCAAGATTTGGATCGTCCCCTTTGTTGCGTCCAATGAGATATTCCCTGGCTGGGATCAAAACCATATCCGGCGGAAGGGCTGGTACGGCTGGTTGACCAGTTGGAGGCACGGTCGGGGCTGGTACTGGGGTGGCCTGCCGGACTGGTTGTACTGGTGGGGTTTCCGGTTGGCGCTGTGAAAAAACGGCCCACCAGACAATCAAAATGCCAATGGCCAGAATCCCGATCACGGCCCCCGCCAAAGCCAGAATCTGATTTTGACTGATTCGACCAGGTTTTTGGCGGACAGGTGACTTTTCTGGAAGATAGGCGCCGCCAGACGGAGGCGTCGTTGATCGCGGTTTTATTGCGGAAACAGAGGAGGATGTGAGTTCAGAGGTCCGACCCGGTGCGTGTGGTTTCGTGCCAGAGTCTGGTCGCTCACTGTTGAGTGGCGTTGTTCCGCTACTGTGGAGTGCTGATGCGGTGCGTTTCAACCTGGTCTCAGTGGTTTCAGTTGAGATCTCAGGTTCAGCCAACCTCCCAGGTTCAGGAGAGGCTGTTTCAGCAATTGGTTTGGTCTCAAAGGAAGCTGGTGATCCAGGGACTTCCTGCAGCGTTGACGTCGGAGGTGATTCCAAAAACTTAACCAGGTACTGCGGTGACCCTTTTCGCAAGGCTGGATCCTCAGATGGGATCGGAAGCTGGATGACCTGGTTGTCGGCTTCATCCGTTGAAGCTTGATTTGATGAGGCCGTGGGCAAGGCGGCTCCTCTGGGGGGTTGTTCATACACAGACGGAGTGGGATCAGCCAGCGGAATTTCTGATGGCTGTTTTTTATGCTTCCCACTAACTTTTCCTGGTCGGGCCGCATGGACACCTTCACTGGCAGCTCGGGGTTTGGTCACGCTTCGTGGTGTGCGCTGCTGAACCGTTTGGGGCGCCCGCATTTGGGTCGTATCCACGACTGGATCAAACTGAGCGTGATCAATTTGGGTTTCATTCGAAGGATGAACCGGCGCTGTGCCAATCGGAAATGCCTTGGGAATTTCTTTATTTTTCCGACTTCCCAGATAGTCGGTTTCCTGGCTGGCAGGTGAAGCCGGGTCAATCGAACTGCTGGTGAGTTGACTGGTTGCATCTTGAGGCGGAACCACCTGAGATCCTGGCCAGAAGATTTCAGTTGGTGATTGCCCAACCAGCGAAGCGGTGCCTGTTTCTGGTCCGGTCAGCGCGGTTGTTGAAGGGAGTGGTTGAGTGCCTTCAGTTGTTGGTTTGGGTGAGAGTGGCTGGGCAGATTTACCTGCCAGGGAGGCAGTTCCAGCTCCTGGTGTCGAAGACGGCGGTACCAGTGGCAACGGCTGGGTTCCGGCGGTCGGGAGTTGCGGTTTGCGAGAGGCAAGCGGGCTGGTTAACGGATCAATTGATGGTTTGGAATGTAATCCAACGGTTGACGATGGCGTTTCTTTCGACTGATCCAGATTTCGGGTGGGATACTGTGAGAGTCGAAGTGCTTCGTTGGACGCCGGTTTGGATGACGGGTCTACGAAGGGAGCCGTGACGGGCTCTTGCAGGGTGGGAACATCCAGTTCCAATCGAGTGGCACCTGCCTCTGAATCTGGTGGGCTGGCCACAGGCAAAGCCGCTGTCACCGGGGCCAGCGAATGAGGTGTGGATGTTTCCGGTGAGGTTTCACGCGATGCTGGCTGCAGCCAGGTTGCCTGAAGGGAAGTTCGCAGTGGTATTGGCGATGACAGACCGCCGCTCAATGAACTGAGCCCGGAAGGTGACTCTGTAAGAGTTCTCCCACACCCACTACAAAAACGTGCTTTGTCGCGATTTTGAGTACTGCAATAAGGACAAAACATAATGGATCCCCTTGGGGTGGGGAATAAGGATGACCCTGGCTAACATCCGGTTACAATCAGTTGGTTGCTGATTGGAGCACCTGGTGTTTTATGCTTCACCAATAACGTTTTCAAAAGTCCGGAAACCACGAGCCGCCCCTGGCTTCTTAACTTTCGCCACGCTCCTGGCGTGCTTTTTCTCTGGATTCATCAAGTTCTCGCAATGTATCCAGCACCAGGTTGGTGTTGCTCGATGCCTGAATATTTTGCGGGAACAGGTACTCGTACTTCTCAACTTCAAATGTTCCTTCTTCAATTGTGGCCAATTGACGAAAGGCATCCAGGCCGTGCCTGCTCTCCACGCCGCTGTCAATCACCTTTCCTTCACCACGCTTTTGATCAAGATCACAATCAACAATTTGTCCGTGGTTAAAGTAGAGTCGTCCCACCATGCCCTGTGAGCGAATGATAAGGATACAGGTGAGTTTATTATTTTCAATGACTTGAATGAGGTCAAAGAGGCTGACCTGGCTTAAATTGCCAGTCATAAACCGTTCGTTGGACTGATCGAGCACCGCAAACTTGAACAAATGCTGACCAATAATAAATTTGTCCCCATCGTTGAGGAGCATTTCCTGGTTGGCATCCAATCGGCGTCCATTCAAGAACGTGCCATTGGTGCTTCCCAGATCTGACAGCATGTATTGTCGGTTCCCATCTGCCGTCAATGTGATTCGGATTCGGGCGTGCTGGCGTGAGGCTTCCCCATCGTGAGCCAGCGAGATGGTACATTCAGGATCCCGTCCAATTGAGGTGATCAATGAATCGAGTACGGCTGAGGTATAGACCTGCTGGTTTTGGAGCACAATTAAGGTCGCAAAATTATTCTCGTCCGTGTCTAAAACAATGCGTTCAAGTCGGCGGGTTTTTTCCAGGTTGCTCATAGGACGCCTCGTGCGTGGACTGGTTTCGGCAAATCAAAAGATACTTCAGGGTCCAGATCGTGAAAATCTCTCAAGAGTTTGTCGGCTCCGAATCAGGTGGTGGGAGCGCTGATGCCCGGATCGTCGGCATCAGTGAACTGGCCGGTATGACTCGTTGGGTTATTGGTTCTTCCTGAGCCACTTCGAGATCGATTCCAAGGACTGGTACCGATTCCGAGAGGTGTGTTTCCCTCATCGCTTCATTTTCTGGCAAGCCCGTACTGGCGGTATCAAACATTTCATTTGGAATTGCTTGTTCATCGGTTTCCTGGTTGAGAAGTTCAGCATGTTCTTCATCCAGTTCACGGAGCGTGTCAAGCACCAGATTCATATTGCTGGTGGCTTCAAGTGTGACCGGGAATTCCTGGTCGTGTTTTTCAACCTCAAAAAACCCTTCCTGGATTTCAACCAGTTTTCGGAACGCTTCTAATCCCTGGGTTTCACTGATTTCACAACCGACAATCTGGCCCAGATTAAAATACAGTTTTCCAATCTCATTTTGACCACGAACAATACAGATACAGGTCAGGCGATTGTTTTCAATGATTTGAATGAGATCAAAAAGACTGACCTGAGTCAGGTTCCCGGTCAGGAACTTTTCATTTGATTGA
The DNA here is from genome assembly GCA_964639175.1 of uncultured Clostridia bacterium. Taxonomy (GTDB): domain Bacteria; phylum Acidobacteriota; class Blastocatellia; order Chloracidobacteriales; family Chloracidobacteriaceae; genus JACQXX01. The sequence goes on from CAZXCE010000011.1 coordinate 30,218, forward strand.
TCGAGCAACGCAAATTTGAACAGGTGTTGACCAATGATGAACTTGTCTCCGTCGCGGAGCAAGGTTTCTTGATGGGGTGCGAGTCGTTTCCCGTTTAAGTGGGTGCCGTTGGTGCTTCCCAGGTCACTGAGCCAGTATTGATGTAATCCATTGATGTTGGTGCTGAGCCGCACCTGGGCATGATGACGTGAGGCTTCAGTATCCGCCCCGAGTGTGATGGTGCAGTCTGGATTGCGGCCAATGAGCGTGGTTTCTTCTTCCAGCGTGACGTGCGAAAAGACCTTTTTTTCCTTAAACATAATTAAGGTGGCAAAATGCCCTTCGCTGTCCAGATCGACAGAAAGTTGGTCGAGTCGCCGGGTCTGTTGCTCAGTTTCGCTCATAAACGGTACTCCTCAAGTGAAGTGATGTGGGCAGGACAGCGAAAGTGAATCCGTGTTGATCTTCAATGTGATTGGGTTGAGGCTGAGAGTGCAAGTGTGGTCACCAGATGGGGTTTGTGAAAACTACTAAATTGCACCGCCATTTTTCAATCGAAAGCGTACGTTTCCAGATTCTCAACGGGCAAAACGCAGGCCCCGAATCTCAATCAGTCCATTTTTGACATAACTATTATCCTTGACACCGTCAATTGACATCCGGACCTTGAGCTTCTGGTTGGGGCCAAGTTTGGGAAGTTCCTTGCTGGGCAACGGATAGCGATAAATTTCGCGCGAAGGTTTATCTTCCCAATCATAGATAAATCCGCGTAATTCGATGGCTTCAATCGTCCGATCCCCCCGATTTTCAATCTGACAGGTGAGTTCATAGACAAACTCGATCATGCTGCTTGATTCCGAGGTTTCCATTTCAGTCACAACGACTTTTTGCCCTTTGACATAGGCTTCAAACTCAGGATTCCCGGCCCGGAGCAAGTTGGCTGAACGCTGGAGACGGTCTTGTTTGGTTTGGTACTCGCTCCACAAGACCCCAACGCCCGCCAGAATCAGAATCACCATACCCACCACGATTAGAACTTTTCGAAATTGCGACGGTTCAGCCTTTTTCGGTTCAGCTTCGAGTTCAAGCAGCGACACGCCAATCATTCCTCCAACGTTACCTGGTTTTTGATTTCGGGAGATAGGCTTCTGGAATCGGGTTGTCAGGTCGTTCGGTGTCCCAAAAAACCGTCATCACCCACCATCGGTTCCCATCTTTGAGTAGTTGAATGCTGTTAATGCCGCGAGCAAAGGGTTTCGCGTCCTGCGGTGAATGCAGGGATTCATAAGTGCTAAACACCTGCACGATATTTCCGAAGTGCTCGCTTTTCCGGGCAATTTCGCGCTCGTAAAAGCCGCTTTTTTCAAAATAGGCCGAGGCTCGTTGAATATAGCCTTCGCCATCATAGGCATGGGCTTCGCTGCCGCCAGTCGGGGTTGGATTGGTTGGAATCAATCTGGCCGATGGGTGCAGCAGCGACCGGAATCGGTCCCAGTCACGTGTTTGACCGGCGGGGCCTGAAATAACCTCATAGAGCGTTTTGATGATGGCATCAACTGATTCAACATCAGTTGGCCGTACCTTGGGAACTGCAGAGGGAGTGTTTTGGTGTGCCATAGCTTGAGCCAAAGAGCTGCTGATTCCAGTTACACACATCACCACCAGGATCAACACCGGGCACGTGTGAAAGACAAACCTGGTCAACTGGCGGTGAGGCGTGGGTGAATTTGGCCTGGTCATGGTCAGGATGATCCTTGAATAAGAATAAAGAATGAAGAATGAACGAAGTCTTTGTGGGTCAACAAAAAGCTTGCTTCACACTTCATTTCCGGCCACTGATCGTTTAACTAATTCGAACCTCACATCCGGCACACAGGTTCTGAACCGCATGAAGGAGTTCCGGGCTGGATTTGACACGCACAAACTGATTTGGGCGCACACAGGCAATATCTCCGGTTGGTAACTGAACCTCAAAGCTAATCTGGCAATCACCCCGGTGGCGATCAAACAGGCTGCGAAGTTGGTCAACTTTTTCAGCGGTGATACTGCCTGACCGGAAGTAGAAGGTCAGCAGCGAAGCGGAGCGTTCCCGGAGGCCGGCGAGTGGCTCAACGTCATCGGCAATGATTTTCGAAGGACCATCGTCAGTAAATTCAATCCTACCAGTTACAAGCACTGCTTGGGTATCACTAATTTTGCCGCTGATGCGTTTAAAGGTTTCCGGCCAGGCAATGACCTCGATTGAGCCCAGTTCATCTTCGAGCGAAAAGACGCAGAACCGGTCACCTTTCTTCGTGTTTTTCACCACATAGCCAACCACCATTCCACCCATTTTGATGGTCTGGTTGGGTTGGCATTTATTGAGTGTTTCATAGCTGACGTTGGAAAACGTCCCGAGCAATTCGCGATAGCTGGCCAGTGGATGGCCGGTGATATAGAAGCCCAGCGTGGCTTTTTCTCCGGCCAGTTGCTCCTGTTGTGACCACGATGGAACATCCGGCAGGGTGGCATCGGCATCGGCTTCCATCTCGGCTTCGAGCATTCCAAAAAGCGAGACTTGACCGCTCTGGGCGTCGCGTTGCGCCCGGGCGCCGCTTTCCATCACGCTTTCAATCGCCGCAAATTTCTGGGCGCGAGTACCGGGATGTTCGTCGAGCCCTCCCGATTTGATCAGGCTTTCCAGCACACGTCGGTTGAGTGCCCGGCTGTCAACCCGTTTGGCCAGATCATAAATTGACGTAAATGGGCCATCTTTGCGGGCTTCGACAATGGCATCCACGGCTGATTCGCCGATGCCTTTAATCGCCATCAGCCCAAACCGGATTGTTTTCTCAGTTGAAGTAAACCCGTGATAACTGAGGTTGACATCCGGCGGCAGGATTTCAATTCCTTGAGCGCGGGCGCGTTCGATGTATTTGGCCACCTTGTCAGTGTTGTTTAATTCGTTTGACAGAACGGCAGCCCAGAAGTGCGCTGGATAGTAGGCTTTCAGGTAGGCTGTCTGATATGCCAGGACCCCATAGCAGGCTGAGTGACTGTTAGCCGTCAGAATCCCATTTGTGAAGTAGTTGTGGTGTGGCCCACGCATGGTCATGTTGTAGGTTTTTTCCGTCCCCGACGGATCTACCCGCACCAGTTTCATCTTCTTCAAGCGGATCGTGACTCGATTTTGAGGGTATTGACCAGGTGCCTCCAGACTGCTGGCGGTGAAGGCTTCCACCTCTTCTGAAAAGTAAACCTCCAGACTTTTGTCAAGAATGTCGTGTAATGGAAGATACCCTTGATCCGTGAAGAATTTATGGTCAGGGGTACAACGCAGGGTGCGTCCGTTTTCAAGCTCTAGCTCAACAACTTCTTTTTCGCCGGTTTCAAAGGCTTCGATGATCTCGTTGACGATGATCTGGTGTCCATCAAAACTAAACGTGTGGGATGTTGGGACTCCCTTTGCGGCGATTTGAGCTATCGTCACCACCTGACCTGTATCGGCATCCACAATCGGTGAATCACCGACCAGACATTTATTGAACGCATAGTCCGCAAACCCTTCGAGCGATTGCCACAGCTTTTCGAGTTTTCCCCGGTCGTGACCGCGATCTTCAGCCTGTTGAAAGAATTTGGCCTTGTGTGCATCGAGTTCCTCGCGCTTTTTCTTCCCCATGGCGCGTCGAACCAGGTCGGCTTCTCCGAGCGAATATCCAGCCAGTTTCTGGAAAATCGCCATGATCTGCTCCTGATAAGTGCAATTGTGGAGCACGATGTTGTTACCGACGAAGTTGTGAATCCCCTCAACCGTGATGTCATAAACTTGCTCTGTTCCGGCTGGTTGAATTGAAACAATTTCTTCCCAGCGAACTTTGAGATTGGTCTGGGTTTGAGGAAGGTTTAGTGGATCAATCACGCTACAGATGGCATTAATGGAAATGCGGGGAATCGCTCTATTTTTAGGACGCAAATGTTGGACGGAAAAGTCATATTCCCGCTCCAGGCTTTTCCAGGATCGATTCCACGTTTGCTCAAGTTCGGTTAAGAAAATCTGCCGGGATACTGAATCTCTGGATTCAGTACTGATTGAAGGTGCTGGAGGAAATGATTTAGACACCAGGAAGGGTCCAACAAGCTCTCGGAAGAGATGAAGGTTGTAAACTGTCACCTGGTAGGCGGTGATTGGCTCAGATTTTCGTTTTTCGGCTTCATAGACCGACTCATAAATAACTGAATGAATGCCTAGTCGCAGGAGGAGCGTTTGAACGTCAAGGGCAAGTTGATGCGAAATTGTTTTGTAGTGATAGAGCTTGGGGCCTAAATGGCCATCGCAATCCCACAACGAAGCCAGGAAGAAGCCAATGCACTCTGAATTCAGTCCAAACACAAAGTCCGGAACAAACTTTTGATCTGATCGGCAGCCCCCGGTTCGAAACTTCAGCCCCAGGTCCCGCAGGTAGGCCAGCACGTCATTTGGTTCGTGGTAGTATTTTTTCTGTGCTCCAACAACTCCAACACGTGTCACCCCGCGCAATTGTTGAAGTGTCCTGGTTTCAACGCGTTCAAACGCCTGAACACACTTCTGGAATTCCTGAAGCAGGGCTTCATCTTTTGACACAAAATCACAGCACGCGGTTGAACTCAGTGAACCATCGGCAATAAGGTAGGCCAGCACGCGCAGTTTTTGGCGATTGTAGTCTTGCTCATCGGCCACCATCAAACGATGCGGAGTGGCAATAAAGTCATTGACTTGTAGATCTTTTACCTGACGCCAGCCAGTTTCTGTCAGGACTTGATGATCTGGGGTGACTTTGACACATGAGCCATTGCGCAATTTCAATTCAACGACCTCACGCAGCCCATTGTCAAAGAAATGAGTGACGCGCCCGATCTGAGAATTGAGATTCTGATCAACACCTTGAACATAAAAAGTGCCGATTTGGGACTCCAGTTCATCAATGCGAACTCGTTTTCCAGAGTGAGCATCCAGAACCAGCGTGTCTCCGGCAACACACACGCCGAAGGTATTTCCCAAAATATCTTTGAGTTCGGGAAAGTCATATCGGACTTTTTTCCGGCCATGGCGCCGCTCGATATAATCATCAACCATTCCTGAATCAAGCGGGCCGGGTCGGTACAAGGCATTGAGGGCAATGATGTCTTCCAGGCTCTCGGGTTTCAGTCGGCGGGTGATTTCTTTAATTCCGTCACCTTCAAACTGGAAAATCGCTTCGGTTTCGCCGTCGGCAAACAGACGCAAGGCTGCCGGATCATCCAGCGGGATTTCGTTGAGGTTGGGTGACTGGCCGTGTTCGCGCTTAATGTTTTCCAGGCAATCATTGATGATGGTGAGCGTCGTCAGTCCCAGAAAGTCCATCTTCAACATGCCGGCCTTTTCGAGGTCGTTCATGTTGTACTGGGTGGCAAGGACGTCAATTTCACCGCGTTCTTTATCTTTCGCTTTGGTTTTGAAGACCGGTACCAGTTCATAGACCGGTCGTGGCGAGATCACCACTCCGGCGGCGTGAATGGACGAATGCCGCGAACACCCTTCCAGACGCTGGGCGAGATTGAGCATTTCGCGAATCCGCGTGTCTTTTTCATAGGCCGTCTTGAGTTCTGGGACCGTTTTTAAAGCTTCGCCAATTGGAACGTTGCGTCCGCGCTGTGGCGGCGGAATCATTTTGGCAATTTTTTCGACTTCGGCGTAGGGAATATCGAGCACCCGTCCGACGTCTTTAATCGCTGCCCGCGAAGCCATCGTCCCAAAGGTGACGATTTGCGAGACGTTTTCCCGCCCATAGAAATTGCCAACATAATCAATCACCTGACCGCGTCCACGGACACAAAAATCCACGTCAATATCGGGCATCGAAACGCGTTCCGGATTAAGAAAGCGTTCAAACAGGAGCTCAAACTGGAGGGGGTCAATATCCGTGATGCGCATCGCATAGGCGACTATCGCGCCTGCCGCCGACCCTCTTCCGGGACCCACGGGGATGCCGTTATCTCGTGCATATCGAATAAAATCCCAGACGATGAGAAAGTATCCGCAAAAGCCCATCTTCTTGATGGTGGCAATTTCATGGTCGAGCCGTGTCCGATATTGTTCGACACTGTATTTCAACTCTCCGCGGGCATGAAGTGGAGCTAATTCGTGGAGTCGGCTTTCAAGTCCTTCACGGGCGACTTTTTCAAAGTAGCTGTCAATCGTGAAGCCTTCGGGGACCGGATATTCCGGCAGGTGCATTTTGGCTTTTGGAAACCCAAACTGACACATCTCCGCAATTTTCATCGTGTTGCGAAGTGCTTCAACATTTTGATTCTCAAAGAGATGCCACATTTCCTCGGCGCTTCGGACATAGTGCGTCGGGCTATAGTGCATCGTGGCCTGATCAATCGTCTTGCCAGTTTGCAGACACAGCAGCGCCTGATGGGCACGAAAATCATCGCGGGTCAGAAAATGGGCATCGTTGGTCACCACCAGCGGCACGTCGAGTTTTCGGGCAATTTCAGTGAGCCCGGCATTGACGCGCGATTGCTGTTCTTCAAAGCCGTCATGGCATTGGAGTTCAAGAAAATAATTTCCTTTGCCGAAAATTTCCTGATACTCGCCAACCTCACACACCGCCCGATCCATTTTATCCCGCAAGATAAGCGATGCTGGAACGCCGGACATACAGGCTGACAACGCCACCAGTCCTTCGCTGTGCTTGCTCAGTAACTCCTTATCCATCCGGGGTTTATAGTAATACCCTTTGGTGTAGGCCAATGACGTCAGGATGACCAGGTTTTCATATCCAGTCTGATTTTTCGCCAGCAGAATGAGGTGATTGGTTCCTTTTTCTCCTTCAGTGTTCGCGCCTCGTTCGTGCATCGAGCCACGGGCCACATAGGCTTCCATGCCGATGATGGGGCGCACATTCTGTTTTTTCATGGAGTTGTAAAAGGACATTGCCCCAAACATATTGCCGTGGTCGGTGGCGGCCATCGCCGAAAATCCAAGTTTGGAGGCGTGTTCAGCCAGGGCATCGTGCTGAATTGCACCATCGAGAAGGCTGAAGTCAGAGTGCAAATGCAGGTGAACAAATTCTTTGCGGGACATAGGAAATTATACCAGTTTGTAGTCAGTAGTTCGCTAAGTTTATTTGATTGAATTACTTGACTGTTTTCTAATACAAAAACTTCATTGCTGGTTGGTATTAGAATGAGTAGTGAGTAACAAGTAGGAAAAGTGAGAGTGTGATTTACTCGTAACTGATTGATTTCAGGTTAGATCGTCTGAGTTGCTGTCGTCGGTGAGGGGATTATAGCCTGTTAAAGGCTCAGAGAGAACATAAGGAATCGGGTTTCGGGTCTTTGAGAAAAAGACAAGAAAAACAAAAGGACTAAAGATTCGAAAACCCTGAACCCTGAACCCTGAACCCTGAACCCTGAACCCTGAACCC
>CAZXCE010000012.1:0-28710 GCA_964639175.1 uncultured Clostridia bacterium
TCCTTTTTACCCTACTCCTGGTCGGGGGTAAATCTAAAACACAACACTCGAGTCACCTACTTTTCCAGGTTCGGGGTCGCTGCACGTCCACCAAATCCAGTCAAAAGCACGCAGAGAGGAGGTTTTTTACCGAACCTTTTAGTCCTTCAATTAATAAAACACATTCTACCCATTCGCCTTTGGAATACACCTTTTCGGGGGAAATGCAAAAACACCCATTATCCTTTTAACCGACTACCCATTATTCCCGCCATGATCCTCTTACGGAGAGTTCTGGCATTGAAGAAGGATTATACAACTCACCCTGAGTTGCCTGGGCAAACCAAGTCATCCATCGGTCTAGAAAGTCGGTTTCATTACCAGGCTCAAGCGGGGTGAACGGCCAAGCAACATCGTACCCAGCAATCATAGGGCTCAAAGCTTTTCCAGTATCTTCACCCGGTGGCAGAGCAAATGGATTCTGCCGCCCTCTTTTGGCCAAGAGCGGAGAGCACATAAATGCCGTTTCATACCAGCGAAAGACTTTATCTTCTTGAGCATCGCAAAACCATAGGGAATGACTCCTCCCCTCATATTGAAATCGGTTAGGTGGAAATTTCACACTAATCCTGGTGTGGGCTATAACCTGAAATCGAGGTTTATATGATCCCCATACGGTTTCCCTTGATTTTTCTATGGTATCCAGCGTGAGAGTTGCTACACCCAATTTTATTGAAATGCTTGTCGGATTTATTGATTGCCAAATTGCGGCTGGAGCGTTTTCACGGATCCCTTGGCTAAACCGATCAACTATCATCTCAAAAGCTTGGTTTGCTGAAGCAAAAACTTCCTTTTGCCATTCTGCCTTAGAATGAGCTGCCGATAGACGTGCGGTTTCATTCGAAATCTGATAAACCTGCGCTTGATTGGCTACTTGAAGGAGACTGGCCCCTGGTGAGGAGAGTTGGAACATGCACCCAAGTTGATTTAAGAGGTTCGCTGCCGTAGGCCGGCTCTCAGCAGCCTTAAATAGGCATTGTGCCACAAGACTTGCAAGGGGTGGCGGACACGCAGTCAGTCGAGGTGGGTTTTCCTTTAGGTGCTGAGTGCGAAAATCTGGTCCTTGGAATGGCCGATGTCCTGACAGCATCTCAAATGCCATCACTCCGAGTGAATAAATATCTGATGCTGTAGTAGCGCGTTCATCACGCCACCGTTCAGGTGGATTGTATTGTTTTGTCCATTTGTATTTATGAGTGTCAGGAGCGGTTGATGCTTCTGCGTAGCGAGCGATCCCAAAATCTGAGAAACACCAGTGACTGTTAAGAAACAATACATTATCTGGTTTGATATCACGGTGAACAACTTTACCCTGAAGATCAACCAAGGCGGTTACCAGATCATTCAATATCACCGCAGTTTCTTCCGGTGTTAAGGATCCGTGTTTGGTGAGGTGCTCTCGCAGGGATTTTTCGGCTCGCGGCATTACCAAAACCCAATGATTATTCCATTCACCGTGATCAATTACGGGCACCACATTACGAACTCCTGATAGATTATCGAAGAGCAATTCACGGTCTGCGCCTGGTTGTTTTGGAATTAATTTGGCTGCCGCGATCTGGTCGTTCTCACCTTGTACCTCAAATACCTGACCGAAGCCCCCCTTCCCAATTTGGGAGCCGCATATCCACCGTTGACTGAGTTGAAGGGTGATTGTCATTGTTTTTCTCCGTCCAAGGCTAAATTCTGGACATAGTCAGAAGTGTTAAAGTGCCAACTCAATCCAGGACTGAGTTGAATCATGTAATTTCCTATTTTCTAAGCTGAGAGTATTAGTCAGTGACGACTCTAAGCCAGTTTGATTACACCTTTAATGCCAAACTTGTGAACATAAGGAGTTATCCTATGTCGTCATTATATATCATTACTCAGATATAGTCAAAATTGAGCGACGGGTTGTCCTCATCGTATGGGACCGTGATTGGGAAATACCCGATTTCTCTGGTGATTTCCATACACCTTTTCCTTCCAAAAACAGGGCAATTTGACGCAGTGCGTCAGCGCCGGAGAAAACCAAGCAGTACCACCTTAAATTCAATGGTTGCGGTCTGAGACCGATAACCGTAATCTTATACCGCTCCATTGCGGACACAATTGAATTCAAAGCAGTTATCAGACTTTTGGCGCTTTTTGGCCTGGGAAAATCGCTGTTTGGCAATGCCGGTGAGGCTCACTGCGTCATTTACTGTTGGGCAAAGGTCCCTCACCGCCGTGTAAAATTCGGTAATGTTCCGGCCATCGGTTTCCAACGGAACATCGTGATGCCTGTCCAGTTTGATTCTCACCATCCGGCTAAAACTCAAGTCGGGCCGACCTTCAACGTGCCGATGGGTTCGGCGAAGCTCAGCCACGCCCTTCTGTTCCAGGGTTTGTTGGAACAATTCCACGTTGTCCCAGTGGATCCCGTCCCTCCATTGCTCCCAACCGCAATACACCCAGCCGTGCCGTCGGCGTGGCCGATAGTACCGGCACAGGGAAAACCAGCGTTTCTGGTTGACCACATCGCCGGGGAAAAGCTGCGCCCCTTGAATCACATCACTGGCCGATACCGCCGCGTCCAAATTGTGCGTTGAGTCCGGCCAGGCGGGGATGTGTTCATAAAACCAGTTCACGATCCGCTCCGTCTCTGCCCGTAACACACCACGGTCTCCACGCTTGACCAGGTCTGAAAACCCATTGCTCTTTTTCAACTGCCAGTCTACCAAATGGTCTATAGCCAAGTCAGGTGGCACATTTCGGCGGTAAAACCAGACGGCCAGGCACTTCAGTGTGGCATGCCGTGAACCGACATCCTGCAAACCCTCGCGCCACAGGTCACCCATCTCGGAGTGTCGCGGGAACTGTGGAACTCTGGAATAGTCTGGTGTTGGTTCCGGGAATGGAAGTTTTGGTGAAAAAGGAAGGGATTCAAGCGCCAATGGTTCAAGACTCAGGAGTTCGTCCAAACTCGCTTTCCAATCCAGCCAGCCCATCGGGAAACCGTCAGTTCCAATTGGGTACTGTTTCCGTCCAAGCGGAAGGCGAAAGCATTTTTTGGGTTGTGGGTAGAGTTCAAGTTGTGGATCAATGACCGCTCCAATGGCCGCCAAGCTCAGGTTGCAGGTTGGTGGCTTTCCTTTGTATTCAACTGGAATGTAAAGGTGACAACTTTTCTTGTCCCACCATGACGGGCTGGTCATGAGCAGGTACTGTCCTTTGCTCAGTTTGAGTCGTTCGATTGTCGTTTGGATGACGTGCTCTGTCGGACGGTCAAAATCCACCACGGCAAACTGGACACGCCAGTTTGCTGGCACACCCACCCAATACTGCCCTTTCAGGTGCGCCCTTAGCAGTGGGTCCGATACGGGTTTGCCCTTAAACCGCCAGTCCCTGTCTGGATGTTGAAGGATATACCCTTTGTCCCAAGTTCTCGCGAACAAATCACGGAATTCCTTCATCCGGACTTCATTTTCCAACCGGACGGACAAATCCACCAGGGGGCCATCGCTGTAAACCACGGGAACCTCCGTTGCCGTTAGCAGGGGTTCCCGACAAAGTTAGATCCGACAAATTTGTCAATTGAGGTTGACGATCCGACTGTAAATTCATAATCTAAGCTTGTCGGGGGGGGTACCCCTTGCTAACGGTAATAAGGTCATCATCAGCTTTGTCTCGCCAAAGCTTTGGCTGATGGTGGCCTTGCTGTTTTTAGGGTATTTAATCGGTAACCCCGCTTAACCGTGAAACAAAAGTTGGTGCTACGATAACGCGCGTTCGGGTCGGAAATCAACCTGAACGGCGGGCCCATTTTGGCGCGATGGGCTAATTCCTTCCAGCAAAAACCGTGCCATAACCCTCCATAAAAACAAATTTGTAAAAAAATCTGTAGGATTTTACAGTGATTGATGATTTCGACGAGTCAAATTATCTCCAATCGGTACGAATCCAGCACACTGATTTTCTAATATAATAGAACGAGTTTCCTTTATATATAAACACTTTTCAAAAAAACCTGCTATAACAGGTGCTATTTTAGTAGGTGGATTTTTAACAGGTGCATCCGTATGGTTGCGCGCTGTGAACAATCCACTCCTTGCCAGAAAAATCGGTCAACTCATTCGCTCTCTTCGGCGCGACGCTGGATACACTCAAGAAGCGTTTGCCTTGGTGGCTGGCGTTCCTCGTGCTTATATGGGTAACATCGAGCGCGGTGAAACCGCCTTGACCGTGGAATACCTGGAATACATCGTTTCAGTACTTGACCACGATCTGGAATATTTCTTTGCCCGCCTCAAGTTGGAACCTGAGCCTGACCCGGCTCAAAAAAGACCCTACCTAAGAAAAGCCTAGTTCCAAGATAGATGAGTCGTCTTTTGCACACCTGGTGCAAATAACACTTGCCGATCAATCTTAAAATCCATAAGATTCATAAAATTTATGAAAATTTATGAAAATTTTATATAGTTATGCAAAACGCTAAAATCATTACGGTTACAACTCGCAAAGGTGGTGCGGGGAAATCAACGATCACAATGCAATTGGCTGGGGCACTGGCGCTCCGCCAGTTCCAGGTTTTGGTGGTTGACGGAGATCCTCAGGCTTCGGCTGTCCAGTGGTCTGCTGCGGCAGACGAAAAACCATTTCCGGTGCCGGTGGTAAACCTGGCCGCTGCCGGCTCCCGCATAGATCGCGAAATTAAGAAACAGCTTGGGTATTTTGATTTCATCCTGGTGGATTGCCCACCCGCGTCTGATTCACCAGTGCCTCGTAGTGCGCTTCGGGTTTCCCATTTGGCTATTGTACCGGTTATTCCAAGTCCGCTGGATCTTTGGGGAGCTGTGGGAATCCGCGAAGTCATCCAGGATGTCCAGGCTGTCAATGAAGATCTTCAAGCTCGGCTGGTGATCAACCAGTTTCAGGAAACTACCACGCTGGCGCATGAAGTTCTTCACGCTCTCAATGAGTTCGGGATTTCAGTTTTTGAGACCCGGATCGGCCACCGAACGGTGTACCGCCAGTCTGCGGTTTTTGGCGGTACAGTCCATGACTTTGGCTCACGAGCAAGCCAGGCGATTGCTGAGGTCGAAGGTTTGACCAATGAAATCCTGGCTCTGTTTGACCAGAAAAAAACTGAAGGAGAAGAAAAATAGTGCCAAAGAAAATTTCAGACAAACTCAAATCCATCGTCGCGGCGCCCGTTGCAAAGCCGAAGTTGAAACGTGAACGGGTTCGGCCTGACAGTTTCTCATTACTGACCTCTGAACATGAACTGATCCAGAAACTGATGGATCGAGCCCTTGAACAAGGCTTGCCAGTGAGTAAATCGCAAATTGTCCGGGCAGGGATCCACGCATTGATTGGAATGAACGATGCCAACTTGGTCCAGGCGCTGGGAAAACTGCCTCATGTGCGAGCGGGTCGCCCACCCATTGAATAATCTTAATAAAATTTATTAAAATTTATTAAATAACCATTATCTCTTTGAAAACAAAGCTTTTGGTTATTATTGGCTATTAGGTGATAGGGAAAAACCGGTTGAGCAAGGTTCGGGATTCAGAGGTGTTCCCCCTTTGGGGGCGGAGGGGGGATCTGGTTCGAACTCGCCGCGTAGCGGGCGAAGCGAGTCTTCGAGCGTAGAGCCTTGACCGGCTGCTAAGCTGAAGTGACGACGAAGGCCGAATCAACGTTTTTTGTTGTTCGGTCTTCGTCGGCGCGAAGCGCCGAGTAGCCGAAGTCAAGGCCGAAGTTCGAAAAAAGCTTTGGCGCGAAGCGCCACCTTTGAGAAATGAATTTCGAACACTCATTGAACACCCATTGAACACCCATCGAACGCTGATCAAACGCTCCTCGAACAACATTCGACACCTGTTAAGCAGGTGTCAAAGCTACTTTGGTTGGTTCACATCTCAATATAGACAGGAAAAAAATGAGCGTTTTAGCCTGTTTTTAACTAACTGGCACACAATGGCACAGTAAGTGATTGGGGAATGAGCAGAATTCTAAATCTTCGGGGAGCTTTTAGTTGACATGGAAAACCAAAAAACGGTCAGCGGATTGGGAAAAAGTCGGCGGTCGCGGCCAAAATACTACAAATCAAAACTGGACGACATTGGTCCAGCTATCAAGCGGTTATTGGAGAAAGGCTATTCGTTTCGCGATATTTCAAGGATATGTAAGGAGCGGGGGTTTCCAATTGCTCATTCCACAATTTGGTACTGGTGGAAAAACCATGGAAACGGTGTTGTGTCTCCACTGACGGGCAAACCCGCCCAATAACTTGGTTCTGGGAAACCAGATTTGACCCAAAACCATTTGGCAATAACTTGTCGTGGCAACAAAGTGATGTTTAAACTGCTAAAGTTGCTATTTGGAAGGAGTTTTCAGATGACAGCTCAGATGGAGGGTCAGTTATGGTCATCGCTTATTTCGTCGGGGAAGTGCCAGAGCGCGGCCAAGGTGTAGCGATCAAATTCGAATATGACTCACAAGTGGTAGTCGATGTGAAACAGGCGCTTCGTGAGGCACGGGCTGATTATGCTCGGCGAGCTAGCCAAGCTGTTTTTCAGACAGGTGGCTGGGTACCTGGGATCCGGGTTTGGTTTTGTCCGATTGAGTTGTGGGCTGAAACAGGGCGTCGGTTGGAACGTCGGGGATACAAGTTGGAAGCACGATTTGAGGAGTTTGCTTTTTTCTCTCGTCGGTTCAGCCAGGCGAAGAACAACCGTACCCACCAACAGGCGCTCCCAAGTTTACCTCACACCGTTACTGATGATTGGGATCTATTTGGACTCACACCATCAACTGGTTCAACACAACTCAAGCAAGCGTACCGGGATTTGATTGAGGTCTGGCATCCAGACCGATTCGCTCACAATCCACGGCTTCAGCTCAAAGCTGAGGCAATGACCAAACTCATCAATGCTGCGTATCAACGTCTCCAGGCGGCAGCCTGATGGGTGGACTTTAACAAAGTTTAATAAAATTTATTAAATATATATTATATCAATGAAAATAAAGACTTTAATTCTTAATTTTATTGTCGTCAATCCGTGCAGATGTTTGGTACTCAGAGGTGTTCCCCTTTGGGGCTGAAGTTCGAAAAACCCTTGGCGCGAAGCGCCTCCGTCGCCTCAAAAACGACAGGGCTTAATTTTTTTCTGTATAAATAGTTATTGTCTGCCCTAAAGTTTTTTCTAGATCATCAGTTAACATGACGGTTGCTGCTGTTTTATTTAGCGGGAGTTGAACAAAGTGAATGACTCCGAGTAACCTCTTACTGTTATCAAAGTCTGGATCTTCATTCAAAATTACACGACTGCCTTCAAACTCCCTTGCGTACACTTTCCCGTGTACGTCAACGTAAACATCTAATAAATAAGGGGATTGCGTGCTTTTGATTCTTTGTTTGCTGACCTGATCGGCAATTTTTTGGGCCGCAGGTAGGTGCTCATTTGAAATTTTTGCAATCCCAGTCACGGATGAAGCTCTGGCCAAAGTTTCGTGCGGATGGAAAATGATGTAAATTGCAAGGCACGCACTAAACAGTTCTACCACTACAACTGTAATCAAATAGATTTTCGCTTTTTTAGTCAATTTTTCGGTAAACATAATTTTTCCAAATAATTACGTTATTTTTTTGTTGGTTTTGCAAACGCCGCCACCCGGCCTTTTTTATCCGAAACCAACACAATTGTGAAATTCGCACCAATAGTTTTTTGATTAATTATTGACGCGTTCCAATCCCAACGGCTACCCGTGGTACCGGTCGGAATATCTGGCCGTGGCCTGGTTGAATTCGAGGCTGTCAGCGGGGTTCCCTCGGCGTTGAATTGCACATTGCCTTTTCCCGTGGGATTTTTGGACGTTCGAAAAAAATCATCTGCAAGCGGCGTCGAAATCCGATTCATCGTTGTGGACGAATAGGTTGATTCTGTGATTTTTTGGATATTGGAAATGTGAGTTCCAATCATAACCAACGCTGTCATCAGGATGATGATTGATATCAAAACCTCGAGGAGTGTGAACCCTAATTTTTTTCGCCGGATTGATTTTCGCATAAATCCCCCTAATATACATTGTTTACAACAGGTTGAAATTGATTTTGACCCGAATAGCGGATGTATTTTTTGATTGGTCCTAGACCTGATTGGATCACCAACGCGACGCTAGTTTGTGTTTGGTCGTCGTGAATGATGATGGCCCCCCACTGGTTGTTCGGAATTTTTCCCGTTTGGGGTTCAAAAATTAATGGTTTCGTTGGGTCCAACATTGGGATCCCTGGAATCTCAGACTCGGCCAGTTGGGGCAGGAACCGCACTCCGGATCCCACTGCTATATCAGCGATTTTGACGGTTCGGTCATTTTCGGATTCGATACCAACCCACGCATTTTTCCGCGCTGTACCAATAGCCGTGGCCACACTTTCAGCGGCCTGTTGGGCACGAAATCGATTTTGCCGGAAATAGGTTGTGATAGCCATCGAAAATGCTGAAATCAGCATTAGCAATGCTAAAACTAACAACAATTCTGTCATTGAAAACCCACGGCTAATCCCTAAATCGCCACGAATCAATCGCGATTTCATAATTGATTTCCTCCGTTAATTTAGTTGTGGGATCCACAACGCTTCCGAATAATCGAACCCCTGTAACCGTTGTCGGATTTGTGGGTAGCGTATTTGATGCCCCAGTTGAGGTTAAATATTGAAATCGGATTTGGGAAAAATTGTACCCAGTCCCAAAATCCTGAGTGGGGCGAGGTGCCGAATTTCCGCAATTGGCAATTTCGTGGCGAATTAGATTGTTGGATTTAATTTCGTATCGAATGATCTGGTTAACCGCAAAAACCTGCCCTCGCGACGGGATTGACGGCGTAATTGATCCGATCCCGAAACACTCGGTGGGCGCTAATTCGATGACAATTGTTCGGTCAGGCCACAAAAACGCGGTCGTTTGGCCCTGGAGATCGCCCAGGGTGGCCATCCTGGGTTTCGACGTGAGCCGGCAAAATGCAGGTGTCCCAATTCCATCGAAAACCAACACCAAATCGTTAATATTCAAAACCAGCCATTTTTCCGGAACAACCCGCGAAACGATAAATTTCGATCCGTTTGAAATTTCAATTTGTCCGCGGCCCTGGCTGTTGTTTTCGACAATCGTTAGCGAGTCACCGGTATCAGTTAGGAAAATTGCTGGTTGGGATTTATTTGTTGAAACATCTCTAACTGCCAGTGTATTCAAGGATATTTCATTTAATCCGGAGCAGGCATTAGCGATGTCATGTGTGACAACCTCGCGGAGAATTTCGGTGTTCAGGTATAGGTTATTTTTGCTCTCTGAAATGATACGGAATTTTTGATACACATTGAATGCACCAAAAACGAGGCCGAGGACCAAACTGGCCAGGAATAAAGCAATCAAAATTTCTAGGACTGTCATTCCTGTTTGAGTGCGATGATTTTTACAGGTGTGCATGGCAATTTCTCGAATTTAATGTGGATTTCCTGCTCCAAAACCTCTGCAATTTTTGTGCCAATAATCAGTTTTCATCAATTATTTCACAACAAAACTGGTGCTGATTGCCTCACCAGTATTTCCAGCCGCATCGCGAGCAATAACTTTAACTCGGGCAATTTTGGTTTTGGGAAGTGTTGAGGGAAGGGTCCAGATGAATTGCTGTTGAGTTCCAGCCAGCCCAGTCACCACGGTTGTTGAAAAGGCCCCGCCGTCAGTCGCGTACAGGACATCGTGACTGGTGACGGCGGTGTTGTCGCTGGAGGTCCAGGACAGGGTCAGGTTTGGGTCTTTCTTGCGTTTGACCCTGGCTTTGGAGAGCTGAACCTGGGTGACAACCGGCGGGACGGTATCAACTGGCGGTGGTGGTTGAACCACGGTGAACAATCCGGATCGGCCTTCGCCCCGGTTTCCAGCAGCATCAATCGCCGCGATGAGCACCGAGCCTTCTGTGAAAGCATCGTTTTCCACAATCGAAACCTGGAAACTGGCGGTCGCGGCGGGTAATCCAGTGGCAATGGCCTGGTCAAACAGCACTCCCTGACGTTTTCCTTGAAGAGTAACGGATTGCTCGGTGACACCAATGTTGTCGCTGGAAGTCCAGGTCACGGCGATCTGGGCACCAACCTGACTTTCCACGGTTAGTCCTGAGACCGGCGTCAAGACCTGAACCACCGGTTTTTGAGTGTCTGGATCGGGATCAGGGTTTGAGAAACCAATCGTTCGGGCAAACTCGGATGTGTTGCGGCCAACGGTGATCGTCGCGGTGAAGGCATCCCGGTTCTGAGCCTGGCTTGATGGAACCGTTACCGTGAACTCTCCCAGCGAAACCGGGGTACTGACCAGAAATTGGCCGAGGCCGTAAGCCATCGGGTCGGTTGCTGGAGCCTGGATCAGGGCTGGTCGAATTGAGGCATAGATTTCCAGTGTCCCTGGTGAGGTGGCAGTTCCAGTCAGAACCACACTGCCATCCGTTTTTCTCTCAGCCTTCCTCAATTGAGCTGACGGCTGATAGCGGTTTGGGCCAGCCGGGTCTTCAATGGTGCGCAGGTTTGGCTGATATCCGCCATCGGGATCCACCACACTTCGGGTAAATGAAGTGAGTGCAATTCCAGGTCCTCCAACGTTCACAAACTGGTTCTGCGAAATCATGACATTCTCGGTTGGAACATTGACCCGGCTCTCAGCATCATCCTCACGATTGGTGCCCCCGTACCTGAAAATGCTTTGGGGATGACGGGTGCTGTTGCAAACCACAATGCCGCCTTTGGAGCAGTTTTCAATTCGGTTATTGGTGATGAAGGTCGGTGCGGTGATGCCACCCACCTGGATTCCCACCTGCGAATTGAGAATGATGTTGTCTCGAACCACGGTTTGGGCATTGCGGTCCGGGTTGGCAAATCCAGACCAGTCACGAATGTGGATTCCTGAAATTCCGAAGCCTTGAATGATGTTGCCGTAAACCTGATCGCCCTTGTTGACAAAAATACCACTGGCAAAGAATCCAGGATCATCCACACCTGGTTGTCCTAAGTTTTCGGGAAACTGAGCTGGCAGGGGAGGGGCGATATTTTCACCATTGGCTCCAATGCCTATTCGATTGTTTCTGATGATATTGCCAATGGGCATTTGCCCTTCAAAGTAGTTGTATTGACCAATACCCCCAGCTCTGGATCCGGCGATAATGTTGTCTTCAATAATGTTGTTATGTTGATAATTTTGAAAAACTATAGATGCAAGCGGGTAAGTGGTGTTTTGATTTGCGTTATAGACTGATACTTGTGTTCGCTTAGTGCCGGTTTGGTCAGTACCAATAAAGTTCTTTCGGAGAATATTCCCCTGAGGTAATTCGATACCCAATGTTGTTCCATTTATCTCAACAGGCCAAAAACTATCGCAGATTCTATTATTCTCAACTAATGAATTGATAGCATCGTTATCAATATACAGGTCATTCCCTCGGTTATTGTATGTTAATCCATCAGGTTCATACCCAATGACGTTATCAGTTAGTTTATTTCCGGCAGCTATAACCTGATCCCCACTCCCCTCCCCAGAAACTCCAAGTCCTCCTTGGCCAAATTGACCTGATAGTTGCTTGAGAAATCCAAGACCTCGTATCCAATTTTGGTTACAACCATAAATGTGGATAGTTGAAGCAATAAAAACCAATTCTCCATTGAATCTAACAAAATCCAGATTCCCTGGGATGCTGTTCAAAAGAACGATTTCCGGTCCGTTGGGATTTCGATCACCGGCAAACTGGGTCTGGCTAAAACCATCAATCAGATTTTTGTTGGAGAAAATAAAAAGATGCTGGGGTACTTCAATGACCCAAACTTTAGCATTCCGATCATACCCAATGTCTGTCTCTGGAATCCGGAAAACAATTTTTTGCCCTCCTCCGTCCCGATTTACAATCTCAAGAGCATCTGAGAAACTCCCAGGACCTTCGCTACGAGTGCTGGTGACAACAACTTCAGGTAAATTCACATAGGCCGATTCCGGGAGTGGTTGCGGATAATTTTCCAAAAACCCCTCTTCGGTTTGTTTTTGGAAATTGGTCTCAGGTTTTTTTGAGAGATCTTCACGAACCTTATTATTGATTATGTGTTTAGCAATAGTTTCAATGGTTTGCCGTCGTTCTTGGAACGTTCCGGATATCCCGTTGGCGTCACAAGCCGGTTTGAAATACTCCTGATCGAACTGATCCCAATCTCCTCCTCGCTGGTCAAGATGCATCATGGCTTCATAGACATCAATGATTAATTTTTGGTTGAATTCTGATTCGAGCATTGATGCTCCCAACTGATCTGTCTTTGAAGCAACGGTTGGAGATTGTGTAAAGTGCGCCAAAATGAAGAAAATCACGGATAATGAAATCAGAAAAGCAATCAAGCGATAAGACATGGGTTTGTTGCCTCCGAAGAAGAGCTGGTGCCAAATCCTACCTGACACCAGCTCCGTATTTTCAAACCGTCATTGCCAGGAAGTTCGTTTATATTTTGGTGGTCCCATAACAAATGGCACGTCTGCGGCAAATGCCGCATATGGATGAAACACAAATGTTAGATCCCGTAGATTGCTATTATCGTCAATTCCCAAGTGATCAACAGGTGGCTCAGTTCCAGGAGGGGCCTCTGGATCAACCCCATAGTCCCCAGTGGCAATTTCCTGATTAACAGGAATATCAACCGGAACCCAAACCTGGCATTTAGGATCGCCACCACTCCCATCACAACTCGATCCAAACATGTGAGTCCATTGAGTAGGATTATCAGCTAAGTCCTGTCCAATTTCCTCGCCGGCGTTTAGGTCATCAGCGACCTCCTGTGCCAGTGCCTGACTATCAAAAATCGCACTCACTGGATTTCCATTACAGTCCTCAACAACCCATTGTGTGCAGGAGCCTCCTCCCTGTGTGTAACACTTCACCGTGAAAGAACAGTTCCCCGTCGTGGCTGGTGCTCCACCTGGTGTTCCAGGCCGGATAACTGGTGGCGGTGGATTAATAATTGGATCGTCCTTGCGTGGAACCGCGAATCTGACCTCAAATTTAAATTCGACGGTTCGATAATATGTCGGCGATTTTTTTAGTGCGTCGAGTTGGGTGGGTTTGCCGCCGCCGTCATTTCCGTCAGCATTGGTCCGGGTTGGTGGGGTTTTTCCCGGGTTATCAGTTTTGTCGGCTTTTACCGGTTTTATGTCGGGCAGGTTGGTTGGGTACCAGGCGCTACCGAGGACTGTCAGATATTCCCGATTTGCGGGCAATGGATTTTTCAAATACCGAATTGTGTACGGAATATAGGCCGAAAACTCGGCGACAAATTCCAGGTTACCAGCTCGCGGCTGGCTGGCCAGTCGGAGTGAATCGAAATCAATCCGCACCAGCGCATCACCATGGAGCAGTTCCAACTGCTCCCTGAAGATTTTTTCCTGCCCATATGCCAGGGTTGAGCCGTGGAGGGTGATCGGGTAGAGCGCCGGGTAGTGTTTGGCAATAAAATCGGTGATGTCCCGAACCGTCGGTTTTTTGGGGAAATCCTGGTTTTTCGATTTCAATTCGTTGTTCCAGGCGTTTTGGACACCCAGCGTGTGTCGCACAACCAGGTTGCGTGCGGCATTTGTGAGTGTCGGCTGAATCGCGAGCGAAAAATCCTCGCACGCAATACGTTTTTGCTGCCTGGAAACCTCTAAATTTGTTTTTATCGCCGACGCCGCCATCAATGCCGATGCGATAATCAAAAACGTTACGAACAGTAGCACGATGCATATGAGCGTATATGGAGTGCCCCGGCCCCGTTGCGTGTATCGCCAATTAAAATTCGTTCTGTTTCGCATAATCTGCCCTCAAACATAATTTTGGAATGGGGTTTTTGCCCATATCCTGCACTGCAAAAACCGTGCCATTAACGAATTCTCCGCCGTGGTCCAGGTTGTTCCGGTGTTGGAGAATTGTCAATTTGCACCCCCTCCCCCTGTTTTTGCTGTATCTGGTTATTATAAAGGTTAACTTCAGGTTTTTCAACAACTAAAGTCACCTTTATATAGTTCTTCACTGCATTATCCGTTTCTTTTAAAATCTGGGTATCAATTGATTTTTCAGGCACAGGCTCAACTTTTTTTGAGATTTGAGTTGAGGGCGCACGTTTTTCTGATTGTATTGTTGGCTGAGGATGCTCCCGTTCAAACTCAACCGCTTTCCTTTGTGATTTTTTCAATGTTCGGAGTGAAAACAAGTCCATTCCTGGCCGGCGTTTTTCAAATGATTCCAGGGCACTTTGTTTTCCAAATGCTCGCTCCATGACTGAGGGCAGTTCGTCCAGGTCATCAGTGAAGATTTTCGCTTCACGTCGGGCGCGGCTGATGGCAACATAGGCCATTCGCTCGTTGAGCAAGGTGGATCGCTGTTGCGTGTCGGCGTGAACCAGCACTCGGTCAAACGTTTCACCCTGACTGCTATGGGATGTCAGGCAATAACCATAGTCGATATGCCGAATTTCGCTTTGATCAAAAGTTACAACCTGCTTTTTTTTCCCTTCGAACTTGATTGCGATTTTTCCATCCTGCATTTGCTCGATGGTACCAATTTGGCGGTTTGTCAACGATTTTAATTTGTCCTGTCGAGTGATTTGTACCCGATCCCCGGTCACAAATTCCCGTCGTTCTTCGTGGTACAGCTCAACACCAGACACCTGGCGAGGGTCATATGTTATTAAATTTCCGTCTTCAACTTTCACTGATAACAAATTTTTCTCTTTATCAAGAGCTATGATTTTTGCGTACTGACCAGCTTTAAAATATTTGTTATCGAAACCGTATCTCAGAATCTGGTTGACCTGGTAATTTCTCGCCTTCATGCGTTCGCTGTTTACCAAATCACCATCGGAAACCAGAACATCCAGGGTCACCTGGTCAGGTTGGCCTCGGCCTCGTTTCAACTGGTTATGGGCTAGCTCGTTGAGTTGTTTTCGTGTGGTGTTATCAGGCGACACCATCAATGTGGTTTCGGGTGATAAAAGGAATTCCGTGAGCATTTTTGACAACCGCTTTTCCCGGTCACCGTCTTCAACTATCGAGTTTGACTCACTTAAAATCTCAAGACCTTGTTGAATCCGCCCTTCTGACAGATGGGCGACTGCCGTTTTTAATTTGGGGTTGGTTTGCCTGATGATTTCATCCAGATTAAATGTTTTCAGTCCGTTTTCGATTGCATAGGAAAAAGGATCTCCTGCTTCCACTCCAAGGTGTTGCTTTCGATCACCGATCAGCAAAACTCTATCCAGTGGGCTCAATCGGTTCAGGAATTGGTGAAGTTGTCCAGTTGCCAATAAGCTGGCCTCATCGATCACAAAAAATCGTTTCTGGAAGGTTGGGGAATCAGTTTTTGCCAGAAATCCTTGAATCGTTTCGGACTGAAGCCCAGCTTCAGTCAATATCTGAGTGGCACGACCTGTTGGAGCCAAACCAACCATTCGATAGTCTGCCATTTTCGCCTGCCCTGAAATAACCTGAAGGATTGTTGTTTTTCCCGTTCCGGCTTTCCCCTCCACGCCAAGAATTTGGTGACTGGACGCCAAAACTTCTTCGACAACATTCGCCTGACTTTTCGTCAGGGCGAAATTCGAATTCCCTGATAAAATTTGCTGCTGCAACTCAACACGGCGAATCCGCTCGCGAGTTTGATCGCGATTCGCAATCGGCTGACACCTACCACGCTGACCAGCTTTGATCATCGCGACCACCTCGGATTCCATTCGGAGCATTTCTGGTGTTGTAATGCCTGCCTGGATGCGATTTCGTCGGTTTGCTACCTGAATCAACGATTTTCCAATCTGTTTTCCAATCGTCTGCTTGGCCTCATCCAAGCCAATCAAGCCAATATCCTGTTTGAGAATTTCGGCCAAAACTTCCGTTTCGGTGGCCACCGCCGTTCTTTCCATGATTTTTGCCATTGCTGACTGACAATGACCAGCAATCAGCTCACTCCGCGTTTTCGGATCCATGTCAGGCCGCCGCCACAACGTTTTTCGGGTCTCAAGTGCCTTCTCTATGACCTGTTCCGGCTCAAAACCAAATTTCGCGACGACTTGCCCCCATTGATCCCGGATTTCTTCCTCCGTTAAATCCGCTTTTTTCTGCCGGTTGGTTAAAATTGCGTATTCGGCGCGTTTGGCGGAGTACTCGAGCCCCATTTTTTTTAATTGTTCGTCGCGTTCCTTTGATCGAGGCGACATCGCCTCCAAGAATTCCTCGGTGAACCCTTTCACATTAAATGCCCCATTTCGACCCTGGTCGATCTCAAACCCAAGTTCGATCAATTCGTGGGCCAAAACTGATCGGTAGACGGTTGTCAGATAGTGCTGTGCCCGGTATATCTCGCCTGTTTCCAGGGCTCGAACCTGCCCATTTTCATCAGATGTCATATTCATAATAAAACAATGGGTGTGGAGCTGGGGGGCAACAAAGCCATCAACTGGCCTGGCTGTGTCGTGCTCAAAAAGTACCGCCAGCATATTGCCGGTGGCAATTGGGGCTCGGGTATTCCCCATTTTTGCCTGAATGAACCATTCCACTTCTTCTAAAGCCCGGCTAACCGCTTTGCGATGCGCGGCTAAAACCTCAGTGTTTTTTCCATACAGTGCCAGCAGGCTGACTGATTTGGGTGCGCTAATCGTGAGATCCCACCCTGGCCGATGCTCAGAAGCTTTCACTTGCTCGCCCTTTTTGTTCAGGTACGGCGTTTGTTTGTTTGGTCGGACTAACTGCTCGCCTGTCTGTGGGTGCTGCCCACGACAAATTCGCTGATACTGCTCACTTGTTAAATTACCGCTCAATCCGAATTTTCTACCTAATTCCCCAACAACTTTACCTGAGACACCTCGAACTCCTTTTCTCAAGTACATTTCCTGTGCTTCTCCAAATTCATCTTCAAAATATTTTTGTGACGCCACAGAAATTGAAATCATTTCTTCTTAACCTCTTTTCGCATTAAGACCACACTTTTTTTGCACACCTCTTGCCGTTTCCCTTGATCATTTAGTTCACTCCAAAGTTTTATTTCAGCATCAATCTTATCGTTAAAATCGTTATCTAGATCATTAACCATTAAAAAATAAAACCATCGTTCACTCCTTGCATAAACAGATTCATATCGTTGAAAATGTTTATTTTCAATATCATCAATTGAATTTTTTACATTAATCCAGGCAGTATATCCTAAAGCAGTGATTATAATTATCCAGGTCACTAAAAACTTTAGAGAAGTTAAACTAAAAAGCTCAAAGAAATCTGATTTTTTCTCAACTATTACAGGTTTCATTTTTTCTTTAATTTGAGAAATAGCCAACTTCTGATTCTCGATTTTTTCATTAATTGCAGAAAAATTTTTACTCGAAATATTATAAAATTCTCTGGCTAAATCATTAAAATGATTCTTAATTCTGTCAAAAAATTCATCACTAATTTCTAATTTAATATCTGATGATTGATTATCTTGTCGATCACTATTTTGTTTTATCTCTAATAATAACTGTTTAATCGACGACTGATCACATTGATCACTGATTTTTTTCAGCTCTGTCAATATTTCCTCACTTGACAATCGAATTTGTTCATAAGTTTCTACACATGATATAAGGCCATTAAAATCTATCCCATAGTCTTCCATCAATTTTTGAATTTTGAGATAATCAGATATTACATCTGTAAAAAAATCAGGTCTTGATTTTCCAGTTGACAGGCAAAATGAATTAATTCTACTTAACAATACCTTATCTGAAATTTGGACTCGCAATTCATCAGACATTTTAAAGTTCCTCCATCATTAGATTATCTAAATCTACAACTGTATTTTAAGTTGTATTTTCGGAAATTTTGCATCATCCGACAGTGTCTACATCCGTTCTACAAATGTGTTTCCTATAATTTGCAGACCCCAAAGGGGGTAGTGTGTGAATTGAATCCAGATTTTACCGGCATATTAGCATCAGGGCAATAGGAAAATTTGTGGCTCAATGCTATAGTCCGCTATCCTAATTTTCAGAGGTGATGCGATGTCTAATCTGTTTGATAAGTCGAAAGATGAGGTGATCGAGGTTCGATCTGAGAGCGTTCTACAGAGGTTATCGATCTCAGTGAAATCCAGAATGGAGACGAAACAGGGGCCGCGGGTATTCTCTATTTCAGTTGAAGGGGATCCTGCAATCTGGCTGGAAGCGGATGAGTTCGCGAAACATGGTCTGATACCGTCGGCTGAGGAGTGGCTACAACAGGCAATAGAACCTGAGATCCGCCGGTACCTACAACTGCCTGGGGCAGCACGGAATTTAGTAAAATCGAAGTTCGGTCAATCGAAACCGGCGGCAAAACGTGGTCGCAAGCCCAAATCGAATTTGCAAAAATAGGCGGGACTCAGAGGCGCTCCCCTGGGGGCGGGGGGGGAACTGACCCGACTCCGCCGCGTAGCGGGCGAAGCGAGTCTTCGAGCGCAGCGCCTTGACCGGCAGCCAGGCTCAAAGACGACGGAGGCCGCCGCGCGCAGCGCGTCTTTAGGCGGTCTTCGTCGGCGACAGCCGAAGGGGCTGCCGAAGTCAAGGCCGGGGTCGGTTTGCTCGGCGCGGAGCGCCGTCCGCCTAAAGCCCTCCCCTCTGGGGAGGGTTGGGAGGGGGAGGATTCCTAGCCGCCGAAGGCGTCCTGGGCTGAAGGGTGTGGAGGGTCCAACCTTTTTACCATTACCACTCAAACTTGTGACCACCCCCATTTTTGGTCATTAACCACACACTTTTGCTCATCACTCACCTGGGGTGAGCTGAACAACATGGAGAATTTAGCGAATGCCTATACTTGGAAAACTCGAAGCCGTTGTCAAAATCAATCATCTTCCTGAACCCCAGATCTTGGCGAATCAATGGCGTCAATTTGTGATTGAAGCCGATGGCCTCCAGGTGGAAGTAGCACTCAAACCTAAAATGTTTAAGAAGATTGAAGAAATTAACGAAAAAGCAGAACACGGTTGGGTTGCGGTTCTAACTGGGAAAATCGGATCACCATCGGCTTCTGGGTTCGTCTTATTGGAACCCAATGTCCAGGTGTTTGAGAAAAAACCTAAAACCGAAGTCGCGAACTAACTTCATCCAATCCACCAAAGGAGTCATTCAGCAAGCATGGTGTCGTGGGTACACGACTCAAACTTAATCCTTGAAGACTGGGTCTGTTGACTGGGTACTCACTGTGTTTGATCGTTTTGAATCCTCAGTCAATCTTGCTTGCTCCCTCACGGTGCGAGCGCAAGGCTTCATAAAGTTGCAATGGCCCAAGCAACAGGTTAAGGATTCCAAGCCGGGTCTTTTCCGATTTGAGGGCCTGTGTGCTCATTATGGCATGTGTGTTTAGTTCATCCATGATGGCATCCACGAGCGCTGGAACAAGGTCTGGTGAATTGGAAAACTGTTCTTTGGTGTTGTTCTTTGCCTGTTGAACCAGGGTTGCTGATTGCAGAAGTTTTCCTTTGAGCGCATGGTTAACATACACCAGTTGATCACTCTCTGAGACGTCACCTTCAAAGATTTCATTCAACTGGGCAATGATTTCGTTCAATAAGGCTTTTTGCTTTTCCTGGACTTCGGCAGTGCCAGCTTCGGTCAGCGGCTGCAATTTTCCAGCTTCCCCGGACGACAATAACAAATTACGATTTCCCAGGTTTTTGAGCTTGTGGTGAGTGAGCACGACTTTGGAAAGGTCCACACCTTCGCGCTCCCTCCCAAATTCAAGCAGCGGCAGCAACCGTTTGAAGAAAATAGCCCGTTTTTCAAGGGCCGTGTTTCCATAATCAAAAATCTGCGACAAAAAGGAATAGATCCGGATGAAGCCTCCCAGATTGCGCTTGAACAGAATCAATTCCTCGATTTCGTTTTTCGCATCCTGGGCAGCACCCGCGGACGCTGTTGCTTTGGCGGCATCCAGAGCCTGGGTGGCCGCTTTGTAGCGTTTCAGCAACCGGTCAGCGACCGGTTCCAGAGCGGCTGAAAGTTCGCTTTGACTTGCTTTTGGATTCATTTCAACCGTTACGACCCGTTCAATTTCGTGATCATCGTAATAACCCGACGTGTCGAGCCTGGCGCGCAGGTCATAAACCAGGTTCGGATCGGTGACACCCGCCAGCTCCGCCGCTTCATAGTAAATTTTGAACGCCGCCAGAATCTCCTCCGGGTCGTTGACGAAATCCAAAATGTAAGTTGTGTCCTTGCCGGGATGTGCGCGGTTCAGCCGTGAGAGCGTCTGCACGGCCTGAAGTCCCGCCAACCGTTTATCAACATACATTCCACACAACAGCGGCTGATCGAAACCAGTTTGAAACTTGTTTGCCACCAGGAGAATTTGATACTCAGTTCCGGCAAAGGCATCGCGGATGTTTCGACCTTTCAGGTTTGGGTTGAGCAGTTTGCTGGTTTCGGTGAACGGATCGGGGCCGGATTCCTCATCGTTGACTTCACCTGAAAAAGCCACCATCGTGCCGATTGGGTAATTTTGATCCCGAATATACCGGTCTATCGCCAGTTTCCACCGAACTGCCTCAACCCGGCTGCCGACCACCACCATGGCTTTCGCCAGGCCGTTGAGCAGGGGAGACACGGTTTCGCGGAAATGTTCAACCGTGATCTGAACTTTCTGGCTGATGTTGTACGGATGCAGCCGCACCCAACGCATAATGTCCTTGAGTGCTTTGCTTCGTTCAACCTGGTGTTCATCCAGTTCTTGACCGCCATGAGCTAATTTATAGGCCAGTTTGTAAGACGTGTAATTCTTGAGCACATCGAGAATGAATCCTTCTTCAATTGCCTGCCGCATTGAATACAGGTGGAACGGCGCTGGAAGGTTATCTGGTCCAGCCGGTTGGTCGGGTTGTGGACGGCGGCCAAAGAGTTCCAGCGTCTTGGCTTTGGGCGTTGCCGTAAAAGCCACATACGTCACCCCCGCTACGCTTGCCCGTGCTGTCATCTGGGCTGCCAGCAGGTCTTCGGTACTGACTTCACCACCATCGGCCAGTGATTCCAGTTCCTCAGCGCTCAGAACTTCCTTGAGCTTGCTGGCGGCTTCGCCGGTTTGTGAGCTGTGGGCTTCGTCGGCAATCACGGCAAAGCGTTTGCCTTCGGTTGCCGCCAGCGCCTGAACTTCTTTCAGTGCAAAAGGAAAGGTTTGAATGGTACAAACCACGATCTTTTTGCCAGCCTGGAGCGCCGTGGCGAGTTCTCCGCTTTTGCTGCTTTGTTCGCCCTTGATCACCGACACCACCCCTGCTGTGCGCTCAAAGTCAAACACGGCTTCCTGCAACTGCGCATCGAGCACCGTCCGATCACTCACCACCAACACGGTGTCAAAGAGTTTCTGGTGTTCGGCATTGTGCAAGTCCGCCAGGAAATGCGCTGTCCAGGCAATCGAATTGGTCTTGCCCGACCCGGCTGAATGCTGAATGAGGTATTTTTGGCCCGCGCCTTCGGCCAGTACCGCCGCGACGAGTTTTCGAGTTGCGTCCAACTGGTGATAGCGGGGAAAAACGACATTGGTAATGGTCTTCTTTTTATCGCGCTTGGTGACAAAATAACGCCCGATGATTTCCAGCCAGCTTTCACGCTCCCAAACAACTTCCCAGAGGTAGGCGGTTCGGTGGCCATTCGGGTTGACCGGGTTTCCAGCTCCGCCGGTATCACCCTGGTTAAATGGCAAAAAGGTTGTGGCCGATCCCTGCAACCGGGTGGACATCCGCACTTCGCTGTTGCTCACGGCGAAATGAACCAGTGCCCCGCGAGGAAAATCCAACAGCGGTTCAGCCGTGCTTTGGCCCTTCGGTTTCGGCTGGCGGTCAAAGCGATATTGATCCACCGCATCTTCAACTGATTGGGTGAAGTCGCTTTTGAGTTCAACCGTGGCCACGGGGATGCCATTGAGGAACAGCACCAGGTCAATTGTGTTTTCATTGTGGACCGAATAGCGCACCTGCCGCACCACTCGCAGCCGGTTGGCGGCATACTTCGCTTGCAATTCCGGGTTCATCCCCAGCGCCGGTTTGAATTGGGCCAGTTGCAGCGGTTGCCTCAATCCGATCAGTTCCACCCCCCGCCGGAGCACCTCTAGCGTTCCCCGGTCGTCCAAATGTTTCCGAATCCGATCAAGCAGCACCGTTTCCGCCGTTGCCCCGTGATTTTTGGTCAGGGTTTCCCAGGCTTTGGGCTGGGTCGCCTGCACCCAGGCCACGACATCGGACGGAAACAACGCCCGTGCGCGATCATAGCCAGTGGCATCACCTTCGGCATAAAGCCAGCCGTGGGCTGACAGGTGGGCGCAAATGTCATTCTCGAAAGCAATTTCTTTGTGCAGGCTCATACGGCCTCCGGTGGCGTCCATCCGCGCACATCAATTTTGCCTGTCACGGCAGCCGAAATCAGAGCCGAACGGCGTTCTTTCAGCAGCTCAATCCCGCGCTGGGCTTCGGCTATCAGTTCGTCGATTTTGGTGGTTTCTGAGTCGAGATAGGCAGCAATGGTGGATTGTTCCTGTTTTGGAGGGAGAAAACAAACCCAATTTAAGATATGGCCTTGTGAGATTTTCACCATTGATGAGCTTGACCCACGAGCATCGCTGACAATTTGACATCGGCCAGCATCAGAAAGCAGCCAATAAGCCAGATAGAGCGGAAATGCTGTTTTCAAATTAACCACTAAACGGTAAACCAAATCAGACATGAGAAGCCTAGTTCTTGTTTCTCGTACAAAACAAACATCGCCAACCAACTCAGGTGTATTTCCTCGCGTGAGCAGAAGGTCACCTGATTGAATTTCAAACTCTTCAGGGATAATTGCTTCCTCGGGAATGACTTTATGCTCAGTTTGATAGAAAAATCCCTTTTTAACAGCACTCAATTTTATAACTGCCCATTCATGTTCTTGGGATTCACGATCTTCAGATTGTGGACTCCAACCCTGTTCAAGCTTTTTCAGAATTCGTCGGAAAGTTGTAACTTCCCAAAGCTCCGGCACCTCTCCCAGCCATTCAATGCCGGAATCCTTCATTGGTACGGTTGTATCAAGCCCCTTGGTGACAGCGTGTGAAATGACGGCCTGCCGCTTTTCCTTGAGCAACGCAATCAGTTTTTGCTGTTCAGCAATGAGGGCGTCAATTTGGGCGGTTTCGAAGTCGAGGAAGGCCGCAATGGTGGATTGTTCTTCAATTGGTGGGGGTGCAAGTAAAATGGAACGCATCTCGGAAAAATTTGTGGACCAAAGATCTGCAACAATTCCTTTTCCATATCTATAAAACTCTTCCTGAAACAGCAAACTCCTAAAGAGGTAGTGAGCAAAATTGATGGTCATTTCCTCATATGGCTGGAGCACTATATTTATTAAGGATACTGAACCATCTTGTTTAGCCATACCTGAGGATCCTTTTCGGTCAGATCGACTGTTAATTACAAAATCACCTGTACATACCTTTTTCCGATTGTCTCCATCATCAGTCTTTGCAGCAGTTTCAAGTTGTGGAAGTATCCCTTTTTTCGTCACTGACAGCGGTTCATAATCCTTATCACTTACTTTTTCCCGTCTTTCACTGAAGAAATAACCAAGCCGTTTCACTTTCCAATGCTCTGGCACCTCTCCCAACCACTCTACCCCAGAATCTTTGTAGCTCTCATATCGCGGAAAACTCATTTCGCATCCTCCTGACTGGGTTGGTGTGCTTCAAGCAAGGCGCGGTCGCGTTCAAGTTCGGCCTGGAGTTCGGCTTCGGTCGGTAGAACGAGGCGGTATTTGCTGGCGAAGAGTTGCGGACTGTCGGCGAGGAGCGAATATTTAGCTACGGCGGCGTTGCGTTCGGAGCAGAGAATTAGCCCGAGCGTAGGGTTGTCGCTCTCAGCGCGGTACTGTTCTTCAAAAACGCGAACATACATATCCATTTGCCCGACATCCTGATGACTGAGTTTGCCAACTTTAAGGTCAATGAGCACAAAGCATTTGAGCAGGAAGTTGTAAAACACCAGATCAATGAAACAGTCTTCGCCTTCAACGGAGAGGTGTTTTTGGCGCGCTACAAAGGCAAACCCTTTGCCGAGTTCCAACAGGAACTGCTGAAGCTGGTTGAGTAGTCCTTGTTCCAGGTCTTTTTCATAGAGGCTCGCGCCGGGTTGCGCGCCGAGGAATTCGAGTACATACGGGTCGCGGATGAAGTCGCGCGGGTCGTTGGGAGACTGGGAGGCAATCAGGCTGGAGGCTTCCGCCGAAACGCCTTCCTTGTCCTGGCTGGAGAGCAGTCGTTCATAAAAAAGCGTACTGATCTGCCGATCCAGGGCGCGGACACTCCATTGTTCGCGGGTCGCCTCAGACAGGTACCAGTTTCGGGCTTTGGGATCCGCGACTCGCATGACAGTTCGGTAATGCGACCAGCTCAGGCGAATTTTCCCGAATTCATCACACAGTGTGTGATGAATTGGAAAAGCCAGATAAAACTGCCGAAACAGTCTGAGATTGGTGACCGAGTATCCCGCCCCAAACTCGTTTGCCAACCGATCTGAAATAGCCTGTAAGACCTGTTTACCATATTCGGCACGGGATTCACCGCCTTGCTCATCTTCCACAATCAACCGTCCAATGTGCCAGTACGCCTGCACCATCGTTTCATTGATCGTGCGTTGAACCTGTCCACGGGCAGTAACCAGGATTTCACGGATGCTTTGATACAAATCAGGTTTGGGTGGAGTAAGCTCACTCATGCCGACAAACCCCCGATCATTTTCAGAATTCGATCAGTGCAGGCTTTGAGGTCGGCATCAATTTCGGCCAGTGAACGCGGCGGCTCAAACACGTAGAAATGCCGGTTGAAGGGAATTTCATAGCCGACTTTGGTTTTTTCGTGGTCAATCCAGGCATCTGGCGCGTGGGGAAGGACTTCGCGTTTAAAGTAGGCGTCTACATCTTCAGAAAGCGGAACGTTTTCAGTGTCGCGCAGGCTCGCGTCTGGTTGAGGTTTGCCCTTGAGTTTGCCTTTTTCTCCAAGCACCAGTTTCCCCGATTGATCGCGCAACGGACGTTCCACGGTAATGGTGCGGTATCCAAAGTCGGTCGTCTTGAAAATTCGGCTGATGGGTTTGCCGTCCTTTTTGGCTTCGATGAATTCTCCGAACAGGCGGGTGATTTCGGCAATGTGGTCGTCGGAAAGTTCTTTTCGCTTCGAGCCGAGGCTTTTGCGCATTTTCTGCCAAAAGCCACTGGCATCAATGAGTTGCACCAGGCCCTTGCGGTGTTCAGGTTTGCGGTTGCTCAGGATCCAGATATAGGTAGAAATCCCGGTGTTGTAAAACATATCGGTTGGAAGGCCGATAATGGCTTCCACCAGGTCGTTTTCCATCACGTAGCGGCGAATTTCACTTTCCCCGGAACCAGCTCCACCAGTAAACAGCGGTGACCCATTGAGGACAATCCCGAAGCGGCTGCCACCATCCACCGCCAGCCGCATTTTGCTGATGAGGTGAAGCAAAAAGAGCATTGACCCATCTGAAACCCGTGGGAGACCCGGCCCGAAACGTCCGTTATACCCCTGGTTTTCGTGTTCTTTGCGGACTTCTTTCTCAACCTTTTTCCATTCCACGCCAAACGGCGGATTGGACAGCATGTAGTCAAACTTCCGATGTGGGTGGCCATCCTCCGAGAGCGTGTTACCAAAAACAATGTTTGCCACATCCTGGCCCTTGATAAGCATGTCAGCTTTACAAATCGCGTAGGACTCGGCGTTGAGTTCCTGACCAAAGACCGTCAACCGGGCTTGTGGGTTGTGTTCCTCCAGGTATTCGCCCGCAATCGAGAGCATGCCGCCCGTTCCGGCGGTCGGATCGTACATTGTCCGGACCACACCTGGTTTTGAAAGTACCGCATCATCCTCAATGAACAGAAGATTGACCATGAGCCGGATGACTTCGCGAGGGGTGAAATGTTCCCCGGCGGTTTCGTTCGAAAGCTCGGCAAATTTGCGGATCAACTCCTCAAAGACGAGTCCCATCTGGTGATTGTCCACCACTTCGGGATGAAGGTCGATCTGGGTGAATTTTTCAGTGACCTGGTAGAGCAGGTTCGTTTTTCCAAGCTTTTCAACCTGCGTGTGAAACTCGAAGCGTTCAAAAATATCGCGCACCGCCGTTGAAAACCCCTGGATGTAGCTGTACAGGTTTTCCCGGATATGGTCCTGATCGCCCATCAGTTTTTTCAAATCAAGCGGAGACGTATTGAAAAAACTTTGCCCGGCCTTGCGCAACACAAAGGGTTCTGGGTTGAGCCCCATGGCCTGCTTTTCAGCCAGCTCGGCCAGCACTGCGGGTTTCGTGGCTTCCAGCACACAATCCAACCGTCGGAGAATAGTAAATGGCAGGATGACCTTGCCATAATCGGATTGCTTATAGTCACCGCGCAACAAATCGGCAACCGACCAGATAAAGGCGGAAAGAAACTGATGATTCATAGGAACAGGATTTCAAGGAAGGGATTGGAATGAATAAAGAAAGGCAACCATACCGCATGCCAGTTCGATTGGGGAAGTGTCTAACTTTTATGTGCTGGTCCGGCTGTAAGAGCTGACTAAATTTGCCCAACTCTCTCAAAAGCAAAATTAGCTTTAGAGGCGGTTTGGAAATTTAGGCTGCGGCTGGAAACAAAAGGGCATGGACACTTGATTCCGTTCACCCAAAGCTCATCCTTTGCGGCTTGGTGTACCCGTGGCCAATTTAATCTGTTGAGGTGCAGGCCGCTCATAGCGTGTGAACAATATGCTGTCACCAAAATCCAACCAGGTTTTTGTTACAGGTGACCGGCTACATTTGCCCACTCCTCTAAACAGCAAACTGAGCCGTCATGGAAATTTTTATACCTTGTTCCGTTTCCAATTTGCGGTGGATCGCTTCATCGTG
Organism: uncultured Clostridia bacterium; assembly: GCA_964639175.1. Taxonomy (GTDB): domain Bacteria; phylum Acidobacteriota; class Blastocatellia; order Chloracidobacteriales; family Chloracidobacteriaceae; genus JACQXX01. The sequence continues at coordinate 26,977 of CAZXCE010000012.1, forward strand.
TTCACACGGCATTTGATAAATGATGCCCAGGTCATCGTCCACCTGTTTCCAAAAAACCTGACCGCCAGTTGCTGCGCATCCGAGCGGACATAGCCGGATCCGGTCCTGCCGATCCTGGTCCTGGAGCGTTTCTTCCTTTACTCGCTGGTACTGAGCCTGCGCTCTGCCGGCGTACTGCCTGATGCCGCCAAAAACCGCAACCTTGAAGTTTGTCTTTCTGGCTTGCTGGAAGGCATAGGTGACAATATATCTGGCTACGTCAAAACCGTGGTGTTTGATGAGGCTGGCAGCTTGTTTGAGTTCCGTTGCCTGGGGTTCGACACCCTCCAGCTTAAAAAATTTCTTGTGGAAGTATTGGACAAGCTCGGTAGGTGTTCCGCCTGGCGCTTGTACAGGTGTTGGTGCTGGCTTAGGTTGCCTGGCTGGTGGTCTTGGCGGGTCGGGTTGAGCCTTTGCCTGGGGTTGTGGGTCGTCAAACTTCAGGGGGAGCTGTGTTACGGTATTGGCTATCAAAAGATAGTCTTGCTGGTCTTTGGTTTTCTTAATTTCTATTTTCAGTACCCCACCTTTGGAAAGAGGTTTTTCATTCAGTTTGTCTTGAATTTTCTCAAGTATTTTCTTTCTGTAGTTAATCTTTAGATACTCTTTTCCCACCAAATTAAATTCTTGGAAAAGTTCTTTTGAGCGTCGTTGATACACACCTAAAGACAGTTCTCCAGACGACAGAATCAGGTCAAGGTGGGTATAGAAAATTTGGGCTATGCCGTCATCTCCCAAGCTCAAGAGTGTTTCAAAGCGTAAGGGTTTGACGTGACCGTTTATCAAATTGTTGTAAATATAGTCGTTAAACTCACAATAACAGGCTTCCTTAGTCGTATGGCCGTCTACTTCCTCTTTCGCCATCTTGAGGGATGACAAAATGTTAAAAGTATTAATCTTTTTTATGATCTTTTTTTTACCACCGTCATAAAAAGCATCGTTCAAAACAAAAAGTGTGCCGCGTAATTGGTACAAACCAGTGTCCACTATTTTTTGTACATTCATTCCCCATTTTTTTTTCAAAATCTTGGCTATTTTGTTACTGGAAAAGTAGAAACCTCGTGGGTGTCCTTGCTCTTCTGAGATTTGGTACAAGGCATAGAGTACTTTCTGAGTTTCGGTTGTGGGTGGCCCATATTTGCTGTTGGCCGTCATTTCAACTTTTGCGCCATTCGGTCGTTCAATAAGAACAGTGTTCAACTTTACTTTTGATCTGGCTGGCTGCCAAATCTGAGCCATCTTTTCAAAGTTAAGCTCTGGTCTGATGACTTCCTGTGTGACCAATTCAGCGGTTACAGGTTTCTCAAATTTGATGATGGATGCAGCCATAACGAATGTTCCTCTCGTATTATATGGTTCAACTCATAGAAGACAATGACTTTAGCAGGAAAATTAATCCTTTCTTCTTTCCTCGCCGCTAAAAAGGTTATTGTTTTTGAGGGTTCTGAATTCTACCTGATTCAAATTCAAAAACACACACATAGAAATTTTGACTTTTCTTCTCTAGGGGTCGCGCGCGCGTAGTGTGTGTATTTGAGTAGTATTTAGATAGTATTTAATAGAGTATTTAGCCCTCGGAAACGCCTCTTAAACAATTTTAAATCAATATTTTACAAAAAAAGCCAGCGACTCATCTACACAAAGCCAGCGACTCATCTACACAAAGCCAGCGACTCATCTACACAAAGCCAGCGA
>CAZXCE010000012.1:28810-36102 GCA_964639175.1 uncultured Clostridia bacterium
CTCAAGGACACCAAGTGGGGGGACACAAAGACACAAAGCGGGGGACACAGAATCACCAAGCTGGGCACTCAACCCCACCAAGTTGGGCACTCAACCCCACCAAGCTGGGTCAGGTGGAGGAGTACGGCTACAGCGTCGGCGTTGAAGAGTCTCAGCCAAATCTCTCATTTCTGGATGCTTTTGAGAGGGGTGAATCCGTCCTGATGAAGTCACAACCACTCTGAACCTGGCCAAGAAGGCTGCTTGATTTTCTTAAGTGAGTTTTCTGTTCCATTACTCTTCACCGAAAACCTGATGAAGCGATCTTCCAATAATTCTTTGAAGCCAAGTCAACCTCCAGCCTGAATCACCGAGTAGCGCAGTTATCTTGAATTGTTGATTTTATTGGCCTTTTTTTCTGACCGTTTACGCTTTTATCTAATAGCAGGGGTTCTGCTCCATTCCTCTTTCACACCAAACCCTGTGAGACTTTTGGGACCTTTGTTGGAAAATACCCGAAATTCTGGGATCAAGTTTAGTCTGGATTAGACCTTTTTGGGGGATATGCAAAAATACCCAACTTGGCAAACTCAGAACGAAATTAGCCATTGCGGAACATCAAGTGTAAAAACGTGTAAGACACTATCCCCTAAGCCTTCGGCTTAGGATTTTTTAGGTGCGAAAGTACGGGTTATTTTTAGGATGTGGGTTGTGTTTCCAAGGGCGCAGGAAAGCAAATGAGTTAAGGATGTGCAAACTGAATCTCTAAATTAAGTTTACACATCCTCCAACTACTAATGGTACTAATGGTTGCACAATTGGTTGAACCTAAAAAAATACAAGCTGTTCCAAACCAATAGGTTAGTTTTTATCCGAACTACCTTATACAAGCACAAATTTTTAGGTTCCCCCAGTCGGCCATTTTCGTCATATTCATAGTTATTGAGAGGTGCCCGCCCAACCGCGTCATACTTGTAGTTAGAGTTTAAGAAGCAGAGGCAGTTTTTGTCGTTACTACAGCTTCTTTTGTTGTAGACTTTGAGTTTCGAGCTACCTGTCTCAAAAAGGGCATTCCAAGTCGCTCACTTACCTCATCATTTTCATCTACTGAGGCAATTGCATATCCTTTAATGGTTTGTTCTACTGCCCATTCAAGGAGCGCAAATGCCTCATTCATCAAGGCTTTTTTAGAAGTTAAACCGCCAAGGTATTGCAATCTTTCCATCTCTTCTGCAAAGGAAGGAGCTATTTCAGCTTGAAACCTGACAGGTTTTTCCGGTGTTTTGTCTTTAGAAAACATTTTTCTCTCCCTTTTAGGAATCATTCTTTCCACAAGTTGAAGGGTTATGTTAGTAGGTGATGTTAGGGACTCCGATCTGTGGGCAAAATATTCAATACTTTGTGAGTGATCCAAATAGAAACACATATTGAGCCTTTTCAAGGTGTTTAATGGGGCGGGTATGGGTTCAAAAAGTGACTTCCGCTCCAACACGGTCGAACAAGTCATAAAGCTTGCGCATATGACTATACCAGTACCGAACAGTGGGTGCGCCCAAAGGGTGGTTCCTGCAAATGTAATCAGCGCCGCTACGATCAAAAAAAGGCTCACTTCTTGCGCCCAAAGGGTGGTTCCTGCAAATGTAATCAGCGCCGTTACCATCAAAAGAGAGCTCACTGTTTCTATGCAAGCTGCTAGAGCTAAATCAACCCGCACAGGATTGGGACACTCGTGATTGATTTCAGATTCCCACCATCGGGTTGAGCCTCGCTGAGTCGCTGGTCTGTTGATCAAACCCTGAACCTTGAACTCTGAACCCGATGTGTTCCAATCTTTTATGGTTCGACTTAGTAGTACTTGACCAGCGCCGACCCCACCCGCTGTAGTTGCATTTATATGTACAACCACCTGATTTTGAAGGCGTATTGCTGCTTCTATTAGAGTTTCCGATTGAGCACACCAGAAGCAGGTTTTACTTTCATCCACCCTACATATCATACACGTTGGTTGTCGCTGCAAAAGCCTGGCCAAACATTCTGCGATACGAGCGCTGCTTCCACCTGGGCCGATAAAAATAGTAGGTGACTTCATATATGTAACCTCCTGATCTTTCGGTGATTGGAGTGAATGGAAGACTTTTTCCGCTCACTCCAATCTGCCTAGCTTACCGCTTGAAGATCCACCGCACGATAGCTGCAATCAACCCTCCGATAGGAGCGAAGATGACTAGAAAAGCTTTAAATGTGAGCTGTGTAAGTCCCAAAGCATAGAGACACACCAAAATTATGCAGATAACTATAAAAGTTATTGCGAATACGACCAGTGTCGCCATCATCCAATTGCTTGGCTGCAATGGTTCAAACGTTTGGAATCTTTCTTCGGGTTTTAGCTCTTTTTCTTTCTTCTTGCGGTTAGGCTTAGGCTCCCGAATGGTTGCCTGGGCCATAATAGTTCTCCACAAATTTCAGTCCTAAGCATTACCTGCCACCAATCTCACACGGTGTAAGAAGGTAGTTCGGATAAAAAACAGTATGCCTGATACTTGATTATTTGTAAAGGATTTTTCGAGTTGGATACGAGTTGAATATGGGTTAAAAAAAGAGTTAAAACGATCAAGTAAAGTGTAACCCGGGTATGACAACGATTCATTTCCCTGACAGCCATTTAGACAAAGTCTAAATAATCACAACCAGTTCAATCAAGATTCGTAAGGTAACCAAAGAGAAAGTTGCTTGGGCTGAGGTTTGGGGACGGAGATCGAGTGGGGTTTGGATGGAAATAAAACCGGAATTTCATAGTCGATGGCCGGAGGAGTGCGTGATAGATCAAGGTCGTAACGGCCAAATCGGTTGATATGGTGGGTGAGGTAGGGGCTCAGAGAGGTCAAAGCGGCTTCATCAAAGGGAAAGTGCTCCTGCTTGAGCTGCTGCAAAATCTGAGTGAGCGTGAAAACATTGTGAAAAATCACACAATTGGCGACCAGATGGTTGTACTTGATGATCTTGCGTTGATGGTCACGATTGTTTTCGGTAATCGTGCCATCATTGCCAAAGGCAATCCATTGTGAGAACCCGTTGAAGGCTTCACTTTTATTGACCGCCGAGTGAATGAGAGTGCGCAAGGAATCATCGGTCACATACCGGCAAAGAAAGCCGGTGCGGATGGCGCGACCGAGTTCACGAAATGCCTGGTAGAGTCGATTTTTGCGACTGTAGGTACCGAGCTTGTGCAAAAGAGTGGAGGCGGTGATTTTGCCGGCCTTAATGGATAAGGCAACCCGAAGCATATCAGGCAGATGGGTTTCAATCAGTGGCCAGTCAATGGTTTCGGTAAACAAAGCATCAATGTGGCGATACTGCACCTCAGGTGATGCTCGAAAGAAAAGCAGATCTTTCCAATTGCGGATGCGGGGCATTAAGGTGATTCCCAGAAGATAGGCTAATCCGAAAACGGGTGTGTTTTGTCCTTGAGTATCAGCATGAATGGTATCGGGTCGAATATCGGACTGGTTTCCGAGCAACCCATCGAGGATGTAAACCGCTTCCCAGACACCACAGGGAATAAACCGGCTAAAGAGGGCGACATAGGTATCTGAGACGTGGTAATAGCCGATACCGCCGTATCCGCCGTAGCGAATATGATATTCCGACAGCAAATTGCCTTCATACAAATCCCATTTTGTGCCATCGGCTGAAACATGGTGGCCGGATCCCCAGAATTTCGGTAAGGCAAAGCGATTGTAGGCATTGATGATCAGACAGATAGCCTGGTCCAGATTGGACTCGGTAATGTGGCGATGGTTGATCCAGGAAACACTTCGGCGATCCACATTTTGAAGGGCGCGAGCTGTTTGCGAGGGACCGAGAAAACAACCGTAGCAGAAAACAGTTGTCAGGTAGCGTTCGATAGGGTGGTCGAGTTTGGACTCATGTCCCGAAAGAAGTCCAAAAGATCGAGTCCAGTTCAACCAGTGCTCAGTATCAATCAAAATATCCAAAATGTTGACTTCGGTCAGGCGTTCGACAATCGCTTTTTCCAAGGCGGTGGCCGCTTCGGATGGTTGTTTCTTTTCAGATCGTTTGAGGATGGGAATCCCATTCTCAATGCGCAATGCGTGATTGGAGGGAAAAGATTGATCAGCGCTGGCAGCCTGGGAATCGAGCCAGTTTCGGACATGATGAACGAACTCTTCTTTTCCAAGAGGTAACCCGACCTGCTCGCCATAGGTTGGCAAAGCCGCGTTCACTTCCGCCCAGGACAAGAGCTGGCCTCGATAATCTGCAAATCGGTCGCTCCCCTCGATGGCCAGATCTCCGGATTTCAACTCTCCAACGAGGTGGCTAAAGACGCACATTTCAAAGTATCGGCGGTTGATGCGCTCCGGGATTTGGTTGAGTTGACGCAAGCCGGTTACCAATCGCCACCAGGTATCTGGAATCCACGACAGATCAAGCGATGGAATCAACCGGGCGACTGGAAGCCATTCGACGCGACTGGTTTCTTTGGTCAGTAAAAAACGGAGGGCTTCTTCCACTGAGGTATCCTGGCTGGTTGAGCGAAAGCGAATAAGTTTCAGGATTCGGAAAAGTGTCGCGCGATGGCTTTTGTAACTATTCCACAGAAATGGCAGGTAGTTGTTCCCCGCGTAGGCGGTGTGGGCCTCACAGTCAGCCAGCACCTGTTGACTGCGGGATCCGAGCAGGGCGTCGATAGCGTGGAAACGTTGCTCAATACTTCCCTCACCACGATATGCCAGGACGATATCGTGCAACGTAAGGATTAAGGCATCGGTTCGGGATTGATGCCGTTCCCGATAGGCGTCAAGTGCTTCTTTGGCTTTTTGATGAATCGTCAGCATTCGCTTGATCAACATCTCCGCCACGTCATCAAGCGCTTTGGCGGCTTGCACCGCCACCAGGCAGACCATCAGGGTATATCGTTTCCGTGACTCCAGCAGCCGCATCCGGGCCGCATCCATGACAGCGGCCTCAGCCGCGAAATGGGTGATTTTCGCTGGCGGCAACCCCACCAGGGCGGCGGCATTCCCGTTTTCCTGTGTCAACCAGGTGACCCGATCCACCGCCAATTTCAATTCCGTCAGGGTTGCCTTGCCCGGATCCTGTCGCAACTGATTCCACTTTGAAAAATGGGGAGTGGGAGTTACTTCCAGCAAGGCATCGAATTGAATCCGCGCCGGTTCAGTCAGACGAGCAGAAACGGTTCGGTAATACCGCCGGGCCACCACCGCCCGCACATGCCTGGCTGCACGTTCCAACACCCCGAAGACCGGCAATTCATACCGGTGGCGCACTAATTCCTCAATCGCGACGTTGATCAAGTCCGCCAGGTCATTTTTGGTTTGTGCCGCATCCGCCACTGCCTCCACCACCACCCGCCGGGCTCCAGACCCAAACGGCTGCACCCGCAATACCTCACGAATCACTGACTGATGACGAGCCCGTGTTCCAGCCTCATCATATCCCTCCAAGCCGTCAGGCGGCACAGGAAGCTCTGATTTCTGGGCAACATGGTGAATAATTTGTTTTGAAACCGATTCCAGCCGGGGGAAATATCCAAGCCGCTGAAAACTTTTGAGCAACACCAAAAATCCCAGTCTGGCACGTGGTCCTTTTGTTACTTGACAGGAAAGGTTCACCTCAGCTTTGGTTGGAGTATAAATCTCATCCAGTTCGTGAGTCGTGAGTGTGCTTTTTAAGCGCGGGTAGGCCGTTTCATGAGGGCTTGGCAAGCAACGTCTCCTTGGTAATGGCCAGGTCCGCTTTTGTCTTCAAAACCAGAAAATCACTCACTCGATACTGGACTTTCCCATTACTCTTTACAAAATGACCTTTTTGTAGCGACACGATTTCTCAAATCGTGAAAAGAGTCAATAATACAGCCACTTTCCCAATATCTTTTTGAGATTGCCAATCATCGAAATGTAAAGAGTCAACTAAGGATTCCATGCACGCTTCCACCCGCACTTTCTTGACCGAACCGGAAATCAAAAAACTCCTCGCCGCCGCCAAATTAGGCCGTCATGGCGAACGAGACTACTTATTGGTATTGCTCACTTACCGGCACGGACTGCGGGTTTCAGAATTGATTGATATCCGTCTCACCGACCTCGATTTGATCTCCGGCCATCTGTTTGTCCGACGGCTTAAAGGCAGTGTTTCCACCAGCCACCCGCTACCGGGTGATGAATTGCGGGCAATTCGTTCCTGGTTTCGTGTTCGTGGCGAAGGGAAAACTCCCCTCTTGTTCTTTGGTGAACGCGGTCCCTTGACCCGTCAGGCAATCAATTATTTGTTTCGTGAAATTGGTCTCCGTGCCAAATTGGGTCTCCACGTCCATCCCCATATGCTTCGCCACAGTACTGGCTTCTATTTGGCTAATAAAGGCTTTGATACCCGCTTAATTCAGGATTACCTGGGTCATTCCAATATCAATCATACTGTCAAATATACGAAAACAGCCGCCGCACGCTTTGAAGGATTATGGCGATAGGCCATTTGTTTAGATACTGTCTAAATGGCTGTCAGGGAAATGAATCGTTGTCATACCCGATCGCGAGGCAATCCCGTCACCCGTTGTTTGGATCGAACTCGAACATGGGTTGATTTGCGCATTTCGCATTGCTGGATAGGATAGATGGGTCAACTGAGGCGCGCGCCTCGATAATATTACCTCCTTAAACAAAGAAAGGACTACGATGGCTATTCCATCATCTAAAATAGTAACAATCTATAGAGACAACGATATTGAGATTAATGTTGAGCCGGTAAAAACCGAGGCAGACCCGTCGCCTATTGACTCCTTTGTTATTAGAACCGTCAACCAAAGAGACCAAAATATCTCTATCGGCATTGTCTCTACCAAGAATTCGCTCTTGATTATGCCATTCACTGAAAAAACCTTCTTCCCTGAAGGAATAATGCCAAAGGCGGACCAAGACAAATACAGGCTTATTTATCCAGGACCGATGTACCCACTGCCAGTCGAAGCGGTTGAGGCAATGCAAGCCTACCAAAAAGGCCAATAACCCATAACAGTCTGTAACCTGCTGGCAATCGGCGGGTTACAGCCACCAGAAGACCAAAAGAGCCAAAAGGGGCTAACTTTTCACATTTTTAATTTTCGGCCCATGGGAATTTCGCAAGTTTGGGTATTTCCCAACAAAGGTCCCTAAACTCTCACAGAGTTCGGTGTGAAAAAGAAGTGGGGCAGAAAACCCGCTTCAGAAACTCAAGTCACCTACTCGAGTGTTGTGTTTTGAGATTACAAAGCCAAAAAGTCAACAAACCAGAGCCGG
>CAZXCE010000013.1:0-36063 GCA_964639175.1 uncultured Clostridia bacterium
GGGCTTCTCAACCGCCTGCTCGGCGGCGAACGGCATCGCAACCACCAAGAAGGGAGGAATCAATGTCTTCCAAGAACTAAGAACTAAGAACCAGGAATTAAGCCCTGAGCCCCCAGCCCCCAGCCCTGGATTTTTCAGATCAGTCCACAGGCCTGGCGGACCTGCTTCATTGTCGCCTCGGCGGCAACTGAGGCACGCTCGGCTCCATCGCGCAAAACCTGGTTTACAAAATCGAGGTTTTGTTCCAGTTCTTTGCGCCTGGCACGGGCCGGTGCAAAATAGGCATCGAGTTTTTCGAGAAGCGTTTTTTTGGCTGTCCCGTAGCCGTATCCACCAGCGCGGAATTTTTCAGCCATGTCGGCTGCTTCTTCAGGGGTGGCGACCAGCGAGTACAGTTGATAAATAGAATTCGTTTCTGGATCTTTCGGGGCTTCGATGGGGGTTGAGTCAGTAACGATGCCCATTACCGACTTCTTCAGCGCGGATCCTTCGGCAAAAATTTCAATGGTGTTGTTGTATGACTTGCTCATCTTCTGGCCGTCAGTGCCCGGAACAATTTTGGTGGCTTCGTTGACCAGACATTCCGGCATGGCCAGGACTTCGCCGTAAACCGAGTTGAAGTATCCGGCCATATCGCGGGTCATTTCAACATGTTGTGCCTGATCAGCGCCGACTGGAACATGGGTCGGGTGATAGATCAAAATATCTGCCGCCATCAGAACCGGGTAGTAAAACAACCCAACTTTGGCCGGAATGCCACGGGCGACCTTATCTTTATAGGCGTGGGCTCGTTCAAGTAAACCCATCCCCGTGAGTGTGGAAAGTATCCAGGCCAGTTCCGTAACCTGAGGCACGTCTGACTGCCGGAAAAAAACCGCTTTCTTTGGGTCTAACCCCAAAGCCAGGTAGCTCAATGCCACGTCCTGGATGTGGCTACGCAGGGTCGCCGCATTATTAACAGTTGTCAGGGCATGAAAATCAGCGATGAAGTAATAGGCTTCACCCTGGTCCTGGTACTTGATGTGTTGTTGGATGGCTCCAAAATAATTGCCAATGTGGAGCTTCCCGGAGGGTTGAACCCCGGAAAGCAGCCGCAGGCGCTGTGTTTGTTCGGTCGTCATAAATTGTATTTTGAGTATAACCGGGAATAAGCGTGTGGGAACTGAATTGACAGTTACCCTGCAGAGAGATAAGTGACTTTACACTGTTCTTCACCTGGGAAACAATGGCAAGCTGATGGAAAAATAGATGAAAGTTGCTGACATCATTTTGGTGAGCCCTCTCCATAATCCAGCAAAAGCCTTGACTTTGCAGATACTTGCAATGGGCCCTACCTTGACAGTCTCACCGCATCGGTGCTAGCGTTAGGGCGCTTTTCAACCCGCTCATCTCTCTATACCTGGGTCGCAATCAGCCAAAGTTTTCATTCATTTACCGTGGAGGTCTCGGATGGGACGGAAAATCCTGCTCGCCGACGACAGTATCACCATCCAGAAGGTCGTTAATTTGACCTTTTCTGACGAAGGGATCGATGTCGTAACCGTAGGGAATGGGGAATTAGCCATTCATAAGCTTGAAGATGTGCGCCCCGATTTGGTATTAGCCGACATTTTTATGCCCGGTCGGAACGGGTACGAAGTTTGCGGGTACATTAAAGACCACCCGGAATTCAATCGGATTCCAGTGTTGTTGCTGGTGGGGGCCTTCGAACCATTTGATAAAAACGAAGCCGCGCGCGTTCGGGCGGATGGTCATTTGACCAAACCATTTGAGTCACGGGCGCTGGTGGCAACTGTCAAAAAACTGCTTGATCAGATCGAGCCGCCAAAACCTGTTTTTACGCCACCTCCGCCACCTCCGCCACCGGCCATAAATCCATATGCACCGCCACCGGTGGAAGTTCCGAAGCCGGTCTATGCGCCACCACCGCCGGTTGTGCCGCCGACTGTTTTTGCACCGCCGCCACCAGTTGCGCCGCCGGCTGTTTTTACACCACCGCCCGTTGCGCCACCGCCGGTCACCGTGTCCCCAGCCCCCATGGTGGATTCAGGTTTTCAACTTGGGCAGGAAGTGCCGACCACGACCAGGCCGTTTGGTGCGCCTTCACCTGCAGCCTTTCAGCAGGAGCCAGTTGGTTTTTCATTTGATGCCGGGGCTCCGTTGGCGCCTGCACCGCCAGTGGCAACCACTCCCTTCGGGATGGAACCCCTTGCCCCTCAGGGACCAGTTGAGCGCGGTCATATTGATGATGGGCAGCACCCGGATTTGGAACCCTTAACACCAGCACCGGCACCGCCACCTGTTCCGAGTGAAGCCGTGTTACCCGTTCTTGAGGCACCAGCCCTGGCCCAACCGCCTCAGGTTGCCTACCCGGAACCGAGTGTCAGCCAGTTTGAAACGGTCAAAGCTCCATCGGCGCCGCCTGCGCCATCGCTCCTGCACGCCGATGATGTGGTTTCATATCAGTCCGTCGATATGCAGTCTCCGCTGGAACTCGATTACCTGGACACGGCTGTCAGTTATGAATCGGTCCGAGATCCGTTGCTGGACACCTTTGCTGATGTAGCGGCTTCAACTGCAACGATTCAGGGGGTTTTTGATCCGACGGTTGTTGAAACAACGGCCTTGCCAGGGACTGAAGCTGCCGTTGTCTCCTCGCTGCCAAAAGCCGAAGCGCCGCAACCCGTGGTCATTCCTTCAGGACTTGAAGCCCCAGTTGCTTTTTCACCTCTTTCAACGGAACCGATCTGGTCGGCACCTGAAACAACTCAAGCTGCCCAGCCTGAACTTCCGCCAACTCTGGAAATTGCCTCGATTCCTTCCTTTGATCAAACTCCGATTGAAGAGCCAGTCGAAGAGATTTCACCGGTTGAATATGAACCCGTGGCCGAGTCGCCTTCAACCCTGGTTTTTTCTTCTCCGCCAATTGCGGAAGCCGCACCGCTGGCTGAACCTGAACCGCTCGCCGAGGTTTTAGAAACGGCACCCGCCGTTGCCCCAGAAGCCGAAGTCCTTGAATTGCCACCAGTCGAGACGCATGAACCGCCAGTGGTGGAAGCAGCGGCTCCGGTATTTGAAGCCCCAGCGGAAGTCGCAGAACCACCAGTGGCTGAAGCCGCTCCCATGTTTGAAGCTCCAACACCTGAGCCTTCTCCTCTTTTTGAAGCGCCAGTGGCTGAAACGGCCCCAGTGTTTGAGCCTGTTGAAGTCGCGGCACCTGAAGCGCCGGTTGAACTGGTGAGTGAACCGGTCCCTGAACCGGCTCCGGCGCCGCCCCCGCCAGCCATGCCCGTTTTTGAGTTGCCAAGCGATGACACTGAGCCAATTGATACTGAATTTATGCCGCCAGAACTGGCTGCGGTGGTGTCAGGGCGTAAGCCGGAACCCGTGGTTGAAGCCCCAGCCCCAGTTGTGATCGAAGAACAGATGCCAACGCCGATTGGCGCTGCTGCCCCGGCTGTGTTTGAACTCCCGCCAGAACCAGCCGAAGAATTGCCGGTTGTGTTTGAGCCTCCGCCGGCTGCCAGAACCGAGCCGCTGGCTGAAATCCAGCCGATGGAAGAAGCCGCGGCTCCAGAGCCAACGCCAACCGCGGTGCTTGAACCAGCCACCGTACCGGAATTTGCTCTTGCCCCAGAACCGATGGAAGCTGAAGAAACAGCCCAACCATCATTTGTGGTGACAGAGCCGATTACTGAGGTTTCTGAACCGGTTGTCGAAGCATTCACGGTTGAACCCTCATCAGTTGAGCCAGAACCGGTGCTTGAGGCAACCGCCACGGAGTCAGTGGTTGAAGCGGTGGAAGTTGCCGAACCGACTGAAATTTCAGCTCAGGTCTATGAAGCTGTCACCGAACCTTCATTTGAGTTGCCTTCACCCGTCATCGAACAGGCAGAACCGGTTTTTGAATTACCGCCTCCGCCAGTTGAGACGGCTGAACTGGTGACTGAAGCTGAAGCGGTGCCGCATACCATTGAAGAACCAGCCGTGACCCTGGAATCAATACCGGTGAGCGAACCGGTGGAAGAACCAGTCGTGGAAGCCCTGGTTGAGCCAGAACCTGTTGTTACTGAAGAGCTTGCCGCCCCAGTGGCTGAAGAAGCCGCGATTACATTGAGTGAAGCCCCAGTTGTGGAAGAAGCTCCGGTCGAGGCCATTTCGGTGGCCGAACCAGAGCCTGCGGCTGAATCAGACGCTGGCCTCACCGCTGGAGTGGTGGCTGCGGTTGGCGCAACGCTCCTGGCCGCGCCGCTGGTGGCCGATGCGGTTTCCGGCGATGGTGAAGTCGCTGAAGCTGTGACAGAAGCCCAGCCGGTGGAAGAGGCTCCGGCCCCAGTCGCCGAAGAAATCCCCGTCGAAGAACCGGCCCTGGCTGAAACGGTTGAAGCGGCTGCCCCAGCCGTTGAGGAAGCTCCGGCTGCCCCAGTTGCCCCAGTGGTTGTGGCGGCTGAAGTGACTGACATCAGTCAGATTTCCCCATCGGTGATTGATCAACTGGTACAACGTGCGGTCGCCGCCGTGCCGGCAGCCCCAGTCGTGACGACTGAAGTCACCGATATCAGCCAGATTTCCCCTGTCGTCATTTATCAACTTACACAGCGTGCTGCTTCAGCCATCACGCCCGCCCCCGTTGCCCCGGTGGTCACTGAAGTTACGGATATCAGTCAGATTTCCCCATCCGTGATCGAATACATTGTGCAGCGTGCCGCCCCTGCTCCTGCTGCCCCGGTGGTCACTGAAGTCACCGATATCAGTCAGATTTCGCAAACTGTCATTGATCAACTGATCCAGCGTGTGGCTGCAGCCGCACCACCCGTTGTCGCGGCGCCGGTTGTAACGGCTGAAGTAACGGACATTGCCCAGATTCCGCAAGCTGTCGTCGGACAGATTGTAGAACGCGTCATCGTAGAACTCTCTGATCGAGTGGTCCGCGAAATTGCGTGGGAAGTTGTCCCAGACCTGGCCGAATTGCTCATTAAGCAACATCTTGAAAGCGGTGCTCTGAAAAGTTCATCCCGGTAAGGTTGCCAAATAGTGACGTAATTTGTTGTAAGGAAAAGCAGCGGATCAACCCAGTACCAGTTGATCCGCTTTGCCTTTTTTTGAGCGGCGACTGGGCAAAAGTACCAACCCTCAAACCCAAAAATTTTCAAATCTATGACCGAACAAGCACAACCAAAAGCACAACCAACCGAACAGGAAATTCCAAAAGTTTATAACCCGGCCCAGATTGAACAGAACTGGTACCCAGTTTGGGAAAACAACGGGTATTTTCAGCCCCAGGGCAATGGCGAACCCTATTGTATTGTGATTCCCCCGCCAAACGTCACCGGTTATCTGCACATGGGTCACGCGTTGCAGCATTCGCTGATGGATACTCTGACCCGCTGGCGACGGATGCAGGGACTCAAAACCCTGTGGCTGCCTGGCACCGACCACGCCGGAATTGCCACCCAAATGGTCGTCGAGCGCCAGCTCAATGAACAGGGAATTCGTCGCGTAGACCTTGGCCGTGAAGCCTTTGAACAAAAAGTGTGGGAATGGCGCGAACATTCCGGCGGCACGATCCAGAAACAAATGCGTCTCGAAGGGGTCAGCGTTGACTGGTCACGCGAACGCTTCACGCTTGATGAAGGCTTGAGCGAAGCTGTGCGCGAAGTCTTTGTCCGCCTTTATGACCAGGGCCTGATTTTCCGGGGTGCCTATATGGTCAACTGGTCGCCGGTACTCAACACTGCCGTTTCTGACCTCGAAGTCGAAATGAAAGAGGTCAAGGGCAAGCTCTATCACATCAAATATCCGATCAAAGACAGCGATGAGTATGTGATTGTCGCCACAACCCGGCCAGAAACCATGCTGGGTGACACGGCGGTGGCCATTCACCCCGATGACGAACGCTATCAACCATATCACGGCAAACACGTGGTGTTGCCGCTGGTTGGCCGTGAAATTCCATTTATCACCGATCATCTGGTTGAAATGGACTTTGGAACCGGGGTGGTCAAAGTGACCCCAGCCCACGACCCGAACGACTTTGAAATGGGCAAGCGGCACAACCTGGAATTCATCTCCGTGATTGGCAAAGACGCCAACATGACGACTGAGGCCGGAGAAGCATTTGTCGGGCTGGATCGCTACAAAGCCCGCGCCAAAGTGATTGAACTCCTGACCGAGCAGGGCTTGCTGGAAAAAATCGAGGACTATACCCACAAAGTTGGTCACTGCCAGCGGTCACAGGTCGCAATTGAACCACTCATTTCCGACCAGTGGTTTCTGGATGTGAAGGACATGGCCCAGAAAGCCATCCAGGCCGTCAAAGACGGACGCACCCAGTTTGTGCCCAACAACTGGGAAAAGGTGTTCTTTGACTGGCTTGAAAACATTCGTCCGTGGTGCGTGTCGCGCCAGCTCTGGTGGGGACATCGAATTCCAGCCTGGTACACCCCGGAAGGAAAAATCGTGGTGGCGCGTTCGGAGGCCGAAGCCCGCGAGCGGCTGGGTGATCCGACGGTTGAATTACGGCAGGAAACAGATGTGCTTGATACCTGGTTTTCATCCGCCCTCTGGCCGTTTTCAACGCTTGGCTGGCCAAACCAGACCGAAGACCTGAAAACCTATTACCCGACCACCATTTTGGTCACGGGCTTTGACATCATCTTTTTCTGGGTGGCTCGAATGATGATGTTTGGGCTCTACTTTATGGACGACGTGCCCTTCCGAACCGTCTATATCACGGGTCTGGTGCGTGACGGGATGGGGCAGAAAATGTCCAAAACCAAAGGAAATGTGGTGGATCCGCTCGAAGTGTTTGTTCGCTATGGAACGGATGCTGCACGCTTTACCCTGGTTTCCGCTGTGACAAGCGGCAATGACATCAAGCTCCAGGAGAAAAAGAAAAAAGACGAACCGAGCGACTTTCCTCAAATGGAAGCCGCCCGGAATTTTGCCAACAAAATCTGGAACGCCAGCCGCTTTGTGTTGATGAATCTGGAAGTTGGAACTGAAGTCGAAGCCGATAGCAGTGACTCAACCGTCCCGCATTCGCTTCCAGATCGCTGGATTCTCTCAGAACTCAATCAAACCGCAATTGATGTCAATGCGGCCTTAGAGAATAATCGGTTCCACGATGCCGCCCAGTCACTCTATCATTTCTTCTGGGATGACTTTTGCGACTGGTATATTGAACTCTCCAAACCGCTGGTGACGGCCACCCAGGTGACTCCCGAAGTCAAAGCCGCCCGGCAACGGATTGTGACTGTGCTTGAGCAGTCGCTCAGGTTATTACACCCGATTATGCCCTTCATTACTGAAGAGTTATGGCAGCGGTTGAAAATCTGGCGTGATGCCAATGGTGAGACTGATCTACCGGAAAGCATTTGTATTGCACCGTTCCCAGCCGGGGACCGGTCACTCATTGACGAAGAAGCCCATCAGGATATGGATGTGCTCACCGGAATTATCACCCGTGTGCGCAATATTCGTTCGGAGATGAACATTCCACCATCAATTTACTTCACATTGAACGTGGCCACGCCAAACGAACATCTGGCGGATATGGTCCGGGAATATGAATGGGCGGTCAAACGGCTGGCCAGAGTTGAAACCTTGAACGTGTCGCCTGAACTGCCAGCCACTGGTTTGGCTGCGAAAGCCGTTCTGGCCGAAGTCGAACTTTCGATTCCGCTGGAAGGTGTGATTGACCTTGAGAAAGAAAAAACCCGTCTCACCAACGAAGTGACCCGGCTCCAGAAGCAATTAACCGGATTACTGGCGGCCCTCAATGCGCCAGATTTTGCTTCAAAAGCACCGGAACATATCGTGGCTGAGAAAAACGCCCAACGTGAAGAACTCGAAACCAAACTGGCCAAACTGAATGAAGTTCTGGCCATGATGAACTAACTTTTGGAGTGCGGCGGCCTGACGCCGCTTTCTAAAGAAAAATTTTCTCTACCTATGCGACTTGATTACAACCTTATTCAGCATTTAGTAGCTTCATACCTTGAAGAAGACCTGGGCCGGGGCGATGTCACAACCAGTACCGTGGTTCCGGTCGAAGCCGAAGCCCGGGGGCGATTTTTGGCCAAACAGTCACTTGTCCTGGCTGGACTCGAAGTCGCCGAATGTGTTTTTCAATGGCTTGACCCAGAACTTCAGCTTGAAGCCTTTTATTTTGATGGAGATACCATTCCAGCCGGAACCGAAGTGGCCCGGATTGCCGGCCCGGCACACATTCTGCTGGCTGGCGAACGAGTAGCCTTAAACCTGCTCCAGCGGATGTCAGGCATTGCCACGCTGACCCGAACCTATGTCAAAGCTGTTGAAGGGACATCGGCCAGCATCTGTGATACCCGCAAAACGGCACCGGGCCTGCGGGTCTTTGACAAGTATGCCGTTCGAATCGGCGGTGGCCGCAATCATCGCTTTGGTCTGGACGATGGTGTGTTGATCAAAGATAATCACATTGCTCTTGCGGGTGGTGTCACCACCGCCATCAAGCGCGCCCGTCAAACAGCCTCCCACCTGCTCAAAATCGAGATTGAAGCCGCCAATATGGACCAGGTCCGTGAATCGGTCGAAGCGGCGGCAGACGTCATTTTGCTCGACAATATGACCCCTGAGCAAATTCGGGAAGCCGTAACCTACATTCGCGCCAGTGAACCTGCTGGTCGCAAAACACTGGTCGAGGCATCAGGGTCAATCACGTTAGAGACCGTCCGATCTTATGCCGAGGCTGGCGCTGATTTGATTTCAGTGGGTGCTTTAACCCATTCTGTTCCTGCGGCTGATATGAGCCTGAAAATGACACTTTCCTGATTTGGTGCTTGGTGCTTGGTACCTGGTTTCAAAACTGTGAAATCCTGAACCCTGAACCCTGAACCCTGAACCCTGATCCTATGCAATCGCTGAGACTTCGTTTTGAAGGTGTTGTGGTCGAATCGCTCCCCGAAAACCAGTGTCGGGTGACGATTCACTGCTCGCATGGCGACCAACGCTTTAGTGCCACCCGCGAAGGTCATGCCGTCGGAGATGCGCCGATTGGCCTGGCCGCCACCGCGACGCTTGAAATCGTGGAGGTTTTTACCGAGCAGTTGCTCAAGTGTTCGTTGGAAGAATTTGAACGAACTCAGGCATTCGGCAAAGACTTGATCGTGTTACTGGTCCGCGTCGAACACAACGAAAGTCGAGTTCAGCTTTTTGGGTCTTACCGAACCCGTGGTCCAGAGTCAGACTGTCTGGCGGCTGGATCACGGGCAGCTTTAGATGCAACGAACCGGTTTGTCGAACTTGTTCAACGCCAGCTCCATCCAGAGGCGTAAATTCCTCAAAGCGGCGTCAAGTGGGCCGCACTCCAAAAAGCGGCCTCAAGTGGCCGCACTCCACAACTTCCATGGACGATTTCACACTTCTTTCCACCACACCCTACGTTTTTGACCGACTTCGCGGAGATATCCGCGTCTATGACAGTCTTCCCTCAACCAATACTTTGCTCAAGCAACTGGCTGGAAGCGGTGGCCAGGAAGGGCTCTGTGTCATTGCTGATGAGCAAACTGCCGGTCGTGGACGACATCAGCGCCAGTGGATTTCGACCCGTGGGGAAGGGCTCTATCTCTCGGTTTTGCTCCGACCCCAAATTGCACTGGATCGGCTACCGCTGATTTCTTTTCTGGGTGCCGTTGCCATGGCACGAGCTGTAAACAAGGTCACAAAACCTGTTCGAGCCGTCAATGTTGACATTAAATGGCCAAACGACCTGCTGGTCAACGGAAAGAAAGCCTGTGGTGTGCTGGTCGAATCCGGTCTGGTTGGCGATAGGGTGGCCTATGTCATTTTGGGGGTTGGGTTAAACCTCTATCATCAGACCTTTCCCAATGGGTTGTTGTACCCGGCCACATCACTGCTCCTCGAAACCGGTGAGCGACTGGCCCGGATCAACGTCGTGAGTGAGTTTTTGCGTGCCATGGATAAGAGCTACCAGGCGTTTGAACAAAACCCCGCATCAATTGTGGAGGAGTGGGCTTCGCTTTCAAGCTTTGTGCATGGAAAGTGGGTGCGGATCAGTCTTGGAGATCGAACCATCGAAGGCATCACTCGCGGGGTTCGCGCTGACGGCGCGCTCCGGGTGGAACTCAAAGATGGAACGGTCCAGGAAGTCCTCAGTGGCGACGTTACCAGCGCTCACAGCACTGACCACTGAAAAGCAAATAGGCCGAACGGAAACCATTGGAAGAATTGGTTTTATTTTCTGTGTGTTCCGTGTATTCCGTGGTTTCTGTATCTGAAATTCGATAGATGCGTGGTACCCCGGTTAGTGCATCCTTCCCAAAGTGACATAAATCAACACCCAGGTCAGTAAACTGAGGGTTGATCCAATGATAGTTAGCATTATGTGATGGCCGGAAAGCCATGACCAGCCGCGTTTTTTGGCAATCACAAATGGCATAACCATTGGAATTCCCAAACACAAAACAAGCCCGAACAAAAAACCAGGTATTTCAACTGCTCGGCCTGATTCAAAAAGTGCAAGCCCAGCCACCCAAAACATCAATCCTGCCCAGTGCATCGCACCAGTGACAACAAATCCAAACCGGAGAGGTTGATCTGGGGAGAATATATGACTCCCCAATTTTGCCTCTTTGGCAGGGGAGAACGCACAATTCTTCAATTTGGCTTCTTGCGCTCTTCTCGCCAAGACAATTTTGGAAGGGGTTTGTGCTGGTTCATATACTGAGAGAAGCTGATTTTTGAGAGAAATCCTGGCACAGCGGGCACAGGTTTCAGTTTGTGGATCAAAGACATCCGATTGATGACAGATTTCACACCGCCGGGCTAAATGAACCTGATTGACAGCAAAAGATGCCATAAACACCTCACGCTTCCCTCCGCTAGTCCCTTTCCAAATAGTAGCCCTCCCGCCAACTGGCCTTCATCCCCGGACGCGTCACGATGACGGAGATTTTGCGAAAAGTTGACTTTGGGGTTTCATTGCTTGAAATGTAGGTCAAAACATACTGGCTTTGAAGTTCTTCACAGACCTGACGATAAGCTGTCGTCAGGTCTTCGCTGGTCATGGCATTAAATAATTTGCCGCCAGATCGTTCGGAAAGCTGCGACATCCGGGCTTCATCTTCGATAAAGCGACTGTACAGGGCATTGGCCTGACTTCGGGTTCCAGCAATCGCACCGCGTTTCCCGCCATATTTCTGCTTGATGTCTTCGGCAATCGCACGGGCTTTGCTGATGACATAGAGGCTGGAGTTAGATCGCACGACGGCACCAAGCGCCTGAGCATCTGTGACCCGACTGCCATTGTCGTCACAATCAGTGAGCAGCAAGATTGTGCGACGGCCTTCAACTTTTGGAAGCAGTTCGTCTGCCGCCAGAAACATGCCGTCCCAGAGATGGGTTTCGGTGAAATTCGCCTGGGTCGCCCGGTACTCCCAGTTGATGGCGCGTTCGATTTTGGCCCGGTCCGATGTCCAGTTCTGAAGTAGTTCAACCGATTTTCCAAATTGAATCACGGCGACTTCGTCATCAGGTGAAAGCTGGCGCACAAACTCAATCGAAGCCTTGCGGATGGCTTCCATTTCCGAGAAGACGCTGCCTGAAACATCAAGCAGGAGCACGACTTTGAGTGGAACGCGTTGCGTGTTGAAACTGGTGATTTCCTGGCGGGTGCCATCTTCGACGATAATGAAATCACGGGCGCTCAAATCAGTTGAAAGCCGGCCATAATCGTTGCGGACCGTCACCGGGAGCACGATTTCGTTGGTTCGAACCCGGCTGATGACATCATCTTGCGAAGGATTGGCGTTGGGGAAGGGGAGTGTGTTGGAGGAAGGTGGAGATCCAGGTTTGCGTCCGCTCTGTGCCAGAACCGAAGGATCTGACACAATCCCCCAAATCATCAGTCCACAGAGCAAAGCACATCGAACAATCATAAAAACTGCCTGAGATGACGAAAGGCTGAAGATCTCAGGCTGAAAAACCTGGGCTGAAGAAAATGGGCTGTGGGTTCAGGTACCCATTTTCTTCAGCTCTGAGCTTGCGAATCTTCAGTCCGATTTTAGCGACTTTCAACCGCAACCTGACCCGTGGCTTTTTCACGGGCTTCGGCTTCGCGGAATGAATCGCGGATATTGCGTTCAAGCCGCTTGATCTTCACCAGGTGGCCTGGATTAAAGGCCAGCGATGGGTAATAGCAATTGCTTTCGTGGGTGCAGTAGCAGCCGTTTTTGACGTGTTTACGTCGGTCAGCCATCGCCTGTGACGCCCATAGCGCGCCAAAATCCCAGTCAAAATCGCGGAGGTTGCCGATGGCAGGCAGGTTTTCACAGCTTGAAACCGTGCCTTCATCATAGATTACGCCGCCCGCCGTTCCGGCCCAGCACCGCAATTGGGCTTTGTTTTCAACCTGCGTTTTAGCGATCAATTCGTGCATATAGATATCAATCGCCGCTTTGAAAAATCCTGAATCACCGGTGTAGATATTTTTCAACGAAGCGCTGCACGAATCATCCAGAATCTGCTTGGAGAGTTTCTGGTACCGATTCAGGTCAATGTTGAGTTCTTCCGGGCGGGCTGAAGGAGGCCGAATATAATTGACATTGATTTTGTCTGGCTTCAATTCATGTTTGAGGAAGTCATACCACTCAAAAATGCGATCCTGGTTTGAATTCATCAAACAGGTGCAGGTTTGAATATCAATGCCACCATATTCTTTTTTGAGTTCCTTGAGCTTAAAGGCGGTATCAATGGCTTTGGCCCAACTTCCCGGCTTTTGACGGATTTTGTCGTGCTCGGTTTCCAGCCCGTCAATTCCCAGGGCCACGGTCACATTCAGATTTGGGCATTCCTTCCGGATGCGTTCGACATCCGGCAGAATCCGCTTTTGGATCTGACCATTTGACATCTGGTAGATCGACTCCAGCTTGTTGTTCTCATAAAAGGCGCGCGCAATCTGTGGCAGGTCGATACGGGTAAACGGTTCACCGCCGGCAATCACCAGCACGCCCAGATTTCCCCCCAGCGTTTCGCTAATGCGAACGATGTTGTTGGTTTTCATCTGGAGCTTTTTGCGGTCTTTGTCATCGAGTTCTTCGGTGAAAAAGCAGTGTACGCACCGCATATCACACACTGAAGTCACGAGAATATTCAGAAAGATCGGCGGGAAAATCTGCCCTAACGCCATACGTCCATAGCGTTTGAGCATTTCTTTGGTCATATAGTTCATAAACAAATTCCTTCAAGGCGTATCAGACCTGTCCGAAATACCGTGATGGTACTGGTTGTCTGGGCTGAAAAAGGTGATGCGTGAATTGATGAAGTATGAGGTTCTTTTGGTATGATGCGCACACCATAGAGAACCACTGAAACCCAGTCAACTGGTTTGTGCTGAGCCAGATGGCGAAAAATGAAGAAGTCAGTACCACCGGCATCAGCGGGTGGGTTTGAATGAAGAATTGAGAATGAAGAATCGCCTCAATCAAATTTCTTCAGCCCGAAGTTTTCAGCCCTGAGCCCGAGGCCCAATGTCTTCAGCCCCAACTTCAGCCTTCAAGCCCATTGAGTTTGGCTTCAAATGCCTGAGCTGAAAAACCACGTAACAGAATAACTTTGTTGCGTGTGGTTTCGCCAGTCAGGATGTCCACTTGATTCCGGGAAAGGTCAAAAAATTTTGCCAGAAACCGGATACATTCAGCATTGGCTTTCCCATCAACCGGCGGTGCCGCCAGTGCCAGTTTCAGTGCCGTATCGTGCTGACCCAAAATTCGAGTCCGCGGGGCGTTAGGCTGGACTTTGACTTGAAAGGTAATCCCCTCAGGTTTTTCCAGATATGGAAGCATAAAAAATTTCAAGATATTGAAAAAAAGTAATTTATTGGGCCAGATTCGGGTATTTGAGCAAACTTGTCAAAAGTCTGGACGGTTTTCAGGCTCCTGAATTGACCTTTACACGGAGCGAAGGATACAATCATTTTGGCTCATCCTTCACCAAGTATCTCGTTCACTGCATGTCGCCTTCCGTTAGGAGATTTCCTATGGCGCACGAAAATGGCCGTCCAAGTCGCCCTACCTCTTCTCATCGAGGTAAGGTTGCAATTTTTATAGATGGGAACAACCTCTTTCACGCTGCACGATCCGTTGGAGTTGAAATCGATTATGCCAAACTGCTGGATATACTTCGGGGGGATGATACGCTACTCCGGGCCTTTTTTTATACCGGCGTAGATCAGCAGGCAGAGCGGCAACAAGGATTTTTGCTTTGGATGCGTCGCAATGGGTATCGGGTCGTTGAAAAAGAATTAAAGACGTTTGCTGATGGCACCAAGAAAGCCAACCTCGATGTCGAAATCGCGGTGGATATGCTGTCATTGGCTGATAAATATGACACTGCGATTCTCGTCAGCGGAGATGAAGATTTTGCCTATGCGGTCAATGCCGTTGCCTACAAAGGTGTACGGGTTGAGATTGCCGGGTTTCGAGGCAATACTTCACCACGCCTGATTGATGTCGCTGATCGGTTTATTGAGCTTGATTTGCTGGTCCATGAAATTGCTAAAACCGACCGCTACAATACCGGCAACCTGCATCGTCGCTATCCACCTGAATGGGCTGGCGAGCGTTCCACGTCCGGGGCCTTACGGCAAGACTGGAATGGATCTGAGCGAACACCCAGCGGCTCGTTAAATCAGCCTCGCCAGGAGTGGCCTTCAGACCGACAGATGTCTGAAGCTCCTCCGACAGCGCCGCTGGAGCCTCACGATGTTTCGTAACCCGTCTGATGGAATGCAGGGATTGCTTCTTTGAAAAACAAAAATTTAAACCATCGTTCAGTCTAGAGTTCGCACTTTTGATTTCTCGTTTTGAGTACTCACCAGGCAATTGACACCAGTCAGTGCTTCAACGTACATTGCTATCAGCAATAAACCCGTTTAAAACCAAGATTTTGGGAAACTTGGACAAACATCGGTACCCTGTATTTCGTAACACCAAACAGAATATCATTTCATTCCTTGTCACCCCTTCAGGCTTTACACTCGCCGTACCTTAAAATGATCTGACTCAGGTAGGCGGCTACCTGCAACACATTTTGGAGCAAGACCAACATCGTGACAGTTTCACCGTAGAGGAGACCC
This sequence comes from uncultured Clostridia bacterium, assembly GCA_964639175.1. Classification (GTDB taxonomy): domain Bacteria; phylum Acidobacteriota; class Blastocatellia; order Chloracidobacteriales; family Chloracidobacteriaceae; genus JACQXX01. Next base: position 15,137 of record CAZXCE010000013.1, read on the forward strand.
ACCATGAACGAACGATGGAAAAGATTGCTGCTCGGGTTTGGGATTATGTTTGGCATGCAGTTTCTCGCTGCATACCTTGGACTCAAACTGGGACAAAGTTTCCCAGAAACCACTTTTTACATCATGTTGGGATTTACGCTGGCAGCCTATTTTGGCGGTGGTTTGGTCATGGGGCTGTTAGCTGACCACGTGATTATTTTAGAGCCGTTGCTGGTTTCGCTACTGGCAATTACCCTTAACACCACCATTTCCGCATTAAGTACAGGTCAGGGCGGTGACGGTACGCTTCAATTTGCCGATGTGCTGTTGATGGCCTACGCACTCAAAAAAGGTGCGGTGCTGAGCCTGCTCTTTGCGATGGCCGCCGTGGTGATTGCTGCTTTGGCTGGGGCTTTGGTTGGTGAGCGCATTGCCACCCCGACCTATGACTGGATCAGCACGGCTGCTCCGATTGTTGGGTTGGTCAGTCTGGTGATTGGCCCGATTTTTCTGCTTGCTTTTTCGGGCACTGAAAAAGGAAATCCAGCAGTCCCCTGGCCATTTTTGATCATCATTATGCTGGCCTTTGTGATTGTGGTTGGCGTCGGGTATTTGCTCTTCACCCGCGAGCATAATGAGGCTGAAGAAATTTCAATCAGCCCTGATCATCGCCGTGACTTGTCGTAACTCTTGCTTGGTCAATAAAATAGGGAAACCATTCAGGCTTTTCTGTTTTTTCAAGCCACCGAATTGGGGGTAATTTGACACCCTTCCCCCCCTGAGGTAATATCGCCAGCTACAGTCTTCCCAACTGTTTAGCTGGCGATCTTTTTATCTTGCACATTTTTTTTCATCCCACCCGTCTACATATCCCTCACCCTTTCTTCTGAGGTCCGGGTTAGAAGAAGCCGGTTACAACTTTGGTGCTTGTTTTGAACCTCTCCCCTGAATCCTAACCGCGATGGGCAGAGGTGTTTGCAATTGTCGGCACGACAGACTGAAATGGATGCCGTTCTTCACCCCTCATCAAATCCGCCACAGACGAATTCGACTGCGGATGGTGGGTTGGAGGGTTGCGCAGCAATTTTGGTCGATTCAGCCAAAAATCTTCGAACAGGTAAACGAAAGGCGCTTGTAAAGCTATGGCTCTAGGTGTAACAGAAGATATTACTGAACTGATCGGGAAAACCCCGCTTCTCCGCTTCAAGCACATTGTTCCAGCCGGAGCAGCCAATGTGTACGGAAAACTTGAATATTTAAACCCTGGTGGCAGCATCAAAGATCGTGCGGCGATGGGGTTGATTACCGATGCTGAACGACAGGGGTTCTTAAAACCTGGCGGCACGATTATTGAACCAACGGCTGGCAATACCGGCGTTGGCCTGGCCTTGATTGGTCGGGCCCGAGGTTACCGAATTGTCTTATGTGTCCCCGAAGGATACAGCATTGAGAAAATGAAAGTGACCCAGGCTTTGGGTGGTGAAATTGTCTACACTCCAAATGAATTGGGGATGCAGGGGGCCATTGATAAAGCGTTTGAATTGTCGAAGACGATTCCCGACTCATTTGTTCCGCAACAATTTAGCAATCCGGCAAATCCGCGCTACCACTATGAAACGACTGGCCGTGAGATTTATGAGCAGCTTGACGGGAAAGTGGATGCGGTGGTGATTGGGTGTGGTTCGGCTGGCACCTTCAGTGGCGTGGCGCGTTATGTGCGTGAGCGCAATCCCCAGGCTGTCTGTATTGCGGTTGAAACCCAGGGTTCGGTTTTGGGCGGCGGTCAACTGGGACCACATCGGGTTGAAGGCATTGGCACCAGTTTTATTCCAGGCAATTTTGATCAGGAAGTGTGCAACAAGATTGTGGCTGTAATGGATGATGATGCGTTTGCCACCGTGCGTGCCCTGGCGGCTCAGGAAGGTGTGTTGTGCGGTGGGTCGAGTGGCGCCAATGTGTTTGCTGCCATCCAGCTTGCAAAGCAGCTAGGGCCTGGAAAAAACATTGTCACCATTCTTCCTGACAGCGCTGAACGGTATATGAGCAAGGGTATTTTTGACGAATAACCTTGTGTCAAAACCACCTTATATCGAATTGTCTTTTTGATGAATGAGACCCCCTCCACCAGCCAGCAGAAGTAAACCGTGTTCTCTCTCAACAATTGGCGTTGATCCAGGTTGACCTTCAGCCGCTGGCGAAAGAATGAATTATGGGAATCGCAACAGATGTTATTCACGCGGGTCAAGCCCCAGACCCGACCACTGGTTCGATCACTGTTCCAATTTATCAAACCTCAACCTATGTCCAGGAGGGACTGGGCAAACACAAAGGCTATGAGTATGCCCGGACGCACAATGCCACGCGGGCAGCGCTCGAAGAGAATATAACCATTCTGGAAAAAGGAGTTGGGGCCTGCGCGTTTGCTTCAGGGATGGCTGCCATCCATGCCGTGATGACGACATTGCTCAAAGCGGGCGATCACGTGGTGGTTTCAGACAATACCTATGGCGGCACCTATCGCTTGTTTGACAAGGTGTTGACCAAATTTGGATTGCGGTTCAGTTATATTGATACCACTGATCCTGGGGTTGTGGCTGATGCCATCCAACCAAACACCCGCATGATGTTTTTGGAAACACCGACCAACCCGGTGATGCGGTTGTGTGACTTGCGGGCGCTTTCAGAAATTGCTCGACCACGGGAAATTCAGGTGGTGGTTGACAACACCTTTATGTCACCGTACCTCCAGCGACCAATCGAGTGTGGTGCCGATATTGTGGTTCATTCAACGACCAAATATCTCAATGGCCACAGCGATAGTGTGGGAGGCGTGGCGGTGGTGACTTCCAAAGAAGTTCACGAAAAACTGGCCTATATTCAGAATGCGGCTGGTGCCATTATTTCGCCGTTTGATGCCTGGTTGACCTTGCGGGGGATCAAAACCCTGGCGGTTCGCATGAAGCAACACGATATCAATGGACGAGCCGTCGCCGCCTATCTGAGCACCCATCCAAAAGTAACCCGCCTGTATTATCCGGGACTTCCCACCCATCCACAGTATGAACTGGCCTGTCGGCAAATGGACGGGTTTGGGGCCATGCTTGCTTTTGAGGCGTCAGGCGGTATTGATCAAGCCCGGAAAGTGCTTGAAGGGTTGAGGGTTTTTGCACTGGCAGAATCTCTGGGAGGGGTTGAAAGCCTGGTTTGCCATCCGGCGTCAATGACCCATGCCAGTGTTCCTGATGAAGATCGCCAACGGCTTGGCATCACTGATACCTTAATTCGCTTATCGGTTGGGATTGAAGATGGTGAAGACTTGATTGCAGATCTGGATCAAGCGCTGGCATTGCTTTAGAATCTGCTCTTGCTCACCAGTCGGTTGTCTCTCGCAATTTCACCAGTCGGTTGTTTCTAGAAAATGCTTTCAGTTCATCGAGTTCCAGCCATCTGATATAACCTCGACTCACCACGAATTTGGCCACACATCAGGGTGAGTTTCATCTGATCAGCCAGCCAGCCAGCTATTTAGAACAGCCAGCGGCAACTGTTTTTCAATGTGAACTGATTTCACGCTAGGCTCCCAGAAAAAGCTTGGCTATAATCGGCGGCGAATAGGGTGACATACTCTTCACACTGCTCAACCTGAAGCCAGCTCTACATTCATTTTGAGATCATTTCCAACATCACGTTTCCGTCCCAGCAGGTTCTTTTTTTCCAAATCTCGATGATCCAACCCTGTTTGAGATCAAGTGATAGAAAAAAACAGGTCAAATCGGCTCTGGTTTTTTCAGGAAAAGCAGAATGTACCTGGGCACTCTTCATCACCAGGGAAGTTTTAGATCACTCGCATCTGCCAGTTGCACTATCCACGGGTTTTGCTTGAAAGAAAGACAGGTTTGAAGTTTCTGCACCTTCAGGCTGAAATGAAGACTGTCTTCTCTTTTTAGGGTTGCCTAATCAGACAACCATAGGTAAAAAGAACTCACTGACTTCAAGGTATCAGAGTTGCCCTGACCGTGGCTGCACACTGAGGGTAATTCACTCAAGACTTGATGACGCATCAATACCGGGGGCTGTTTTTGTCAAATTGCAGGCAGAGGTCAAAATTTGCCTGACTCCCAGATTGGTCGGCATGAGGTCAACTAAGGAATTCCCACCATGTACCGTGGGAATAACGTCACTGTTTATGGATCACTGACACCGCAATCATTTGACGTAAGGCTTGCCTGCCTATGACACTCGAAAATACAAATAGTGAAAAAACTGTGTTGATCAGGATGTATGCTCAAACGGACGTGGGCATGGTACGCCAGGGAAACGAAGACAATTTTCTGGTGGTTGATCTGAGTACGGCTGCGACCTGGACCGCAGACCATGATGCACCGCCCACTGAGTTGCTTTCTTATACTCAAGGCCGATATGGATCACTGTTTGCCGTGTCTGATGGGATGGGCGGGGCATTGGCCGGTGAGGTTGCCAGCCAGTTGGCGGTGACTGCGGTTCGGGATTGGATGCTTCAATTTCAAGCAAATCCAAAATTTCAGCCGTTCCCGTTCCATGAACGCCTTCGACTCTCGGTTGAGCAAGCCAATCTCCTGATTAATAGCAAAAGCCAGTCACACGCTGAATATGCCGGGATGGGCGCCACCTTTACGGCGGCTGGTGTTGACCACACAACGCTCTATCTGGCTCAAATCGGAGACTCACGGGCCTATCTGATTCGCAATGGCCGGATTGCCCAGATGACGAAAGATCAATCGCTGGTCAGTCAACTGGTTGAAGCCGGGCACATTACGGAAGAAGAGGCTGAAAGCCACCACTACAAAAATGTGATTCTCCAGGCGCTCGGGGCAACTTCCTCAGTGATTGTGGTCGTGGATTGTGTGCAATTACAGCGGGATGACATTTTGTTGCTCTGTAGCGATGGATTATCCGGTAAGGTGCGCGGGCCTGAAATGCTCCAGATTTTCAATGCCTGCAACGGAGACCTCACCGAAGGCTGCCGCAAGTTGATTCAAACAGCCAATGAGCGGGGCGGGGAAGACAATATCACCGTCATGCTGATGCATTTTTCAGGCGAGGGCCTGGATGCCCCAACCGATAGCAACAACTTTGAATCACGAGTCATCCAGCGGGATCCACGCCTCCCCGATGAAATTGATGAAAGCCTGCTGATTTATGAAAAAGATACGCTCGATGCGCAAAACAAGGCCACGGGCCCATTGACCGTTCCAACCACCACTGCCGTTTTATCAGCGGCAGTCGTGGCTGAACTCTATGAAGTTGCAGCGGCAAGCGGACAGCCGTCAGTTGCACCACCACCACCGGCCCCTTCTCCACCTATGCCGGCGCTTCCGACACCTGTCCGCCAGAACCAAAACAATTCGAAACTTATTGCTGCCAGCCTGTTCATGCTTGCCTTGATCGTGGTGGCTTTTTTGCTGTATCGGAAAAATACAGCGCCAACTGCGGCTGAATCACCTCCTCCCCAGCCAAAACCAACTCCAACCGCTCCTGCTCAACCTTCCCCTGCCCCACCTCCAGCCAGCCAGCCTTCGACCCCATCTTCAACCCCACCTGCAAGTGAACCGGCGAAAGAGAACAAGTAATCGTTCCTGTCGCCTTTCTTTTTATCAAGGGAAATTTGTTCGTCCAAAAATTTCAATTGTATCGGGAAACGTGTCTTCACTGACCAGGTTGTCGCCCCGTACCTGGTGACTGGTGCCTGGAAGCCAGTGCGTTCAAAACCCAAAAAGCCAGCGGCTACTCATATCGAAGCGCCTCAATCGGAGATAATTCAGACGCTTTAATCGCCGGATAGAGCCCAAAAAACAATCCCACCACCACTGAAACAGTGAGTCCCGCCGCCATCGCCCACCAGGGAACCGTTGAGGGCAGGGGGGAAAACCGATTGATGAGTAAACTGATGGTCTGTCCAACCATCACACCAATGATTCCCCCGATTCCGGTCAAAGTGACGGCTTCCAGCAAAAATTGTTGTCGAATATCAACCCGGCGAGCCCCAAGGGCTTTACGGACACCAATTTCCCGGGTGCGTTCAACCACCGATACCAGCATAATATTCATTACCCCAATGCCTCCGATTCCAAGTGAAATAAAGGAAACGGCGGTTAATACCAGGGCCGTCGCGCCGGTGAGCTGGTTATAGATGTCGAGCAAGCTATCCTGAGTGGAAATTCCAAAGTTGTCTTTTCCCCCAAATGGAACATTTCGCCGTCGGCGCAACACATCGGTAATTTGTTCGACGGCCCGGGAAACCATGCGCCGGTTCCGTGGACGCGCAATAACAAAGAAAAACGAGCCACCCTGTTCGGAAAAGTCTGAGTAGTATTTTTCAAAGGTCGTCAATGGGACCAAAATCACATTATCACGGGTTTGCCCAAAGAAATTTCCCATCCGTTCGAGTACGCCAATAACCTTAAGCGGGTGACCATCCATGCGGATAACCTTTCCAATCGGGTCATCATTTGGGAACAGTGCATCCACCACATCCATTCCTAAGATACAGGTTTCAGTGCGATGAACAATATCCATGTCGGAAAAAAACCGCCCACCCGCCGTGTAATTGCTTCGGGTAATCTCATAGGTCGGTAAAACCCCGGCTAACTGGGAGGTATCCATGACTCGGGCTTCATATCGGAGTGAAATATTGTTGCGTCGGCGTTCAGGTGATACTGACAGAATGGATGGCGCTTCACGACCAATCGCCAGCCCATCTTCGACGGTCAGCTCTTTGCGTTGGCGTTCTTCACTGGTTCGTGTTCGGCGGAAGCTAGGGTCAAATTTGGAAATAAAAATGGTATTTGACCCCAGGGATTCGATTTGGTTGGCAAAGGCCCGGTTGAGTCCCTGAATGATTGAGACCATCCCGATGACCGTTGAAACACCGATAATGACTCCCAAAATGGTCAAAAAACTACGCAAGCGATGGGCATTGAGCGCATCTAACGCCAGAACAATGATTTCCCGGAAATTGGTCCGACTGGAAAAAGGAGAAGATGCCATAACAAGTGATGTGCCTGACGATAAAATATGGCTGGCGACCAGGGAACGTCTGCCATTTGTGCCGGGATCAGTGATGCCCAGGTGAGGCCAAAACTGATTGGAACTCCAGCATTAAGTAAAGAAAAAGAGACTTTTGTCGAAAATCGCAATCTGAGCAAGTGCCGGTCTGATTGCCTCTTTGACCAGTGAAGAGACGCAATTTTTGCCTGCAACAGGAAAAAAACGGGCACTTCCAACATGAGAAAACTGATTCTTTAAACGCTCCACGTTTCAATTTTTGCAATCATGGTCTAGGATACCCAAGTCTGCAACCAATCTGTCATTGCTATCCACTGGTATCGTCTCATCTTCGCCAACTATTTTTTAGCAACTTTAAAGAGCATTCGTTATGGAGTCGCTCGCACCTTTCCTCGTTTGGGGGCTCACCGGGCTTCTGATTGTGCTGGTTATTGGGGTGGTGATTCTGCTCGGGATTCGATCATATACTGCCTGGCGGGACCGGATTCGGCTCGATATGCGGGATACGACCCGATCAAAACTCCTCACCGCGATTCGTGAATTGGCCGACCCCAATAACAACGGATTGACCTGGGTCGTTAAACCCCTCAAACCAAAATCACAGGACGAAACGGCGGTCTTGAAGCAAGTCATGACCGAATTATCACGGGTGTTGTCGGATGAAGACCGGTGGCGATTGGCCGAATTGTACGAAGGCACTGGGATGCAGTCTGAGGACATGCAGATCCTGCGCGACACCAAAAAACCCTGGTATGAGCGGGCACGCACTGCTTACCGGCTTGGGCAAATGCGATGCGCTTCAGCCATTGAAACTTTGACAACCGCGTTGCGTGACCCATCTCAAGAGGTTCGGTTGATGGCCATCTGGGCATTGACTGAAATCGGAGATGATCGTGCCGTTTCCCCGATTGTCGTCTCACTGGCTGATGCCAATGGCTGGGAATTGATGCATGCCGCAAACTGTCTGCTTGGAATGACTGGTGAATTAACGCTCCCGTTGCTTGATCTTCTGCGGGCTTCAGGTCCCAAACGTGATCGGCGCGAGCGGATTTCATCGACGGTGCTTGATTTGCTCTCTGAATTTGGTCAGCGGGCCCGCAATCGGCTCAACCCGCGTGCCTGTCGCCAGGCGGCTGATGATTTGCTCAAGTCTGACTCGGTTGATATTCGTGCCCGGGCGGTCCGAGCCTTAACTGCTCTGGGGATCGAATCCCATGATGAACTTGAGGTCATCCTGCGCTGTTTAAAAGATCCCGCCTGGGAAGTTCGAGCTGTGACGGCACGTGCTCTTGGTGAAATGCAGGTGCTTGACGCGATTCCCTTGCTGGCTCAGGCGGTGTCTGATGAAGCATATTGGGTCCGGCATAATGCTGCTTTTGCCTTAAAACAATTTGGTGAATTTGGATACGAAGCACTGGACCACCTTCAACGAAGTCAAGATCGGTTTGCTCGCGAAATGGCCAGGCAGGTAATGGAACAGGGATAGTTGAGCAATCGGGAAACGTTTCAATCTGTTTGAAGACCGTTCCCCCTCGTCACCCGAACCCAGGTACTCGCCACCACTTGCCAACCTTAACAATGTTCCCGCTCACTGCCGAGTTCTTTTGACTGACGGAAAACTCACTTCGTCAAACCACACTTGCCCATGGAAAATCTTGGACTGCGAACTGAAAATTTTCCTCACCGGGATACCAGCTTTGCCGGACGGTTTAGCCGGTTTGGTGGCTGGTTGTTTCTGTTAAGCCCATTGATTTTGGGAGGGGTATTTTTTGTACTGGAACTCAGTTTGGGGAGCCGGCAGGCAACCAGTTCGGCTTTCTCCCGTGCTGTTCATGACCTTTTTGTTGTCTTGCTTGGCTTTATCTTGGTTGCTGGCCTGATCCGCATGATCCAGATGATCGTGTCAGTGATTCAAATCCGGGTGTATAGCCTGAGCCAGCAACTTGGTCAGGGATGGTTATTGCCCTATTCACTCCGCGTTCCTCCCATTTCACTCATTGTCTGGGTTCATAATGAAGCCGGAACCATTACTGAACGGATGGAGCGCCTCCTCAAGCTTGAATATCCCACCTTTGAGTTGGTGGTGGTCAATGATGGATCAACCGATGCGACACAGCAGATTCTGCAATCCTCTTTTGATCTGCACCCGGTGAATAAGGTGATTTGTCGGACATTACCGACCCGAACCGATGGTAACGTGTACACCTCAGCACTGTACCCAAACCTGACCGTCGTTGATAAACCCTGGAGCGGGCGTGGTGATTCACTGAACTTTGCGCTGAATCTGACTCAATACCCTCTGGTGCTGGCTGAAGACCCGGATACAATTTTACAGTCCCGGGCACTGGTCAGATTGGCGAAAGGGTTTATCGAAGACCACACCAACACGGTGGCCGTAAGCAGCCTGGCTGCTCTGACCGGGGATATCAACCTGGAGGTCCCTGATTCGGAAATAGGGTTGGGACGCAATCAGGACTCTTCAGAATCACCTGAAGCTCCGGTGGTTGAGTCGTCACCCATCACACGATATGCCCCAACCGTCAGCATTTTTGGGGCGACGTTTGCCGAGGAAGACCTTTCAACCTGGATCCAGAACCTGCAACGCGTTGACCGAATGAGCGCTTTTCATTCAAGCTGGCTGGCTCGGAACTGGTTGGGCAGTGTTCCAGTTTCAGGCGGCATTCCTCGATTGCTCCGCAAGTCAGACGTTGTGGCTGCTGGTGGGTATGATCCAATGAGCGAGGAAGTGAGCTTTAACCTGCTGCTGCACATTCAGTATCAGGACAAACGCAAACTCCCACGTCGAGTCGTTTTCCTCTCTGATATTCTGGCCAGGATTGAAGTTCCAGAGGATTTAAATGTCATTGGACAGGCCCAACGAAACTGGCAGCGCCTGGCATTTCGATCTCTGATAACTCATTGGAAGTTAATTTTTAAATCTCATGGCGATTTCTGGTGGCGGAGCCTGTCCTACCCGGTTTTTTTCCTGATTGATATTTTGGGTCCAGTGATTGAATTGATTGGGTTTGGGCTGGTTTTTGTAATGGGTGTGTTGGGGATAATTGACCCATCAGAAATGATGTTCTTTATTTTTGCAATGATGACGTTTGCCCTGGTTCAGTCAATCGGCGCCGTCTTAAGTGAAGAATTTTCAAGTCGTTCGATTCGAAAACCAGGAAGATTACTGAAGTTAATCCTTGTAGCCTCAACGCATGCGATTGGATACCGCCAGATGTCCGCCTACTGGAAGCTCCGGGGAATCATTGATTATGCGTTGGGAAAAGGAACTTACTGAGTGAAGAATGTGGTTAGTGGTTAGTGGTTGGTTTTTGGTTCCTGGTTCTTGGAAGATGTTGGTTCCAAAGCACTCAGTACCAGGTACTAACCACTAAAAGGATTCTCCACTTGATTGAGCACGATGCGAATTACCGAGATTTTTTTCAGTATTCAAGGCGAATCCAGTTTTGCCGGATTGCCCTGTGTTTTTGTCCGGACGACTGGTTGCGACCTGCGCTGTACCTGGTGTGACTCGGAGTACACGTTTACCGGGGGCACTCAGATGACGCTCGATGAAATCATGGGCCAGGTTCACACGTACCCGGCCCGATTGGTGGAATTGACCGGCGGGGAACCGTTGCTGCAAAAGGAAATCTACCCATTAGCTACCCGACTGCTTGATGAAGGATATCAGGTGTTGATTGAAACCGGCGGTCATCGGGATATTTCAAAACTTGACCCACGAATCATCAAGATTATGGACATCAAGTGTCCCGAAAGTGGCGAAGTGGAAAAAAATCTCTGGTCGAATCTGGAGTATTTGACCCCCCGAGATGAGGTCAAATTTGTGCTGGCCAGCCTCAATGATTATTTCTGGGCGCGTGACTGTATCCGACACCATTGCCTTGAGTCACGAGTCAACCTGTTGATTTCAACGGTGTTTGGAATTGACCGGCGGCCAATTGTCGAACAGATGCTGGCCGATGGGCTCCGGGCACGATTCCAGGTACAGTTGCATAAACTGGTTTGGCCGGCTGATATGCACGGAGTGTGAAGTGCCATGGGACCGCTACTGCTTTTATTCCTGTTGATCATTGGTGGGGTGATGTGGTACGCCATTCAACAGGCTCAGTTGCGGGGTGATATCGAACGGATGGCGGAACTTGAACGCCAGATTATCCGCATGGCCCTGATGCGCAATGGTCGAATTACAGCCCTGGATGTTCATACTCGCCCACCCGAAAGTGTCGAAGTGATCGAAGGATGCCTGCGGCGGTTGCAGCGGGACGGATACTGTGACAGTGAATTGACCCCAGAGGGGCATCACATTTATATTTTCCGGTCATTTGATGACACGCCGGTTCGGACAAAGGCCATTGAGAAAGAAATTCTGCGGCTGGCCAAGATTTTTAATGGTGTGGTTCGGCCCGGAACGGTCGCCTTACGAACCGAATTGACCTATAACGAAGCTCGACTCTGGCTGGAAGAGATGGTTCAGCAACGCATTTGCCAGCCACATCCGGAACTCCCTGACGGATATCTTTTCCCCGAGTTTGTACTTCCTCAACCGCAAGATTCTTTGTCGGCGCACCCTGTTCCCCTGGTGACAGGTTCCATCCCCTCGGCTGCTATGCCTGAAGAGAATGCCGTCGAATCTCCCTATGCCGAATTTCCTTCAGGGTATCAGGAAACAGTAGATTTTATTTATGACAAAGCAGAAGAAAGTCGGATTCATCAGCCTCGGCTGCCCCAAAAATCTGGTGGACAGTGAAGTGATGATGGGTCTTCTGGCTCAACAGGGCCACATCTTAACGCAGGAAGCTGATGAAGCCGATGTGCTGGTGGTTAACACGTGCGGATTTATCGAAGCTGCCAAACAGGAATCAATCAATACCATCCTTGAAATGGCGACGCTCAAAGAACAGGCTCAAGGCCGCAAGTTGATTGTGACCGGGTGTCTGGTCGAACGCTATCGCAACGATCTGCTCCAGGAAATTCCGGAAATTGATGGATTTCTTGGAACCAATGAACTTGAAGGAATTACTTCGCTGGTTCACGGGCTCAATGATCAGGTGGTGCGCAACCCGGTTCAATTGCAGTCAAAACGACGGCTGCCAGTTTTGGCAACACCTCCCGCCAAACTTGATCCAGTGCCGGCTCGCGAAGCCGGACTCGAAGCCGCCGCCTATCTCTATAGCGATCAAACACCCCGGCTACGGACCACACCGCGTCACTATGCCTACCTGAAAATTGCCGAAGGTTGCGATCATCCCTGCGCGTTTTGCAGCATTCCGCAAATGCGTGGCAATCTGCGCAGCCGGCGAGCCGGTTCGATTTTACAAGAAGCCGAGCGGCTGGCTGCCGAAGGCGTCAAAGAGTTGATTCTCATTGGGCAGGATACAACGAGCTATGGCGAAGACCTCGGCGTTAAAGATGGCTTGGCCAATCTGCTCAAAGAGTTAGCCAAAATTGAAGGCTTGCAGTGGATTCGGTTTCTCTATAGTTACCCAACTCGATTGAGCAATGCCGTGCTGGATGTCATGGCCGCAGAACCCAGACTCTGCAAGTACGTTGATATTCCGCTCCAGCATGCCAGCACGCGAATGCTTCACGCGATGCGGCGGCCTGGGTCGCGTGAATTTCTTGAAAAGATGGTGCGTCGGATTCGGGCTCACGTTCCAGATATTGCCCTGCGAACCACGTTTATTGTGGGCTATCCGGGTGAAACCGAAGCCGATTTTGAAGAACTGGTTTCCTTTTGCAAGGAACAGGAATTTGATCGGGTGGGTGTGTTTACTTACTCGGACGAAGACTCCACGCCGGCCTTCCATCTGGCTGACAAAGTTCCAGCCCGCACTGCCGAATCCCGTCGCAAAAAATTGATGAAAGTTCAGGAGCAGATTTCCAAACGCCGCAACAAACGCTTTTTAGGAAAAACGGTTGATGTCGTGTTTGAAGGGTTATCTGAGGAAAGCGATTTAATCTGGCAGGGACGAATGGCAACCCAGGCACCGGAAATTGATGGCCACGTGCTCATTACTGATACGCCTGAAGGGTTTAACCCTGAAATTGGCCAGCTTGTCCGGGTTGAGATTATGGAAACCCACGCCCACGATCTGGTTGGTCATATTGTTGCTGCCGGTTGAAAGGTGCTTCCACCCCCACGTTTATGAAACAACAATCCAATGTGTCTTTGCGGAGAATTGCTTTCCAGTTTGGTGCAATTCTCCTTTTTCTTTTGGTTGTCACGCCCAATCTTGAAGCTCAACAAAAACGGCCTTCAAAACCGCGCTCGCGCAAGTCCACCAAAGCCCCCAAACCTCAACCTGCGCTGGTTTTTACCGGAGAACCGGTTCAGGAACGCAATGTTCGGGCTCATCTTGAGTTTTTGGCAAGCGATGCGCTTCAGGGAAGAGCCAGCGCCACGCAGTTTGAACGCATCGCCGGCCAGTACATTGCCGCTCAGTTTCGCCAGTTTGGGATTGAACCCGCCGGTGAAAAAGATAAGTCCGGGAATGTGACCTATTTTCAAACGGCAACGCTGACCAAACGCACCTTTGCTGAACCGCCACAGTTGTCATTTCCTGGGGCTTCAACTCCAGTGACCTGGACCCATGGCAAGGAAGTTGTGATGTATCAGGTGGCGGACGCCGAACTCAGCGGTCCGTTTCAAAAATTAGCGCCGGATGCGACTGCCAAAGCCGGCGCCTTTGTCTTTCTGGATAGTAAGGAGGGTGCCAGCTCCCAGGATCAATACACACAGGTTTCAACCGCACTGTCTCAAGGGGCAAAAGCCGTGTTGCTCGTGATTGGTGAACGCGAACAGGCCATGTGGGAACGGTTTTCGAAACAATCGCCGGAACTCCCTCCGGGCAATGCCCAGGCGCCAACCATCATTTTCGTTGAAAAATCAGCGGCTGAAACATTGCGCCAGGTTGCTGACGGAACCCTGCTTTCAATCAAAGGAAAAGTGCAGGCTGGTGAAGTCAAACAAACCTGGAACGTCGTTGGATGCCTGCCTGGAAGTGATCCCAAACAGAAAGCTGAAGTTATTCTCCTGTCAGCCCATATGGATCACATCGGGGGCAAGTACTCTCCGGATAAAGACACGATTTACAATGGGGCTGATGACGATGCGTCAGGTATGGCAGCAGTTTTAGAACTGGCCCGAGCCTTAGGAAACAGTCCCCGCTCAAAGCGAAGCGTCTATTTTGTCTGTTTTGGTAGCGAAGAAATTGGCGGGCCTGGCGCCCGATATTTTTTAGAGCATCCACCCGTTCCGCTCAAAAATATTGTCGCCAACCTCGAATTCGAAATGATCGGGCGACCCGACCCGAAAGTTGGACCGGAAACACTATGGTTGACGGGCTTTGATTTGTCTGACCTGGGGGCGGAACTGGCCAAACAGGGGGCCCACATTGTGATGGATCCTCATCCCCAGGAATTCTTCTTTCAACGATCTGACAACTATGCGCTGGCCAAACGGGGTGTCATTGCGCACACGGTTTCAAGTTATGGGTTGCACGCTGACTACCACAAGGTGAGCGACGAGATTGAGAAGATTGATTTTCCTCATTTAACCCGCGCCATTCACTCAATGATTCATCCCGTGGTATGGCTCGCAAACGGCTCATTTGTTCCCCGGTGGTTTGAAGGAAAAGACCCGTCACAGGATTAACAAAAACTGGTCAGTACCACCGGCGTCAGCGGGTTGGAACGCAATGCCTTCAGCCGCTCAGGCAGGTGGTACTGACTGGTTTTATACCAGTTTGGAATGAAGCTATCGCATGTTTGAGAACCTAAGTTGCTGATAAGAATGTATTTCCCTCAGTCCTTAGCCCGATACCCTCAGCCCAAATGGTTATTACTTACTCTTCTGCTGATTTTTGGCCTGTTCCATCGCAATTTCCCGAACGGCCTGGAATGAAGTTTCGGTTGAGGCGCCTTCAATTGCCTTGACCGCCAGATCCTGAGCCTGTTTGAGTGCGGCTGTCAGTTGGGCTGACAGGGCTTGAATTTGAGCTGACTGCTTGGTAATGGTGGTTTCAAGTGATTGAATTTGAAGCTCCTTCACTCGTTTGACCCCTTCGGTTTCCTTCGCAATTAAATCCGCTTTGAGCCGTGCCTGATGCGTGGCAATCCCGGTGCCTTCGTTGGCGGCTTTCTTCACGGCTGCTTCCAGTTCTTTCTGGAAATTTTCGACCTTCGCCTTTAATTCATCCGCCTGTTTTTCCCGCTCGGCAATGGATTGTTCGCGTTTGGCCCATTCTTTTTCCTTGACCTGACGGTTTTCAACCAGTGCCTGATCAAGTTCTTTGCGCAGACGGGTGTAGGCTTCATTGTCGAGCTTGCGGGCATTTTCAAGGATAAACCGGTATTCGGCTTCTTCGCGTTGACGTGTCTTTTGCGCGCTGGCATTGCGGTCTTTGATGACCAATGCATGGTCATCCTGCTCCTTGCGCCAGGTCTTTTGCTTCTCAGAAAATTCCTGTTCAAAGGTGGTTTTCTTCACCTTGAAATCTTCCTCAAACGTCCTCGATTTCACCTGATAATCCTGGATGAGCGTTTCGAGCGTTGTGTCCGAAATTTGAAGCCCATACAGGGTTTCCAGCCGTTGTCGGCCCGATTCTGTAGTTTTGCGGAGTTGTTGCAGAGTTGAAACTTCACTGGTCAGCCGGGTTGAAAGCTCGCTGACGGCTGTGCCAAAACGGGCTTTTAAACTCGTTAAATCATTGATGATTTGGGGAATCGTCGCTCCAGTTTGAATTTCGGGCATAGGTTTTCGGTCTCCGCGGGCGGGTGGCTCCTGAGGGGTTGAGGGCGTTGGTTCAGTTGATTTTTTCTCTTTGCGCAGGGCTTCGAGTTGGGATTTGAGGGATTTATTTTCTTTGGTCAATTGCTCAACGGCACCTTCGGCTTCGCTGAGGTTTTGCTCAAGCTGCTCTTTTTCCTCAGTCACTTCGTTGAGGACATCCAGAATTTCATTTTTGGTGCTTTTTGAAGAGATATTTTTGCTCATGGCACGATCCTTTCGGTGAATGCGGATGTCGGATGTGATGTGACATCAACGACATCGGTTCCGCTGGAGTGGAGGACTATTGGGCTGAGAGTTTATTTTTGGTTGTGCCTTCAATTGCCCTCATGGCCAGTTCCTGAACCTGTTTCAATGCGGCCTGGAGCTGAGTGGTCAGGTGTGCAATCTCTTCAGTTTGGTGAGTGACGGTTGCTTCAAGCGACTGAATTTTAAGATCAAAAATCTTGTGGGTGGCTTCGGTTTCTTTTTCAAGCAGGAGCGCTTTTTGTTTTTCGGCTTCGTGGGTGTCTTTAATGGCATCTTCACGAGCGGTTTTGATTGCTTTTTCAAGCTCTGCAGGCATGGTTTCGACTTTGGCTTTGTGTTCTTCGATTTGTGGCTGGCGTTCAGCCAGGATGGTTTCGCGTTCGGTCCAGCGTTTTTCTTTTTCCTTTTCAGTTTCGGTCAGTTCAATTTCGAGTTTGCGTTTGCGGTCCTCATAGTTGTTGGCTTCGATTTTACGGCGATTTTCAACTTCGTACTGATAGTCGGCCTCAGCCTGCTGGCGTTCTTTTTGAATCAATTCGGCCTGTTCCAGGGCCAGTCGGTCAAAACTCTCCTGTTCTTTTTTCCAGTTGGTGCGAGTGTTTGAAATTTCAGTTTCCAGTTCAGTGGTGCGGCGAGCCTGGTCTTCTTCAAATGCTCGGAGTTGTTCGCGGTGTTCCTGGGTCAAAATATCGAGTGCATCAGCGGCAATTTGTGTGTTGTTGAGGTCAACCAGGTTTTCGCGTTCGACCTCAATGGCCCGACGCAGTTCATCGAGCTTTCCAGTTTCCGTAGTCAATTTGGTGGCAACCGCATCAATCGTATTGCCAAAATCCAGTTGCAGGTCAGCCAGTCCCTTGACGGTGGTTTCAATGGTGTAAGTTGAAGCCTGCGCCAAAATTGCAGCATCTTTTTGTTTTTCCGCTGCAATTTCTTTCGTGGCGACCTGGGAAGCCGCCCGTTTTCGTGATTCCAAAAGTTGCTGGAAGGATTTAACGATTTGGGTTTTATTGTCTGCTGGGGTACCGTTCGCAACCATGGTGGATGCTTCTCCTTTTGGAAAGTATTGATTTTTGAGGGGTTATGAGCTAGTGCCTTTTTTATTTCAAGGCAAAAAAATATCCTTTGCACATCAGTGTGTTGGTTGAACTGAGACTTTGTTGAAAATCAAAAAATCAGTCAAGTCACAAGCTAAAGTGCAAAGGATAAAAGTTGATTCTTCAGGAGTTGAAGAGTCGCTATGGAAAAGGGTTTAGATCACAGATTATGGCAAAATGCCTTTATCAACCATCCAGGGATGGATTTCGACCTGCAATCGCCCGGCTTTGACTGCCGGATCAGCTTCAGCCAGGGCCCTGGCTTCTTCTAAGGTGCTGACTTTGAAGACAAAAATCCCACGTAATTGACCGCCATCCAGAAACGGACCCGCAATCACCAGCTTGCCTGATTCGCCCATGCTGCGAATATGAGCCATGTGCTGCTCCTGAATTTTGGCAGTTTCGGCTGTTTTTTCGGGTGTCCATTTGGGGCCACGGCTGAGAAGCCCCATATAGTAAACCGTCATCCCTTCAGGGATTTCCGGGGTTTTTTGATCTTCGGCGGCTGGTTTGGTGGCTGGCTGTGGTTCTGATTTTTCCTGAGCCAGGGCGGATTGGCTAAACCAGAGGCTGGCTGTAAGTAATGCAATTGCAATCACTTTCATATTTGATATTCCTTGAACCGAACTGTGTTTCCCTGGCTTATTTTTTCCGCGTGTAGGTAATTTCCATCATTTTGAATTCACCCTGGTCTGGGATTGTGTCATACATTTCAAAGACATGGGTATCCTGATCAATGATCCGCTCAATGGATTTGCAGACTTTGTCTTTAATGCCCAGAACCGGGTCATCCATTGTCCCAGTGTAGGTAAACACTTTCCCGGATGCATCACCTGTCCCGGTGCTGACCATAATGGCAGTACTCATCGAATCAACCCAGGTTGATGTGTATTGCTTGCGGAAATTGTCATATCCCACCAGTGCCATTCCATGAAATGGCTGACCCATAAAGGTACTGTGAAATTCCTGGACCAGATACCGGCCACCCAGAATCAATTTATATTCACATGTCCCTTTGGAAATGACGGGTTCGCTCTTTGGGTCCATCCAGGCACGATTGGTGACATTCCAGGTTCCAACCAGGGACTTGAATCGCTCGTGAGCCGGGCCTGGCAGGGAGAGTTCCTGGTATTTTTTCATCATTTCTTCCATTTGGGCTTGAGATGGGGCTGGGGAATTTGACGGGGTTTGTTTTTCCTGGGCAAGCATGTTGGCTGACATCAATTCAGCGCCGACAAACAACAAGATAGCGCAAAATACAACTCGAAATTTCATAGTGGCCTCTCCTATCATTTTGAGAATAAAGGTCTTTCCATAGACCCTGGCGTGTGGCTGGTGAACCCTGGTTGAAAGGGAAATAACTTTGAAATATCTTGTGAGTATACCATGCTCTACGAAAAAGAATAGAAAAATGATCGAAAAAAATCGAAAAAATAATAAGAAGTAATAAGTCCAGCCATGAAAAAAGGAGCACTTGAGGTGCTCCTTTGTGACAGGATGATAGGGGGGACAAAAAGTAAGGGCGCCATTGCTTTGAACCGCGCCCTCTTCGCAAACCCTGAACCCTGAACTCTAAACCCCAAACTACTTGAGGTCGGCCAACCCCGCCCCATAGTTGATATGCAGGACCTGACCATTGAGGACAAGCGCCGGAACTGATTTCACTCCCAAATTTTCAGCCTCAGCCAGTTGATCTTTATGCTCACCCAGGTGGACAATCTCCAGGTCATAGCGTGACGCGTCCAAGACATTCACCAGACTTTGTTCGGCGCTGACACAGACCGGGCAGCCCGCGTGGTAAAATACAGCTTTCGATTTCATATCAATGCTCCTTTATCATCATAATTCAGATGGTGTGCTGTGGGTCGCACAGCCGATTTCGTTTCGAGGAGCAAAGTAGCAACACTCTTTTGACTGCAACAGTAAGCACAATTTGGTGCAGTAGGTACTTTTTGGTGCAAAATGACGATTCCAAAGCAGAAAAAAATTCCGGATCCTGAACCAGCCCTGTCAGTTGCGCGGATGGTCGAGGATATCATTGGCTGTAAATGGTCATTAACGGTGCTGAATCTGATTCGGCAGGGGGTGCATCGGCCTGGGGCCATGCGGCGAGGTGTGGAAGGCTTGACGACAAAAGTACTCAACGAACGGCTTCGCAAATTAACCCGGTTTGGAATCGTGGAACGGCGGGTCTTTCCCGAAGTCCCGCCGCACGTTGAGTACACACTGACCGCCTTTGGCCACAAATTTTCCCAGGTGCTTGAATCAATTGAACAACTTGAGGCTGAACAGGAAGGAATGAAGAATGAAGAATTGAGAATGAAGAATGAAGAAAGTACTTAGTGCCTGGTCCTTGGTACTTAGGAATCAATACTTTCGAAGTAGAACCAAGAACCAAGCACCAAGCACCAAGCACCAGGCACCAGGCACCGATTATTTCTTCATTCTCAATTCTTCATTCTTCATTCTCAATTCTAGTTTTTTCAGGCTGAGGCGGCCTGTGTTTGCTGAGGTTGGCCAAGTTTCAAGACTCGTTCATAACCTTCTGGATCTTCGGTCCATTTCAAGATTTCAGAAACACGCCAGACCGGGAAGGGATGTGTTCGTCCACTGGCCAGGATTGAGGTCCAGAAACTGTCAATAAAACTGGATTGGGTGGATTTATCAAATTCACGAGCCTGGTTGATGAATTCTTCATAGTTGACTTTTGACGTCATACTCCCGCCCGCCAGCTTCATCATGACATTGACCAGTGCTTTTGAATCTTGCGTCACCAGCAGCGCCGCTCGATCACAACTCAATTCAGCTTTTTGATACCAGGTCATCAAGGCGGCTCGAACCGGGAGTGTGATCAAACTGATCAATCCTGGAGGTATCGGAGCTGATTCCAGAGCCGTATTGGCCACCATAAACAGCAATTCAGCGGCAACCTTGTACAGCAAATGGTTACAATGGATGTGGCCGACTTCGTGAGCCAGAACGGCAAGGACCTCGGTATCATCAAGCCGCTCAATCAACGGTGAAAACACAACAATAAACGGTTTTTCAACGCCACTGGTAAAGGCATTAAACCCAAGCCCGCCGCCCCCGCCGAGCGGGTTGGTGACACTCAGATACAATTCCGGTTTTTCAACTCCCAAGGTTGAGCACACCACTTCGAGCTTGGCATTCAGGTCCGGGCATTGCCGCTCAGTTACCCGGACACCGTTGGCCGAGAAAATAATCCGCAAAATACTTTCGCCCGTGACTTCCAGAAACTTTTTCAGGATTGGATCAATTCCTGGAATCATTTGCAGTGTCCGGAGGGCCTGTGAATCCAGTGGATGGATATAGCTGTGTGGGTCAATCGTCCCAAATTTGGTATGGGTCTCTTCGCTGAGTGGAAGGCGACACCGTCCACAGCGAATATGACCATCTTTTGAAAGCGATACCCCAGCTCGGAGCTGGTTTAACTGGTTGCAGAACCGGCACCGAACTCGGGTGGTTTCGGTGTGGCTTGACGAGTCAGCCGCTGAAACCGGCTGGCCTTCTTCGGGCGAGTGTGATGCCTCGCCCGAATCGGCATGGACCGCGTCTCCGTTGTTTGATTCCGGATCATTTGACTGACCGTTCTTCCCAGGCTCATCAGGTGGTTGCGGATTTTCAATCTCGTTGGACATAGGTGGTTCCTTACTTTGGGATGAAATTGGATAAGGTTGTAGTCAGTAGCCAGTAGTCAGTAGTCAATAGTCAGTAGTCAGTAGTCAGTAGAC
>CAZXCE010000014.1:0-35972 GCA_964639175.1 uncultured Clostridia bacterium
GGCGACAGGCAGGACCCCTTCGGTTGTTTCTTTGATCAGGTTGTCAACCACAGCGTGGAGGTCACCGGTTTCTTCATAGACCTTGAGCTGGCGGTCAGCGCTTGATCCATTTTGCATAATGGTGTGGACATATTCGATTTCCTTGCGGCTGCCGAGTTCGTCTACCACATCATCTACAAATTCCAGCAATTCACAGATTAAATCCCGGACTGGGACTTCAATCTGCTTTCCAAAGTCAATCAGCTTTCCGTCGAGTCCATAGCGGACAGCACGCCATTTATTTTCCTGAATGAGCGCACGGCGATAGAGACGGAAGCCCATATTTTGCTTTAACAGCTTATAAAGTTTGGCCACAATCGCCTGGAACAAGGCGGCAATCGCGATGACTTCATCAACTTTTGCTGGCAGGTCACAGGTGCGGAATTCAAGCGTCGGGAAGATTGGATGTGGCCGGACATCCCACCAGATCTTCTTGCCATTGTCGATACATTTGGTTTTGACCAGCAGTTTGACATAGTTGTCAAATTCACTGGCTGATCCAAAGTAATCTGGAATGTCAGTCCGTGGGAAGGCTTTAAAGACTTCCGAGCGGTATGATTTCAGACCGGTATTGCGACCAATCCAGAACGGGGAACTGGTCGAGAGCGCCAGCACGTGCGGCAAGAAATACCGGGCGGCATTCATAATATGAATGGCATCTTCGCGGCTTTCCATACCAACGTGAACGTGTAGCCCATAGATTGAAAGTGCACGGGCAACCTGCTGCATTTCTTCAATTAAGGCGTAGTAGCGTTCATCGGGTGTAATCAACTGGTCTTTCCAGTGTGAGAATGGGTGGGTTGAGGCAGCGACAATCGCCAGATTTTTCTTGGCGGCCAGGGTGGCAATCGTCCGTCGAAGTTTGGTGACGTCAGCCCGGGCTTCCTGGATGTTTTTGCAGATGCCGGTTCCGACTTCAATCTGGGACTGGTGCATTTCCTGTTTGACCTGCTCGCCGAGGAGCATCATGCCCTCTTCCAGAATCTCGGCCACGCGTGAGCGAAGTTCGCGGGTGTTGGGGTCAATAATCTGAAATTCTTCTTCAATGCCAAGTGTAAATTCCTGTGCCATGTGGGTATCCCCTTCATTGAGGGTCATGGGATTGGTGATGAGGGGTGAGGTTGATCAGTGGATTGAACACCCTGGTCCACTGCTCGATCTCAACTCCGAAACCTGAATCCCAAACCCTTGAAAATTAGTCATTCAAGATGAATGTTGGAACCATGCCGCCACCAGATGTGACGTTGCACAGTGCGTTACTGGACAGACGGGTGAAAGCGCCACCAACTTTTCCATAAAACAGCAATGGGTCAAGGTCAACCAGTTGCTCAATAAACGTGATGTCACCTTCGGGCGTGTAATGGGGGAAGATTTCCTGCGCTGTACTGACACGTTCCTGCACCAGATAATCACCAGCGAGGGCGGTTTGAATGGCATCGTCCCACTCTGACTCGGTTGATTCCCAACCGATAAAGATCCCTTTCCCGCCATACTCATCATTAGGTTTGAGGACCAGGGTATCGCGGTTGGCGCGAGTATAGCTGACCAGATCAATGGATTGACCAGCATACATGGTGTGGCCTTCCTGACACCGACGAGTCCAGGGAATATGGGCCTTGATTGCCGCCCGCTGCTCTTCAGTGAACAAATGGGCGTTGGCGTCATCGGTCAGGACCCCAAAAAACATCTTTTTGTGGACAAACTTGGTCCGAAATCCATTGACGACACACACATCGTGGGCACGATAGGCGTCAATGAGCGCTTTGCATTTCTCTGGGTTTTCAAGGATGTCATTGGTCAGCACACGTCGGTAGACCAGGTCAATTTCAAAATCACCAGTGCGCAGCCGACCATTTGTGTAGTCCAGCTTCTCAGGCGCCACAATTTCACAGGCATACCCGGAGTGGATAAAGTACTCGCGGAATTGTTCAAATTCGCATTGGGTGGGCAGCCCTTCCCAATCCACAATCGCAATATTTGGCTTGTCGCGACCGCCACTCCAGTCCTTAAAGGCCCGCAGCAGTGTCTCAAGCAGCAAATGCCGGGCATAGAGCGGGGTTACCGGAAATGTTTTGATAAACTCTTGCATTACCGGCAATTCCATAAAGATTCTGCCCATCACCTCGCAATAGGAAATCCCTGCCGGGTTTTCAGCATTGAGTTCAACAAAGCTGTAGGCACTTTCGGTGAGAAAAGAATCAAGTCGGGAAGTGACGGAAATACCACGAAAGCCTGGATCAATGGCAATCAACTCGGCTTCACCTGGGGTAATGCCCAGGTCGGCGTTCAGGCGTGGTTCGGTGGTGACCGCCTGGCCAACCACTTCGACGCACGACCAGATCCGCTCGCACACGTCGGTAATGTGTCGCCACTGGGCCGCAGAAACAAAGTGGGGGCGCAGATAGGGGGATAACGGTCGGCCTCCGAAAATCATTTTCTCAGCCTGAATGCGGTCTTTGATAAAATCCCGGGAATCGGTCAAAACCGATGGGTGCGCCTCAAGGAGTTGATTATAGTGAGCAACGGCAGCACGAACTCGTTCCATAGTGTTTGTCTTTCAGAAAGTAAGGAGAAAGAATCCCATTTTGGAAGTGCGGGGACGGAAGAGGGCAGGTGGGTGAGAACAAGTGAGCTGCTTTGTGATCCGACCTGACACGTTCAAAATGGTACTGAGGTTGTGGGCAAACGGGAGTGATCAGGGAATAAGGTGGATATGATGTGACACGGCCTTGATGTGTTCAAAAAAGTCTGGAACCGCTCCCAAAACTCAACCAGCGATCAGTACCACTTGCCTTTGCGGGCAGGTTGGAAAAAACAAGCCCATCCGCTGATGCAGGTGGTACTGACTGAAGTTGTGTGGGGCGTCCACTTCCAATTCGGGTCTATTCAGCCGCGGCATCCGCTTTCACTGTAATTTCCTGGTTCATCATCGAACTCCAGCGGAATGGTTTATGGGTTGGCTGGCCATCTTTGGCATATCGAATCAGCAAATCACTGACTCGCGAGACCATCCACTCAAAGTTGACGGGACCGACGGAAAATGAATCGGCATCCGGCGCCGGATTCATAAAATCAATGGCATAGGGGATACCATCACGAATGGCAAATTCAACCGTGTTAATATCGTACCCCAATGCTTCGTTGAGGAGGATGACTTCGGCCACCACCCGATCATAGAGTTTCTTATCGAGATACTCTTCGGGTTTCATATCAACATACTGGTTTGGGTAAGGCCGGGTTGGATCATAGGGCATAACGAGCACATCCCGCCGACCGATGCCATAGCAGCGAACATAGCGGTCAAAATGAATAAATTCCTGCAACGTCATACATAATTGACCGGTCCGATCATAGACCTGGATCAACTCATCAATCGTGTTGACCCGGTACACATCGCGCCAGCCACCGCCATCATGGGGCTTCAAAATGGCCGGCAAGCCGACATAATCAACAATTCCTTGCCAGTCGAGTGGAAATTCCAGGTTCCGCAGTGATTGTGAGGTGACGCGTTCCTGATAGTTCTTTTGTGGAAGCAACACGGTCCGGGGGACGGCCACGCCCAGACGGGCGGCCAGCGAGTAGTTAAAGAACTTGTCATCAGCCGACCACCAGAAGGGATTATTGACGATGATTGCCCCGCACAGCGCCGCATTTTTGAGATAGGCACGATAGAATGGGATTTCGTGCGAAATGCGATCCACGATGACTTTATAGGGGCAGGGGCCATCCATGCGAACACCCCCGATATTGACGTATTCGGCAGTTACTCCGGTGCCGCTGGAGTTAATCCGTTCAATCAACGCAGGCGGAAACGTATTTTCTCGGCCAACCAAAATACCAACTTTCATAGTGTGGTTCCTTTGCGAATGTGGAATGTGAACAACGGCAAAACACCGCCTCTTTGCCTGGCACACAGACCCCAGGTATCCGAAGCTGTTGCAGCGATGAAGCAGATTTGATTGTGGGGGAGATAGTGTGCTGCGAGTTCGCAAACATTAGCGACTTGATATTGGGATTGTCAAGCAACCACTTAGGTTCTCAGAATCAATGCCAAAAGGAAAATGGTTCTGAAGATAGAACCTTTTTAGTATTGGGCGGTCTGTACGGCCTATCAAAGGGTTTCAACCTGTATCTTTGTGGGTGAATTGGGCCCCGAACGCTGGGTTTGAAGGCTCACCACCGCCTTTCCCGTCAAAAATGAGAGCGCGAGTCACCCCCCTTTTTGAATTTAGTCGCGGTGTGCCAGCCAGTTAGTCTTTTAGGTTGACTTTGTGATGCAAAGCACTCTACAATCTGAACTCCCCATCAAAGTGATTGATCTGATTGCAGTTGGTAACAATTTTACAGCAAAGGTTCGACCTTTTCGTACCCGGCTGAAGAGGTTTTTTCAAAGTTGACTTGCCACACCTCATCATCATGAGGAAAATGCAGCCTGCTTTTAAGCCTTTCCTAGAAACTTGGCTCTATCTACAATGACTAATCTTTCTCCAAGTACTGTTACTTCTTACACTCAAGCTGACATGGATGATCCATTTTCTGGCTACTCGACCACTTCGCAAACAATGTTAGCCCACGTTCTGGTCGAGCCAGGACGCCTGGAAATGCGTGAGGTGACCCGTCCCGTCCCCAGTCCAGGTGGGGTAGTGATTCGGGTTCGGGCCGCATTAACCTGCGGCACGGATTTAAAAGCCTTTCTTCGCGGACACCCAAAATTTCCAATGCCAACTCTGTTTGGCCACGAATTTTCTGGGGTCATTGCCGAAGTTGGCGCTGGGGTGACTCAATTTCGCGAAGGCGATGCGGTGATGTCAACGCACTCAGCGCCTTGTGGCACCTGTTACTACTGCCAGCGCAATCAGGAAAATCTATGTGACACGATCATGGGTACCATGGTGTTGGGTGCCTATGCGGAATATATCCATATTCCCGAACACATCGTGCGACAAAACATGTATCACAAGCCAATTGAACTCAGTTATACCGAAGCGGCTCTGCTTGAGCCGCTTTCCTGTGTTCTGCATGGGCTTGAAACCATCCGCTTTCGCGAAGACGACACGGTTTTAATCATCGGGAGCGGGGCTATCGGCTTGCTGCATTTACTGGCACTCAAAGCCTATGGCGTTCAAAACATTCTCGTGGCTGGCCGACGGTCTTTCCGACTGAAAATGGCCAAATCAATGGGCGCCGCCGAAGTCATTGACGTCCGACACGATGATATCCACGAATCGGTGATGGAATTGACGGGTGGGCGCGGTGCGGATACGGTGATTGAATGTACCGGACGGCCTGAAGTCTGGGAATCAGCCGTTTCGATGGCCCGTCGCGGTGGAAACGTGATTCTTTTTGGTGGCTGCAAAAAAGGCACCAGCGTTACCTTTGACACGCATCGGTTGCACTATGATCAAATCACGCTCCACAGTCCATTTCATATGACACCGGCTTCTGTTCGGAAAGCCTTCCAATTGCTGACCGAAAAGGGAATTGACGGACACAATCTGATTACCGGTGAATACCGGCTCGATCAGTTGCTCGAAGTGTTTGATTTGCTTCAAAACAGCGATTGCATCAAATGTGCCGTGATTCCTTAAGCCAGGTGCCAGTGGTGGGCCACACCGCCACCCATATCGAGCCGTAGTTGATGTTTAAGAGGTGATGCGGAAAAACCAATGGCGAATCCAGAGAGCCAGTTTGAGTCCTCTGAACTCGCCAGGGTTATTTCTGCATCACCTTTCTTCTTTTACTCAGAAAATAGTTTGGTTGATTGGAAATTTGAAAATTTATGAAAGTTGCGCGCATTTACGATTTTGAAGATATCCGCATCGAGGACATGCCGATGCCGGAGGTTGGTCCGACCGAAGCCCTGGTTCAGGTCAAAGCCTGTGGTGTGTGTTCGGGAGATGTCACACCCTGGTATATCAAGCGCAAAGCTCCGATTGTGCTCGGGCATGAGCCGGCGGGTGTGATTACGGCTGTTGGTCGCGATGTGACCAAATTTAAGGTCGGAGACCGGGTTTTTGCTCATCACCATGCGCCGTGTTTTGCCTGTCATCAGTGTCAGAAAGGAAATCATGTCCAGTGCCCTACCTGGAAAGCTTCAAAAATCATTCCGGGTGGCATTGCTGAATATTTCCTGGTACCGGAAACAAATCTTGGCGACACACTCCGCCTGCCTGATTCGATTTCCTTTGAAGACGGCGCGTTGACGGAACCGGCAGCCTGCTCTGTCAAATCAATCAAACGGGCTCATCTGCATCCTGGTGATACTGTGTTGATTATTGGCCTGGGGATTATGGGACAAATGAACGTCTTGCTGGCCAGGCACTATGGCGCCGGAAAAATCATTGGGGCTGATTTGGTGGATTATCGGTGTGAACGGGCGATTGAATTTGGGGCTGATGCCACAATCAATCCAACTCGTGAGGATCTGGTTGAACGACTCAGCGAGCTGACTGGTGGCAAAATGGCCGACGTGGTGATTGTTGGTCCTGGGAGCGCCCCGGTGATGGATCTTGGGATTCGATGTGCCGGAAAGGGGAGTACCGTGGTGTTTTTTATGGGGACGCCACCCGAAGAGACGCTGACGGTCCATCCGTTCCATTTGTATTTCAATGAAATTTCACTGGTGTCGAGCTATTCCTGCGGACCAGATGATACCCAGGAAGCCCTGAACCTGATCGAAGCCGGCGTGATTACGGCTGAAAAACTGGTGACCCACCGGTTCCCGCTTCAGGAAACCACCCAGGCGTTTCGAAAAATGGCCGAAGCCAGGGATGTTCTCAAGGCACTGGTGGTTTTTCCTTAGGAAGAGGCTGAGAAAACCGGGCTAAGGGTTAGGGGCTGAGGGCTGAAAAATTGGGGCTAAGGGCCAGGGGCGGAAGACTTCGGGCTTGGGGTTGAAGAAAACGGGCTGAAGACATTCGGGATGAGACTGCATATTGACCCGTTAGCCCCAAACCCTCAGCCCTCAGCCCTGTTTTTTTAGCCCCTAGCCCTGTTTTTTAGTCTACACCGGCGTATGAGTGCAGACCCGGAAGGACAAAACTCACGCCAAGGTAGGTAAAGATCACAAATAAAAAGCCGATAACCGCAAAATAAGCCGAGCTTTTGCCTTTCCATCCGTGAACAATCCGGGCGTGCAGGTATCCGGCATAGGCCAGCCAGGTAATCAGTGCCCAGGTTTCTTTCGGGTCCCAGCTCCAGTATGTGCCCCACGATTCATTGGCCCAGACTGCGCCGGTAATCAACATCATGGCTAGCATTGGGAAGCAAACCGAAACCGTTTTATAAGTCAAATCATCAAGTGCTTCGGTTGAAGGCAATGACGCCATCAGTGTTTGCCCTTTCCAGACAAATAAAACGATAAACCCGGTGCAGGCAATGAGGGTCAAGATGGCAGCCATTTCAATCGGATTGGAGGCAAATGCAACCGATAACGTCGCCGACTGAGTATTGAGGAAATCCTGGGCAAAGCCGACCAGTTGCAGTGGTGCAAACTGGGTCGGATCCTGGTCTGAATTTTTCACCAGCCAGGCGCCAAATGCTTGAAACTGGCTTTGATTGATATGACTCATCACGCTGCCAGTAATGGCTTTCATCTGGGTATAGAGTGCTCCAAATGTCAGTACCTGAATCACCAGGGCCGCCATCATCAGACGGTTTCCCCAGATTTGCATTTGCTCTTTCGCCTGGAGTACAAACAGTGCGAGACAAATCGCAGCGGCCAGATAGACCAGCGTTCCCAGTTGCATCAGGTGCCCCACACCCGGCAACTCAGCCCGCAGGTTCCCACCGCCGGCAAGGTTTAATCCGCTCCCCATCGCCCGAACCCCGAGACCATAGGACCCCGGTCGTCAATACTTTAAAATCGCCGATAATGATATAGGTCAGGATGCCGAGTACTGCCACCCAAAACCCCATGCTTTCGATTTTGACTTTTTCTTTGAGCAGATGCAGGACCGCAACGCCAAAACTCACCAGGCAGACCCCATAGCTGATGGCTGCCAGACTGACGTGGATTGGACGCCAGTAGCTGCGCAAAATCGGCTGAAGCGTTGAAATTTCATTGCCCAGAAACACACACAAAATCATGACCAGCGCTGAAATCGGCATGGTCACAAAGCCGATGAAGTCATACTTTTTCCGGCTGGCAATCACCAGACTTGAGAAGACTGCGATACTTGTAAAGGCGATACCGACGTCATAGAGTCCGGTCAACGGATAGGTATGCGAAACTTTATCTGTCCATGGCATGGAAGCCCAAATCGGACCAATCGCCGGCTGTTGTTTGAAATGGTCAACAATTTCAATCCAGCGAATGCCCCATCCGGCAAAATTGAGTACAAATCCAAAGGCCATGGTCCAGAAGCCAATGCGCTGCAAAAGTTGTTTATCTCCCAGACCAAGCAGGTAACTCACAAACACCACACTGGCGCTCAGGTAGGCAATCAGGGCCACCACCGTCAAATTGCCTTCTTTCAAAATGTTGGGAGCGATGTTATTCCAGCGCAACATCACCAGCCCAAGGGCCAGGATCAGCGGTATGATGTAGGTAAAACTTTTGCTCGAAGTCAGGCCGGCGTGTGGCTTTACACTGGCAGCCGAAAATGGGACTTCAAGATTGACAGGGTTGGTTGACATAACAAAAACCTCTTGCGGAGTGATCTTATGGCGGAAAGAGCCGAATCAGGTTGGAGAACAAAATTGATTTGGGTGTTCTTGGGGTGAAGCCTCACGAGTATAGGCGAACCAGACGGACAACGGCAAGGATTCCACGACGTTCGATTGCACCTCAGCGCCCATCGGTGGCGAATGAATCCGGTCTTTTTGAATGCCTGAGCTGGATTTTTGTTGGGTTACAACTCCTATGAAAAAGACGGGGAACGGTTCAACCTGAATCAAATTCCTCAATTTCTCCAGGTTTTGATAGGGGCAAAAGGTAGTCAGGCCGTTCAAATCAGTGCTACTCTCCGCCTTCAATTCCAGGATCAAGTGATCTTCACGCAGTCGGAACTCACTCCATAGTCTTGCTATTCATATGACGCCAACTGAGTTTGTTGCTTCAGTCCAAGGTGGGAAAATCGAGCCAGTCTATCTGGTGATGGGACCGGAAACCTATCTGCAGTCAGAATGTTTACGTCTGTTGACCCGACAGCTCATTCCTGATCCAGAGGCACAGCAGTTTGGCTATTCTGAGCATTCGGTTGCTGAGCGGTCACTTGGCACGGTGCTGGGGATTGCCGGGCAGTTACCAATGATGTCATCAGCCCAGGTGGTGGTGGCTCGTGAATTTGACAAAGTGTCGGATGCTGAAATTGAAGCGCTCAAAAACTATCTACGCCGGCCAAATCCCTCGACCGTTCTGGTGTTTCAAACCACGGACCTCGATAAGCGCCGCACGCTGGCTACCATTCTGCTCAAAGGCTGTGCTGTGGTGGAATGTAGCCGGATTGGCGATCAGGAAGCGATTGCCTGGGCGCAGGCTTTTGCCCGCAAGCAGGGCTATCAGTTTTCCCCGCCTGCGGTTGGGCAATTGATTGGGATGACTGGAACCAGCCTCAATATTTTGTCCAAAGAGATTGAGAAATTGATGCTTTATGTGGGCAAAGGTGGGACGATCACCCCGGTTGATATCGAAGCCGTGGTCGTTCGGTCACGCGAATTTTCAAGCTTTGATTTGACAGATGCCGTGCTGGCGGGAGATACCAAAAAGGCACTCAAATTGTTGCACCGGCTGCTTGGACAAAATGAAGAACCTGTCGCTCTGGTCGGTGTACTGGCGTGGCTCTACCGTCAGATGCTGATGGCTCACGATATGATGCAGAATAATGTCCCGCGTGAGGAGATTGTGCGGGATTTGCGGATGCCGCCAGGCCGGGTTACCCCGTTTTTGACCGCCGTTCGTCGGAAATCCGAATCAGACATTCGACGTGGCATCATCCGACTGGCCGAAGTGGATGTGGCGTTGAAAAGTTCACGCGCCACCCCGCGCTTACAACTTGAGGTGTTGTTGTGTGATTTACTGGCGCAGTCCTGACGGATCCGGTGGGAAACGGCTTCTGGAGGTTAAGTTGGAGGGGAAGGTACCTGGTGCTCCAGCTTGAGTTGCCAACCCTTCCACAGGTGGGAAGGGTAGACGAGGGGGGAAACAGTGGGTGTTTCCATCACCCGTAACTCAAAAACACGCTCGCCAAACGCCAGGTGGTTTGGCGCCCACTGCTTAGCTGGCTGATAATTTATTGACGTGCACTGTCAACCGTGATTTATAGCGCGCGGCAGCGTTCTGGTGAATCACACCTTTTTGAACCGCCTTGTCAATTGCAGAGATGGTTGGTGGCAATTGAGCGATAGCTTCATCTTTGGTTTTGACGCTCAGCAGGCTGCGCAGCTTTTTAATGAACGTGCGAACCCGGGCGCGATTTTTGCGGTTGACTTCGTTGCGACGTTTGTTTTGACGATCACGTTTAATTGCAGACTCGTGATTTGGCATGAACGACTCCCTGTAAGATCAGTCTTCCTTGAGACAAAAGTTAATGGTGTGTGATTGGGATAAAGCGAATGACGCAAACCGCGTAATTTACGGATGAAGGCGGCGGCTGTCAAGGTATTCGGCAAGGATTTTTCAGCACGGTCTGGAATTGAAGGAGGGAAGTGCCGGGCCGTAGGGATGATTTGCACCATTCTGGATTCCTGAATAGAGTACCACTCATCTCGTCATCGGCTCATTTCCTTCTGGTCAGATTTTCAATTTTTTCAATTTTAGTCAGGTAGAGGTGTTTCCATGGGTGAATGGATCAAAGTCGCCGAACGGCGTCAGGTTCGTGAGGGAAGCTTTTTTGTGGTTGAAGTCAAAGAGAAAAAAATCATTCTATACAATATTGCGGGTGAATATTTTGCCTCGGCCCGAGGCTGCCCTCATATGGGTGCTCCGCTCGACGAAGGCGCCTGTGCCGGAACCGAGGTCATTTGTGTCTGGCATCACTGGTCCTTTGACCTGCGGACCGGAAAATGCACCAGTAATTCGCTGTCACCAGCCGACCTCAGGCTGTACCCGGTCAAATTAGAAAGCGGGGCCCTGTGGCTCGAATATTCAGACGACCCCCCTGCGTCTGATACTCCTCCACCTGGATAATTCAAATGTCTGCGGGAAGAACGATCAGCGGGCAGGTGATGGTTGACCTGAACTTGATGGTTGGAGGTCAGAAGGCAGATTCGTCAATGACGCTTTGACTCCGGGTGGCAGTTGAGCGGAAAACTCAATCAGGTTGTTTCTCAGCACGTGATATTCATCTGGGGTCACCGCAAAAAATGCCACCCGGTCATCTCCGCAAATAATATTGTTGGGAATTTGCCACTCTCCGACTTTGATCCATTGAGATGGAACTTTCCCCACAAACCATTTTTCATAAAGAACTGCAATTCGGACTCGTCGGGTTTGCGCAATATGGTGCAAGTTTGAAGACGTATAGGTGCGATCAAGCCGGAGTCGAGCTGTCTCCATGCTGGCTAACCCTGCCAGATCAAGTGTTTGCAGATTACCCAGATAATTGATTGCCCCAATGTCATTGGCGGCTATTGATTGCCCTGGATAATAGCGGGCCAGGAACCGTCCCATCTGGTATTGCTGTTGATACACATTGGTCATAGCCTGTGGGATGGCGTGCAATTTTTGGATTCCTTCAGATCCAATACTCCACCCCAGCCCAACCAGGAGCAGTCCTGGGATCACGAATTGGAGCGATGAGCGCACCGTAAACTGGTGTCCCTGAATCTTGTGCACCCAGTTACTTCCCAGGAGTCCAATTGCCAAAAAGGACGTGATGACCAGATAGGTTTCATATCGGAAAAAAAACAGTCCGACGAGACCAAACTGCAGGTGCAGGGCCGCAGCTATCAGAAACAGACTGGCAAACCAAAAAATCAACGGATTGGTGTGCCGGTTTTGCCATTGAAGGATCAGTAATCCTCCAACTGCGAGCAGGCAACTCGAAAAATAAGGAGCACTCCAGGCGCGTTCCAACCCGATGGTCAGAAAACCCCAGATTGATCCTGGTCTGAGACTGGTATTGGTTGCTTTTAAAATCACGGAATTGGGAAATGGAAGCCAGCCAAGGGAAAGCGAAATCCCGGCATACATGACAATCGGCAGGAGTGCCAGCCCTCCGAGTTGAATGACCGTTTTCCACTGTTTGTTTCGGGTGAACACCAGAAATCCAAGTAAAATCAGGGCACAGCCTTCAAATCGAACCAGGATCGCGAGAGAGGCCAGCCACAGCAATCGGCTAGTCGGTCGAGGTTGGGTTGATGCGGCGTGGGAGGCAAGCTCAAACAGCAATCCAATCGTAACCAGTGCCTGGAGTAGATGCTCCATCCCTGAAAAAATGATGGCGACCATTGGCGACCATACCACGGTACCTATCAGGAGAAAAAACATCCCCCACTGGTTTGTGAAAGAGCGGTAATAAATCGAAGCGATGAGAACCAGCAGGCCAGTTGCTATGAAAAGATTAAGAACCAGGGGGAGCGATTGACTCACGCCAAAGATGCGATAGCCAAGGGCGAGGAGCCCAGTCCAGAGGAGTGAAGAGGAGCTGGAGGAAAAGGCGTAGGGTGTCACTCCGAAGACAAAGGATTGAGAAAAATGCCTGGCCATTGCCATGTGAATATAGGCATCATCCAGGATATAAATGGGCCCTATTGCAGATGTCTGTCTGGTAAAGCTGACCCAGATCCCACCCACGATTGCCCATAAAATTGCCACGGCCACCCACACTGGCCAGTGTTGAGTGACGCTCTGTTTCAGCCACAGGAGAAGATGAGAACGCAATTTCATGAAAATGTTTCGCTAAGGTGGTCAAGCGAACCACTCTGGAATTTCAGATAAAGAAACCACGAAACACACAAAATACACGAAAAGCAAACCCAAATACTTCAATGGTTTCCAAGATATATGGCTCTTCAAAAAAGGTTCAGGATATTGTCTTTAGACGAGAGGTTTTATCCCTTGTCCAACTCGTTCTGTCTCCCACCTGAAGGCGGTATTGTGGACTGAAATCATTTTCCGAAATGCCCATATGCCAGACAGCGGTTGCTCATTCATTCAACTGAACCTCTGTTGACGGCTTCAGGGCGTGAGATCAGGATTTATTTCTTTTTCTTAATTGTAAAGACTCCGTTACTTTCGTCCTGGCCGACATTTCCAACCATATCTGTTGCCACAACTCGGATCATGCCCTTTTTTGTTTTTAACGAGGCCGGAATTTCAAAAACAAACGAATTGGCAGTCCCCGACGCATTGCCCAGTTTCGTTGGGAAGGTTTGGCCACCGTCCGTTGAAAGGAAAATTTCATGGCCTCGAATATCGCTTTTGTCCGAGGAGAGCCAGGTGATGGTGGTGCTGCTCTTGGATTTGAGTTTCTCGTCACCGTTGGGATAAATCACTCGCACTGATGGGGGTTCGGTATCAACTCCGGCAATTAAGGAAAAGTCAGCCGGGCTGGAGGCGGTTCCAAAATTGAACCCGGCATCAATGGCCCGAACCGCAATCCGCGCCTGAGTGGTTGGCTCAAGATAATCAGCCGGTGTCCACTGAAACGAGAGCGTGGTGGCGGGAAGCCCGGTGACAATCGTCTCATTAAACGTGGCACCGCTATCGAGCGAAAGCAGAATATCGTGGCTGACCACGCCCACATTGTCGGTTGATGTCCAGCGGATTTCAGAGGTGTCGGTCAACAGAATTTCTTCGCCACCAACCGGAGACTGGAGCGAAATCGTTGGTGCCACCGTATCGGTTACGGGTTGAGCCCGAAAATTCTCAACAAAGAGAGCGGCATTGTACGAACCCCACCCGGTTACCCGATCATACCCGGCCTGACAGGTAAATCCTTGGACCGCACCAAAGCTATTGTTGCCAGTCAAGGTATCAAAAAAGACCTGTGCGCCGGCACCCGTCGCCTGGGCATTTCCCAGCCGATAGATTTCAGGATTGATATTGCCAAGGCCATTGGTCTGTTTGGCTTCGTTGAGAATGGCGCACAACCCGGCCCAGCAAGGGGTTGAAACGCTGGTACCCCCAACACCGGCCAGTGCTCCACGAATGATATAGGCATAAGCCGGGCTCCCAGCGAGTAATGCCACGTCCGGAACGGTGCGAACCGTCGTGTCAGGCACGCCAACGCCAGTTTGGAAGGCCGGTTTGGGAAAAAAGATACTGTCACCACCACCACTGCCCGTCCATCCGGTTTCACCACCGTTCCGGGTTGCGTTTCCATTGGTATCAAACTGGGGATCCACATTGGTGCCCCCAACGCCGGTGGCTTGCGGTGGAGAGGCCAGGACATTGACTGACGGCGCGGTGGTTCCATCAATCCGGAGACAATCAGCCACGCCATTATCGCCGGATGAGACCAGAATTGACTGACCTTGCGTAGCGGCCTGGGCAAACAGCATTTCAATAAATTCCGCGACTTCGAGGCCGTTAAATCGCTCGCAGCCACCAAAACTGACGCTGATGACTTTGGCTTCTGGCAGGTTGTTGGTAATAGCCTGGATTGAGAAATCAATATCCGGGGCAATGATGCTTTTGACGGTGGCATCCGGGGCGGTGGCCCCAGCCCATTCGACATCAAGCACGGCTTCTACTTCTTCGACTCCGCCACGGTTAGGGCGGGGCCCAAACGGAAACACTTTGATTGGGTCCTTTGGCGGTAAGTTGAATTGCGAGCGAAAGGCAACCGGGTCGCTCACGTTAAAATCGCATCGGGCCGCGACGGCAATTGTGACACCGCTGCCGTCCAGACCCTGATCAAGCAGGGGCTTTAAGTTGTAAACCGTGGCAATATCAGCCGGAGCCATCAAATTGGACGGGCCACGTTGCGAAAAGGTGTTTCCAGTTTGAGCAACATCAGGTGTGAGGCGGGTTTCAGAGACCATTGGCTGAAACCGGGTAAAACTATGCAACCCGCTGATTCCCTTGATAAATGGAAAGGCGGCTGGTACGGCGGGTAACCGATTGGCTGCAAATCCCACTTCATCCTTCAGTTGATATTCGTCAAGTTGAACATTAAATGCTCGTTCGACCGCTTCCGCCGGGCCTCCAACCGTCAATTGGAGGCGATTTGGCCATTGATGAGAAACTGTGAGTCCTGTCGAGCGGAGCCACTCACCAAGTTGAGCATACTCCTGTGGCAGCCGGCCAAACCGGTCGCCAAATTCCTGTGGAGTCAGCCATTGATGGTACTCCGGCGAGGCCGGATCTTGCTGGGCGGCTATCAACTCCTGGAGGCCTTTTGGGTCACGCGAAGCCAAAACCACCGTGATTGGGCCAATGTGTTGAAAGCTCGGAACGCGGGCGCGTTTTTGCGCCAGATCCGCCACCAATGGAAGTCCCCCTGGAACCTGTCGCCTGGGTGTTTGGACTCCCGAGATTTGAGGAACCAGTGAAGCTGATGAAAACCACACCGAGCCAGGTGCCAAAAAGCACGCCACAAGAAAAGGAATCAAAAGTTGTTTCATAGATCATTGCTACTTGAAATCGAAATTGAAGAAGGTTCAGCCTGTGTTTCTGGGAAGAAATCAAATCTCAGACAGCAGGTTTGTGTTTCTTCCTCCTTCTGGTTGGAATACTCATGCTGTCTGACGACATCTTGATCAAAGAAATCTTTGCCTGATGATTTGTGACTCACTTTGATGGCTATTTGGGTGAGTACTTGAACCGAAAGCTGGCTGAAGTCAATTTTCCTTCAGTAAAACTAATTTCGTTTTCGCCTTCTTTTAAATTTAATTGCTGCTGAGTGGCCTGAACCCGTAACCGGCCAGTTTCCTGCACATAGCGGGCGAGCAATGGTGGAACGACCACTTTATTATTAATTCTGAGCTGGCCGGTGAGCGAAAGCTGTTTTCCGAAGACGGAAAGTTTATTTTTGGCAAAGCGCACTTTCTCGATGGATGGTGGCGGAACGCTGGTGTTGGCAAGGGTGACTCGGGCTAAGACCGGAAAATCAACCTGTAGATTATTGACCTGGACGCCAACCCCGGTCAGGCTGCGGCCATCGTCAGGCGAGATCACCGCTTTGCTGGGCTGACGGATATCAGTCATAAAGAAAAAATCTCTCCCATCACGACTGAGCTGGCTTGAGCCAGTTGAAATCAGTTTGATGAGAACAACAAAACTTCCCCGGTCAATCGTGAAATCCGGGGTGTCAAACTCATTATAGTTTGAATAAGACGTAATCTGGGCCGGGTCAGAGAAATCCTTTGTGATTGTAAAATCAGCCTGTTTGACATTGTTAATTTGAGCATTGGACAGATCGGCGTCTGTGTTGATTGAAAAAACAAAGACTCGAACCTGTGCTCCAGCAGCGGATGGAGCTGACCTGCCAGCGTTGTCCTTGACCCAGCTATTCATAGATGGATAAAGCACATGGGTCAGGGTTGCCGGATAGATGTCGGGCGTAATTTGCTCGCCAAAAAGAAAAAAGTCGGGCCGATTCGGCGGCACAATATTAAACACAAATCCGATATTTTGTGGGACGGGGATTGACAGTCCCTTGGATAAAGCAATGTAAGAGGCGGTCGGGGACTGATTGGGCACAATGGATGAAAGCAATGGGTTTGGCTGGGCTGATGAAGTGAGATCTGGGATTGAAAGCGGGACTGGCGAAAGCTCAGGCCCCACAGCCGGGTAAATCCGCTCAAATTGAGATACGGAAACGGGCTGAACTACTGGCGAAGGGGTTGATTCTTCCTGAGAATTCTGGGGGATTCGAACCGCCAACACATTGAGTGAAAGCAGAGCCGTTCCGAGCAGGGCAGCCACTGTGACTGCTGACAGACGATGCAATCGTGATAACAGCATAATTTTAGAGAACCTGAATTGTGAAAAACTGTGGTGGGCAAATCCCAGTTTAAAAGGAAAACAGAAAAAGGGGAAAGGGGAAATGCCAAATCAGGGTCGAAGAAAGCAGATTGAAGAAGGGGGGCTGAGGGTATTGAGCCCGGTTGCTTCATCCTTCAGCCCCAAGCCCAATGTCTTCAGCCCAACGTCTTCAGCCCCTTCTCACTGATTCGACTTTCTAAAAAGAATCTGGAGCGATTGCCGCCAGTGCTGACCAATTCCAATGACCTGAATCGGAACTACTGGATCAATCCAGGAAAGGTGGTCTACCGTTGCTGGATGAAGGTCGAGCATTGGCGCAATTAAGAAGAGTACTGGTGGCAGCGACGATGAAATATGAAACGGTGCAAATGCTGGATGACGGCTCATATCTCCTCGATATAAGTGATTTTGCACTCGATACCAGTATTCGAGCCCCTGCCACAATTGCTGGGGGTCAGCCCTGGCTTTTAATTCAAGAATGGCAAGTTGACCATTCTGGCGCAGCCCCAGCAGATCAATAAACCCACCGTCCATCAGGTTAAACGCCGCTACCTGTTCAGCTACGGTGTGTGGTTGTAACGTTGGGTCAAGTCGTGAAATTTCCCGCTGAATCGTGCTTTCCAGCCAGCGCTCGGTCTGCAATCGGTAGAGTGGATGCTGTCGGTCGCTGGACGCTCCGGTGCGGTGTTTTCGCAGCAACTGGATCAGACTGGTGAACCGTTTGTGTGAATCTGGGGTCAACTGGCGTAATGGTTGACGCAGGGCACTGATTCCAAACCGAAGGTGAGCGGGTGAATCTGGTGTTTCTCGATGCAGTCTTGCGAACTCAAGCCCATTCCACCGAATGGAAATCCAGGTTTGGGATGGTGACTGGCAAAAGCTAATTGTGGTTGGGGAACAGGCCTGGACGCGGCTTAATTCCTGACACTCGCCTTCAGTGAGCCGGCAGGTCGCTTCAGGCGTTTGAAAAAATTGACTGACAGGCCCGGTAAAAAGCGCTGGCTGGGTTGCCCGGGAACTGATTGGACGGGCCGTGGTGCTGGTCAAATCAAGCTCAAACAGTTCCAGGTTCAACCCTCGAATCAATCTGATTTGCCGATTGATGGGTTCGATACAGCTCTGCGGAGCAAAAATAATGGCTTTGGCAACTGGGGTTCCTGACTTCAACGAGAGCGTCGCCATTTCCAAAACAGCGGCAACGACTTGATTTTGCACTGATTTTAGCTCACCAGGGTTGACCCCAATCGCCAGCCATCTGTGATTTTGACTGGTGAGCCAGACTCGCGAAAAAGAAGCAGATCGGTGTCCGGCGGGGGACTGATACAAGGTGGCCCGCTGGATTTGAACTGAGGGAAAGGTGTGTTTGATCAAATTGAGCAGGCGTTTATGAAATTCGGCTCGCCGGGGTTGGGCCAGGATGGGGAGGTGATCAGCCAGGTCTGCCTGGATCAGGAGCGAACCCATCAGTCTCCCGCTGTGTCGCGAGACCTGAAGTTCAATCCGGTTGAAGGTGGATGTAAAGTTGACCACGTGCCAGCTTTGGGCGTAGGTGTCACCCCAAAATGAAAGAATGAGTTTTTGATGGCTTACTTCGCAGCATATTGTTTCTGGTTGCTGTTCAAAGTGTTGAACGTGGTCCGGAAGCGTGAGTTTAAGGTGAAGCCGGTGACCTTCGGCTGTCTGTGCCAGATGGAGCAGAGCCACTTCCAGTTGATATCTGGCCATTTCAGGATCTGTGTTCAAACCTTTCATTTGCCCTCGTCAACCTTTCCAAAAAAGTAAAAGGCACAGCCCAGGGAATGGGCTGTGCCTGATGAAAGGGCAAATTGTGTTCCAGAACTTACTCGCGGTTAGTAAACAGGAGCGTTCCATCATTGGTTTGAACCACACGCGGTGGCGGTGGCGGCAGTTCAGCCGGTTGAGCTTTTTTCGAAGCATTTTTAGTTGCGTAGTGCTGTTTGCTGCCATACTTGGATGTGATGTTTTTCACATAGGCCTGGGTTTCGCGGATATTGGGCACCTGGTTTCCATTGCGTTTGACCCGGTTTTCGCCCGCATTGTACCCAGCCAGTGCCAGTTCGACGTTTCCATCAAACATTTCCAGCAAATCGCGCAAGTATCGGGCACCCCCGTCAATGCTCTGTTGCGGGTCAAATGGATCGGTGATGCCATAGCGACGAGCCGTCCCATCAATAAACTGCATCAATCCTTTCGCGCCGGCAGGAGAAACCGCATACTGACGGAATCCTGATTCCTGACGCATCACTTCCATAATCAGCAGCGGATCAACGCCGTGTTTTTGACCGGCTTCTGTAATCAACTTGTCCAGTTCAGGTTTCCCGGTTGAAATGGTTCGATCCGTGCCGACCACCAGGACTTTGGCTTTCCCTGGGACCTGGGTGCTGGTTACCACCCAGCGGCCATCTTTGTCCTTGACCACATTCATGATGGTCTTAGGGGCAACTTCCCATTCCGGTTCTTCTTTCTTCACTTCCGTCGTGGCTGGTGCTTCAGATCCAGCCGTGGTGGTGGTTGTCTCTGGGGCTGGCACAGGCTTGGCCGGAGCATCATCAACTCCGAAGTCACGGTTGGTAATGACGACTCGTCGTGGCGGAGTATCACCTGCCGGTTCTTCTTGAGCCAGAGCGCTTTGCCCAAAGGTCAAAGACAAAAATCCAATCAGCGTAATTTGAAGCAAGCGGTGCTTACTCATTCGGGTTCGGGTCCTTTCAACAAAATCCAAATTGCATTTAAGTTGAGCAAAATCAGTGCCAAAAATGAATTAAATCTTGATTTTTGTCGGTGCACTGATGGCGAAGTTACCTGCTCCAGAAAAACCCTGAGGCGAAGCCCAACCTGGGCGCGGACTTGAAGTCACGAAA
Source organism: uncultured Clostridia bacterium (assembly GCA_964639175.1). Taxonomy (GTDB): domain Bacteria; phylum Acidobacteriota; class Blastocatellia; order Chloracidobacteriales; family Chloracidobacteriaceae; genus JACQXX01. The sequence goes on from CAZXCE010000014.1 coordinate 19,795, forward strand.
GGATAAGTGCAGGACAGACTGTTTGGGATGATATTTTAGGATTTCTGGATACAGATGGTCAAAAGTGTAGGGATTTACGTTGAAAGTGTCAATATCTGGGACAACCCCTGGTCCAGGGTGACAGCATGACAGGTGTTCTCTTGTCAGTTATCACCCAGTCACGCTGTCATTTGGCTATCTGGTAATTCGTCTGAAGTCATCAGTCGGTTTAAAATACAGGCCGCCTGCTAAACTCAGGAGCCCCAGCATCAGCCATTCGATACTGCGCAAATGAATGATAATTTCAGCCTGGGCCAGAGCCGTTGGGTCAGTGGTTCCTGTAATCGGCCAGAACAGATTGGCACCGGCGACCAGTAAACAGGCACTGGCCAGCAACCCAAACAAATGGCGACGTACAAAAGAATGGGGTTTGAACAGTCGGTGGAGTTGATACCGCGCCCGCTCCTGCTGATGTTGAACCTGTTGACGGAGCACCGCCTGTGCTTTTTCGAGCGGTGAGGGTGCCAGATCAAGTCCACAAGCCGGGCAGAATCGCATTCCTGGAAGCCGTTCTTTATGACAGCGTCGACAAACCTGGATGTGTGAAGTTGGTGGCAATGCGGTTGTCAGGTTTGGTATGTCTTTGGCCGGAGCGTCTCCCTGGAGCGGTGCTGCCGTTCGGGACACCGCTGTTGGCAGGGCGCCATTGGCCGTGCCTGACTGGGAAAGAAAAAAATATTCCAAAGGTTCAGTTGCATTTGGGCGAGAACCCAGGATGGATGTCGGAAGTTTGGCATTGGGCTTTCCGCATACACCGCACACCATCTGATCCGGCTGGAGCGTCGCTCCGCACGTAGAACACACCATAAAATTTCCTCACTTGAACAGAAAAACTGTGCCGGGGACTTGAGCCAATCGCCGTGACCATCAGGCTTCGAGGAAACGGCTGCTTGAAGTACAGGAGGCTTGACAGCTTTCCAGATGAGGAAATCCAAATGAGCGTTGGTTGTACAGCAAGGAAATAAACCAGGAGGGAATGGTGTCAAAACGGGCAGTTTCCTCAGAGAAAAGCCAGTGAGCCAGGGCAGTTGGGGAAAAGGGAAGTCTTCACGCTTTACCCTTTCAAGCCCCAAATTCCCAATCTGGTCACTGACTTACCCTGTTATTCTCCGAGTTCATCGTGAATTGTCCGTAACTTGAGGATTTCAAACCGCCGCACGCCCTGTGGGGTTTGGGCCTGCACCTCATCACCTTCTTCTTTTCCCATAAAGCACCGACCCAGAGGAGACGTCGTTGAAATCAAACCGTTTGGCACATCAACTTCTTCAGGTGTGACCAGTCGATAGGTGATTTCTGTGTCACGGTCCAGGTCGAGAACTTCAAGCGTTGATCCATAGGCGGCCCGATCACGGGGTAATTGATCAATATTGAGCATTGACAACGCGGCCAGGCGTTGATGCAGGGCGCCCAGACGGGCCTGAACATACCGTTGCCGTTCCCGAGCTGCCTGGTACTCTCCGTTTTCGCGCAAGTCCCCAAGCGCGGCGGCCCGCTGGAGTTCGCGAGGGAGTTCGATTTTGAGTTCTTGCTCAAGTTTGCGGATTTCCTCTTCCAGTATGAGTTTTACTTTCATTCAATCAAAGGCGTGAACCCCCAGTGGGTGATACTGAGTGGGACCACCTTACTCCTTTCAAATATAATTTCCCACGAGACTCAATCTTCTTAAAAATGACTTACTTGGATGAGGGTTTGCTGGGGAATCCGGTTTTCAGAAAAAAAGAAACCCCGGTCAGGCCAAATCGAACCTGACTGGTGTGACAAACCCTCTCGGACGGTGGTGGATGAACGAAGAATCCTGAATCTTTCAGGGGAAAGAGTTTCTGGCATTTTTTCCTTAAAAAATCAAGATGCCTTGGATAAGAAACCCAGACTTTGCACAGTGGGAGTCTTGTCGCCTGGAGATGCTTTAGACTATACTTTCAACTCGTCGGTTCTAGCTAAAACACTTCGTAGCACCATTTACATTTCGTTAACCCAGCACAACACGTCCCGAAAAAGAGTTTATCAGGCTAAGTCTTTTTTCTGTCCCAACATACGCTTCAGAAAGAAGCCACTGGTAAGCCCTGGATTTTAGGAAATTCCTGCCGTAAAGGGAGGATTCGTGGCACTGGCACACCACCCGATTTCACTGTGAATTCGCTTGTGGGTGCTGGTCATGGGTCTGGTAGGGCATCGGCTCAGATCTTCGGAATCATCAGTGACACCATGAAAATACGCGATTTCGTTGACGCTTTTCGGCGCAAGCCTGCCAATCAAGAAAGTTCGGTGCCTCCTAAAAACAAAGGGGAGGACGAACCGCTTCCGCTGGTTGAAGTGGCAGATGTTGTCTCGAAGGCTGAACGACCTCCAGTACCAATTCTTTCCGCTCCTGTGGTCCAAACGCTCATGGGATCAGTGCCGATTCCACAACGATTTGACCCACGTCGAGGGCGAGACTCCGCTCTTTCATCTGCGGGGATCATGAGTCAGCCTGTCCCCCTGGAACCAAGTGGGGTGCCACCGGCGGTACCAGATCCAGAGCCAGATGCCTCAAATATTTTAGAAATCGGATTAGAGCCAGGCCCTGCGGTGAGCTTAGAACAGATGGATACTGAGCCAACTCTGGGGCAATCTGCCAGTTGGGCTGAAGCTGACCCACTGGGAGACCTGGTCCCAACGGGACCCCTTCCTGCCACACCATTGGTCCCACCACCGCCGCCACCGCCACCACTCGCCGCATCACTGGCTGATCCGCTGGCTGATTTTCACACACCGCCAACCCCAACTCCTTCACCATCAACACAGCACATGGCAAACCCCTTTGCCAGTCCGCCGCCAGGTCCGCCGCCCGCCCCATCTTCACCGCCGCCCAGGATGGTACCCCCGGCGCCGCCTCTGGCTGACCCCTGGTTTTCCTCGCCATCTCCGTCACCGCCACCGTCACCGCCATCACGGCCAACGCCAGTCGGGGAAATGACCGGATTAGATGCCTTGCTGAGTTCTTCATCCGAAGGGATTCCGACTTTTAAACCCGTGTCTTCGTTGCCACCGGCTGCCCGTCCAACCCCGGTTCGTCAGCCGGCTCTGGATACGCGGTTGATCGAGGTTTTTCAGAAACTGGCCATTTTTACGGGAGACCTGGCTGAGACAACATCTTCTGAGGGGGTTTATGAAACCCTGGTGAGAGCGGTCCAGGATTGCTTACAGGCCGCGCGTGCCTTTTTGATCCCCTTTGACATTGATGGGAACCCGCTGCCGGTGCCAACTGAGGTCTATGACACCCCCCCTAAAGTTTCTCTGGAGGGCATGTTTTTGACTCGTTCGTTTGCCAGTGCCCTGATGGAACGAGTGGGGACACCTGAAAAATCATCAATTGTGGTTCAATTAGCAAGTGGGCAAACCTTGCTGCCTCCCAATCAGGCAGCAACGGTTGAGTGGTATTTGCTGCCCCAGGTGACTTTGCCCGGCGCCCTGGTGATTGGCGTGCAATGGAATGCGCCCGTTGGCCCGCCTGCCTATGGGCTGGCGGTGGCTGAGGTGCTGCTCAATTGTGCCCAGAGTGTTTTGTTGCGGCTTGATACGCCGCTGCCACCACCTCAGCTTGAACCGGCCATGGTCGAGTCTGTGGAAGAGTCGCCAGTTGTTCAAACCGTTCTACCTCAAGGGGTTGCCGAAAACGTGCTCAAGCTGCTGGATGAAGCGATTTTTGTCATTGATAATCAGCGCCATCTCCGGTTTGGCAATCCAATGGCTGAATTTCTGACAGGGTGTTTTCAAGGTGAATTACAGTCATCAACCTTTGATGAGGTCAGTCAAGGACCAGGCCTGCAAAATGCCACGTTATGGCAGCATTTACACCTGTCTATCGAGGACCAGCAAATCCACACAGACGTCAACACCCTGGATGGTGGGTCTCTGTCAGTCACGGTTTCCGCCTTGACGCTTCCGCCGACTGACTCTCCGGCCAATGATGACTTTACCCAGGGACGCGTGATTGCCATCAGGGATGTCACTCAGAGCCGGCTGGATGCGGCCCAGGCGGTGATGACTGAGCTTGAAGCCACCCGCCACGAATTAGATCAAGCCCGGATGCAACTGGAACAGTCCCGGGCCGAACTCTTTGCTGCGATGAATGTTGGGCGCAGTGCCCCACCACCAGATCAGGTCAATACATTTCGGAATTCACTGATGATGGTGTTAGGGTTTTCAGAGCTCTTGAATCGTGGTGAGTATGGGCAAATGAACCCGCAACAATTTGAAATGTTTCGCAATATTGAACATCACGCCAAACAAATGTCAGCACTGCTCGAAACATTGCTGCCATCCTCATAAGCATGGACTGAAGAAGACCGGCTGAAGAAGATGGGCTCAGGGCTGAAGAAACCTGGGCGGAGGGCTGAAGAAAACGGGCTGAAGACCTTTGGGTTGAAGAACTGGTTTTATTTCATCCCTTATCCCCTTGATTGCCCCGAGCTGACAAGACTTCAGCCCTGAGCCCGAAGTTTTCAGCCCCAAGTCTTCAGCCCCAAGCCCAAAGCCCTGAGTTTTAAGGACAGCACACCAAAAATTCATTCCACACAGAAAATGGAAATTTCGCTATGACGCAAACTGCTCCACGAAGAATCCTCTTCGTTGATGATGAACCAGCCATGACCCAACTCGGCAAAGTTGTTTTGGAACGAGCTGGACATCGCTGCTCTTTGGCCACGAATGGAGAAGAAGGGTTGCAACGTATTTTGACGGATCGCCCAGACCTGGTCATTTTGGACTACATGATGCCTGGTATGAGTGGAGCTGAAGTTTTTCGGACACTTCGCACCAACTCCACATTCAAAGATGCACGGGAAACGCCCGTCCTGATGCTGACGGCAAAAACCGATAATGACACTGAGCGACGTCAGTTGATGGAACTTGGGCTGGCGGCGTACTTAACTAAACCCTTTGGTCATCGGGAATTGCTCAATGTGATTGACAACATCCTCATTACCAGCGAAGTTCGGCGGCAGCAGTTACAAACTGCCGGTGACATCAAGTCCATTTATATCGGGGCCATCCATACCCTTCTGAAGTTGCTCGAAACAAAGGACCCCTATGCCCACGAACACTCTCAAATGGCTGAACTGGTTTCAGTTGCCGTCGCCGAACAATACGGTTTAAGCGAGTACCAGATCGAAACTATTCGGATGGCTGCGCTGCTTCACGATATTGGGAAAGTTGAGATCCCCGAACACATCCTCAACAAACCCGAACCCTTTTCGGCTGATGAGCGATCTGTGATGCAGCAACACGTGACCCATAGCGTTCAGATTTTAGACGCCATTCCTGAAATGCGGGAAGTTGCGATTTTGGTGGGATGTCATCACGAGCGGATTGATGGAAAAGGATATCCGCAAGGGCTGGATGCAGATGAAATTCCGCTTGGGGCACGGATTATTGCGGTGGCGGATGCCTATGATGCCATGCAGGGCAATCGTTCGTATCGCACCAGATTATCGAAAGAAGAAACCATTGCCCAGCTCAGAGCCCACGCTGGAACCCAGTTTGATGGCGATGTGGTTGAGTATTTTATTGAAGCTCTGGAGACAATCGAAACCCGAAAGAGTGACACAGTGACAAGGTAACCCAATAACAGGGTGACAAGGTGACAACCAGAATCATTTGTCATTGGGTCACCCTGTCATTCAGTCATCAGTCAGTATGTTGATAGTTTCTATTTGTCCAACGTGCCACGGGCGGCCTGGTCGCGTTCGATTGATTCAAACAGCGCTTTGAAATTGCCTTTGCCAAAGCTCTCGCTGCCCATACGCTGGATGATTTCAAAGAAGAAGGTTGGCCGATCCTGGATTGGTTTGGTAAAGATCTGCAACAAATAGCCGCTGTCATCCTTGTCAACCAGAATGCCCAGTTCCCTCAAAATTTCAACATCTTCGCGAATTGGTCCGACCCGATCCAGCAATGTGTCATAGTAGCTACCGGGCACGGTTTGAAACTCAATGCCGTTGGCCCGCAACTGACGCACCGTTGAGAGAATATCAGCCGTGGTGATGGCTGCATGCTGGACGCCCGCCGACTGGTAAAAATCAACATATTCTTCAATTTGCGAGCGTTTGCGGCCTTCGGCAGGTTCATTGATCGGTAATTTGATGCCGAGCGTCGGGCTGGCCATAACTTTTGACCGCAAGGCCGTGAATTCAGTGCTGATGTCGTTTTCGTCAAAGTGGCGGAATTGGAAGAACCCAAAGATGCGTTCATAATATTCAACCCAGGTTTCCATTTCATTCCAGCCCACATTGGCGACTGTGTGATCAATGCGGATAAGTCCTGCCCGGTTGGGAGAGGGCAGATACAGATCGCGAAATCCCGGCAGGAAAGTGCCTTTATAGCCTTCACGTTCGATAAACCGGTGAACTGTGTCACCATAGGCTTTGATCGCCGCCGTTTTGACCGTGCCGTGTTCATCTTCGAGTGTGGTCGGTTCCTGCACGGATTCAGCTCCCCGAGCCATCGCTTTTTCATAGTCGCCAAACGCATCAGCCGTTTTAAAGGCGACCGCATTGACGCCGTCGCCGTGTTTGCGAACGTGTTCGGTCACTGGGTGCTCGGGTAAAAAGGCGCCGGTGATAATCAGGTTGATATCATTTTGCTTGAGGACGTACGAAACAGTTTCGCGAGTACCGGTTTCTGGACCCCGGTAGGCCACGATGTCAAAACCCAGGGCAAAGCGAAAAAAGAAGGCGGCCTGTTTAGCATTGCCGACAAAATATTCCATATGGTCAAAATCATTGACCGCGAGTGGTGTTGTTTTTCCAACCAGAGATTCTTTGGGAGTCGTCATACCACATTCCTTTCCTCGCCACCGGGTCTCGGTTCGCGAGTTACACAATGAAAGAAAATCATGAGTTCGAGTTGAATCAACTTGAGGTCCTGCCTTTAGATTGAGTTGGTATCAGATGGGGCTGGCTCAAGTAAAAGATGAATAGCCGGAAGCGTATCCCAAGCAATGGGCGAAAAGCAACTGGGTACTTTTTCGGAGGAACCCATAATCGAGTGTGTCTGGTGTGTCGCTGCGGAGGTGGTAATTGGGATTGCGAAATTCTGCCGTATCGGTCCACATCAGCGCCGGAATCCCGGCGTTCCAAAAGGGGGCATGGTCGCTTCGCCCCAGGACCGGAAGTGCTTTCTCAAGACCCAGATAGAGTTTCAACCCAACCACTGGCAAGGCACGAACATAGGCTGAGGTTTGATTGAGTAGACCCTCTAACACATCATTGGACCGATGATTGCTGATGATGCCGAGAAAATTTCCCGTATCTGGGATCTGAATTGGTAATCCGGCGGGGAGACGTTGTGAACCAGGCACATTCGAACAATATCCAAGCATTTCCAGAATATGGACCTGTCGAAGCTGCCACTCACTTTGAGGCAAAAAGACTTCGACAAAATCCTGGCTCCCCACCAGCCCATCTTCTTCGGCATTAAAGGCGACACAACACACTGGCAACATTGGTGCAAACCGGGCAAGAGCCTGGGCACAGGCCAGCATCGCCGCCACGGCGCTGGCATTGTCATCCGCGCCCGGACAGTTTGGAACGCTGTCATAATGCGCCCCAATCAACACCAGCGGTTCCGACGTCGGAGAAACTGGCCGGGTCACGACATTGCGAAACTGACCTTGAAAAAATACGTCATAGCCAAATGATGCTAACTGACCAGCAATCCAATCAGCCGTCCACCTGTTTTGAGCAGATTCGGCAAAAAAATGACGGGGAAGGGAAATCGTTTCAACAACTTGACGCAAAAACGCCTCAGAAATGCTTTCCACCGCCGCCTGAATATCTGGCTCCGGACGAAATCGAGATGAGGGGGACGAATATCGAATCAGCATTGGAACACCAATGATGGGTCAGGGTTTCGGGTTTCGGGTTCAGGAAAAAACAAAGACAAAAAGGACATAAAGACATAAATTCGAAAACCCGGAACCCGGAACTCCGGAACCCGGAACCTCACCCCAAATACCCAAGTTCCCGCAGGCGTTCGCGGACTTCTTCGCTTTCTTCGTCGGAAAATTCGAGATCGGGCAGGTCTTCACCCGTTGCCGCATCGCCGACCTGAACCGGGTGCTGGCGCATAAAATCATCGGTGAAGAGTCCGGTTAAAACTTTCCCATCCATATCTTCGGGGACTGGTAACCCCATCAAATGCAGAATGGTTGGGGCGCAATCCAGGATTTTGGCTTCCGTTAGACGAGCACCCTGCCGGATATGGGGTCCCTGAACCATCAAAATCCCGTGCATGCGGTGGGTTCCGGAGTTCCCAAACGCATCCACAATAAACCGGTTGGAGGTGAAATCCATATTCCCGAGTGACACATAGCGCATATCTTTGGGCAGGAAACACACATCCGGCGCATCAGCGATGTGCTCACCTTGATAGAGGTCTTCGCGGGTATAGAGTTCGCCGATAAACGGTTCACCGGTATCGGGATCGCGCATGGACTGGAGTTTTTTGACGATTTGCTCGCGAATTTTTGGATAGTCGGCTTCTTCGACAATTCCGTGTGGTTCACGGCCTTTCAGATTGATAAAGATCTGGCCGTAGTTTCCCTTTGAAAAGGCGATGGTTCGTGACCAGTCCACATCATTAAAGGAGAGAAATAACTGATTGAGGCGGCTCACTTTGTTGCCTTGCGTGCCAACACCACGGGCTGGACGGATTTTCTTGAAAATTGGCTGACGAGAGAGTTTAAAGGCAAATTCCGGAGTCATCCCAAGCGCAAACATGGCCTGTTTCAACCGGGTTTGAGCTGTGCGCTTGAGTTTGAGAAATCCTTCCTGCATTAACCAGATGTTGAAGGCACAGTATTTGTGGGCGGGTCCAAAGCCGTGATCGGAGGCGAGAACAACAGTGGTTTCCGGGCCGGCAGCCGTCACCATATTGCCGACTTCCTGATCAACTTTTTGCCAGAATTCAACGATACGGGCGCGGTGGGCTTTGAATTCCTCACTGTCGTGGCGTGGATGTGATTGATCCATCACGTGCCACGTTTCGTGCTGCAGACGGTCAGTTCCCCAGATGTGGGTGACGAGAAAATCCCAGTCTTCGCGTTCCATCAGATAGCGGTTGACCTTGGATTTGTAGTCAACTTCATCAAAAACTTCATCCAGCACCCCGTCTACGTTGCCTTTGGCATAGGTTTGCGTGAGATAGAGCCGGTACGGACCAAGTTTGGCTTCAACGTCGGCCAGCAATGTGTTGGGATAGGTTATGTCACGGCGTCCCCGAGGGGTCATAAAATCTGAAATCAGAACGCCATTGACCGGACGCGGTGGATACGTCACGGGAAAATTGGTGACAATCACTCGCTTTCCAGCATCGCCCAGAATTTCCCAGAGCGCTTTGCCAGTGCGCTGGGTGGCATTGGCCGCCATTTCACGCATGCTGCCGCCCCGGCGCTGGATAAATTCCAGAATCCCGTGTTTCCCAGGATTCTTGCCGGTGGCAAACGACGTCCAGGCTGTCGAAGTGATGGGCGGGAAGACCGTTTCCAGCGGTCCGCGTGTGCCGTGGTGGCTGATCCGGGCCAGGTTTGGGAGCTTGCCTTCCTGCATCAGTGGATCAATCCAGTCAAATGTTGTTCCGTCAATACCGATAACTAAAACCCGATTGCGCAAGGGAGAAACCTCTTCTGAAATGAAATGTGGTGTGAAGATAACTGGGCATCTTGCCAGAAAACCAGCCTCCCGTCATCTTCTTCCCGCCAGACTCGCCCAATCAGAATGAAGAATGAAAAAAGGGATTTCATCTGCTTCATTCCTTCCGTTTCCCGTCCAGGTTGGCCCATTCGCCGGATTGGATAAAACTCGCCCAAAAGAAAGGATGGTTGCGCTTTGGGTTTTTGATAAGGTCAAGTTGGGCGTTACGTAGGGCCTGGCTGCGGCCCTCACCAGCTTTGAGACGACGATAGAAGCTGAACATCAATTCCTGAGTCCCAACATCGGAAACCGGCCAGAGGCTGATCATTTGAGATTCGGCGCCAGCCACAACCAGTGCCCGGCGCAGACCATACACGCCATCGCCGCTTTTGATTTCCCCAACCCCAGTATCACAAGCCGACAGAACAACCAGTTTGGTGCCCCACAAATTAAGGCTGGCGACTTCAAGCGCCGTCAAAATGCCATCGTCAGTCGTTTCGGTCGGGGAATGTTTCCGGTTGGCGCCCGAAAAGAACAGCATTGAGCGTAGCAACGGGTTTGACTGCCGGATAAAGTCAGGTGAAATGGACTGGCCAGTGGGGAGGCCAAGGCTCAGCGAGCGGGTCTCGAAGTTTTTGGCGAGCGTTTGAGTTGTCTGATCTGGCTCCAGAAAGTAGCCGTGAGTGGCGATGTGAAGGAGTTGTGGCTGTTGAACTTGCTTGAGCACCACTTCGGTCGCTGCCGCCCCTTGTTTCAACTGGGTTTTTGGAAAGAGGGATTTGAGAAATTTGCCTTCCTGTTCGCTACCGGGAAGCTGAGCCAGCGGATCGAAATGCTGGCCAAAGATTTGTGGGCCCGGGCCTTGATCAAATGCTGGGTTAGCCAGAGCCAGCGCTGGCTGGCTCGCCGGAATTTTGTCTTTCAATCGGAGTAAGTCACGCCCGCTGGAGAGATAGGTGATTTCATGCGATTCGACCAGATAGCGGTGGGATTCATCAATCAGCGCGGCAAAGGGAATCAGGTTGAGTGCGCCGTCAGGCGAGATCAGCAGGTGATCTTTATCACCAATGAACTTTCGGACCGGCTGCAGGAGTCGAGTATCAAGCTGACGGGCCAGTTTCTGGACCTGGCTCAGTGACCTTCGCCGTTCAGTTGAAAGGTTGATTTTGGTCAGGTTGCGCTGGCCGCCAGTTGCTGCCAGCGCCTGCCGAAATTCTGTGACCAGGTTGTCAATTTCGTGCTGGCTGCCCAGATCAGCAAAACTGATTTTTCCTGTGCGGTCCAGGGTATAGACCGCATATCGGGGCACTTCATAAACTGTATCTTTAGTTGAAAACGGAGTATAGACGCAGTATTCAATTAACTTGCTTCGATCTGGAATGGCAGCCTGAACTTCAGTCAGGGTGACGGACGTCGCAAGCTGACGGTATTGGAAACTGGTTGCGCTGAGTTTGGCTTCAATCTGGCTACCTTGGGCTTCCAAACCCGTGATTTGAGATTGGTATTGGTCAATTGGGGTTTTCCCTGGGCCTTGCAGTATCAGCTTGGACAACCGGGCACGAATGACAAAGAGTTCATCAAGCAATACCTGACTCTCTGGTGAACTATGTTGCCGCAAGGTATTTATGTTTTCGGTCATTGCATCCAACGCCCGTCCTTTTTTCCGGAGAATGGCCTGGAGTGCCAGTTGAGTTAACTCTTCCGGTGGCGCTGTCTGAGCTAACTGAAACCAGATCGTGTCATTAAAGATTGATTGATGTTTGAGGAGTTGTTGTTTCTGGTTTTCAGAACCAATCACCAGATTATGCACCCATAACGCTTCGGTTTGATTCTGAATATGAGAAAGGTATTCTGCTGCACGTTGGATGTTTCCTTTTTTTGCTTCAATCCGAAACATAAAAGAAAATGGAGCGAGCGTGTCTGGGGTAAATTGATTCGACAATTGTTTTTCCAATTTAAGTGCCTGGCTAAAAAATGATTCAGCTTTCTCAAAATCATTCAATCGAAAGTAGAAGCTTCCAAAATCAGAATAGAGCAGAAACCGTTCTTCCATCCGTGAGTCAGGCTCACGGGTGAGAAGCTCTTGAACTTTTTCCAGCCAGCTTTGTGATCGAGCAAAATCCTTTTGAAGCTCACACAATCTCGCTGCCTGCAAATACCCACGAATCAGAAAAGGGTTGGTTGGTGGCAGGACTTTTTCGAACAGGGTTTGGGCCTGGATTTGTGCTGCGATGGCTTTATCCAACTGGTTTTGGACCAAAAAAAGGGGAACCAGATTGGTCAGGGTTTCTGCCATCTCACGTTCGTTAGGGGAAGCTTGAGCTTTGTGAATGGCAAATGCCCGCTGGAAGCATGCTTCTGCAGTTTGGTAATCAAATCGGGCCAGGGCTTGTTGCCCAAGGTTGAGGAGAGTTGGGCAAAGTTCAATGCTTTGACTGCCATCTGTTTTCTCGAAAATAGCCAGGGCTTGTTGTAGATAACTCTCAGCCTGCCCATAGTTTCCAATTTCTCGATAGTGATCTCCTAAACTATGCAGACAATCTCCGACTTTATAACTCTCAGGTCCACTTACTTCGATTTCGATTGATAAGGCTTTGAGCAAGAGTGCTTCTCGTTCACGAAACCGCCCAATCATCTTGTACCCGGCAGCAAGATTGACCAGTACTTCAGCAAATCGAGGATGTTTTTCGCCAAATATCTCGCGACGTTTTTCCATAACGGTCTTCAATAATTCCACCGCCTGGATGTAGTCGCCTTTGAAATAGAGGGTGATTGCCAGATTATTGAGGATGGTGGCTTCAGCCGATTGAACGATGTTCCCCGAGTTTCTCAGGCGGGAAAGTGCTGTCTTATAAGTTGTTTCCGCCAGGTCAAATTTATTTTGAACACGATAAATTTCACCAAGTGAGTTATACGTCATGGCCACCTCAACATGATTTGGGCCAGTCTCTCGTTCAATCAGTTCGATACATTTCAGGGTTAGAGCTTCAGCTTTGTCAAACTCACGTTTGGTTTTATAGAGCGCGCCCAGATTATTCAACACGGTGGTGAGTTCACCACTCTCGTTCCCAAACAATTTTTGCTGGATGGCTAGAGCCTGGAGATAAGCAGTTTCAGAAGCGGGAAAATCCCGTAGTCGAAAGTGAATCAACCCAAGCTGAATCAACGCCATAGCAAAGGGTTGTGATTCTTCGCCATACCCGGCCCGGCCAGCTTTCACCAGTTGCTCAGCAATTGGGAGTGTTTCCCGGAAGCGGTGTTCGAAGACGAAGGTACTTACTTCCACTAAAAGTTGGTCATATTGCACGCGAGCCGGGTCTTGAGCCTGGGTTGGATGAATTTCATTCACCTTGATGCTATATCGCCCCAGTCCCTCTAGCTGGCTGATTTCCACCTGATAGTTGCCTTCTGTGGGTGCAATAAACCGGATATTTTCTTCTCCTCTGACCCAATGTTTGATTCCCCGGTTTAGAATTTGATTTCCAGTTGGGTCCAACACCCGGAGTTTCACATTGAAATTTTGGGGCTTGACCTCAAGCCAGACAAAAGAATTGGCTTCTATCTTCAGGTGAAACAGATGCAGTTGCTCGGCCTGTAACTCGCGCTCAAGCACATCGGTTGTGGAAAGCAGAGTTGGCCCAATCTGAGATTGGCTTACAGGTGGAGATGCCTGGGGTGGTGGTGAGACGGATTGCGGCGATGCCAGAACTGTATGGCTGATCCCGCCTGGGAAGCTTTCCACTCTCAATCCCAGGAATCCAATCAAAAGGCAAACCCTGGCCAACTGTCCCCACCTGACACCGTTTTGCATATGAGAACAAACCCCGTAGCTATTCAATTTTTCAGAAACCAAAATCAGCGTTATACCAATTTGCAGTGAAGTCTTCGCATGATCAAAATATTCAAATGATTCAATCAAATAAGCTTAGCGAACTACTGACTACTGACTACTGACTACTAACTGGTATTAATAGAGCTGCTTGACCTGAATTCCAGTATAAAAGTGCTTTAAGATCTGGTCAAAGCTGTAGCCTTCAACTGCCAGACCGTAGGCGCCGACCTGGCACATGCCAACGCCGTGACCCCATCCCCGCCCACGGATCCGAAACTGGGTCACGCGCCCCTTTTCATCAAGCGTGCGGTCAATCACAAATAAACTTTCACGAATTCCCAGCACTGATCGAATTCGCAGGCCATCAACTGTGGTGGTGCGTTCTGTGCCGACAATTTCCAACGAGGCGACGCGGTTGGACCTGCCATACTTCATCGGCTGTACATCAAGCACCTGTCCGACGGCGATTTTGTTTTTGGCAAGCTGGGCCCGCAGTTCTTCGGGCGTCATGCGGACATCCCACCAGGAAAATTGAGAATACCGGTCACTGGCGGCACCATTGGCGGCTGGGGAAATTTCCAGGTAGTCAACGCGCTCCCGGTCATCGAGATGAAATGCAACCGTTTCGCCGCCGATCAATTCCGCCCGAGGCGTGGCCACCCAGTCACTGCCCAGCTTTCGAAACAGAAACACGCGTGAGCCAAGGTCAAATTCCACGTCGTCTTTGCCTTTTCCACCCCGAATGACCAGGTGGTTGCCTTCATAGGGGCGCGCCGTTCCGGATTCAAGTTTTGGAATGCCCTTCATCGCCGCCGCTCGGGCCAGCATACCCAGGGCAATGCCACGCGTCAGTGTCGTGCGGCTTTTGAGCGTGCCATCACTGTAAGGCCGAATGACGCCTTCCTTGACCAGAAAGGCAACATCGAGCAGGTAACTGGTTGGAATCGTCGTGTGTTCTGGGCCAAGCAGATACTGGGCATCGTCTTCGGTCAGCAATCGGGCGGGTGATTCCGATCCATACAGGGCATTCAACAGCAGTCGGGCAAAGCCGCCCAAATCAGTAGCGACTTTGGGAACATCGGAAACCGGCTTGCGGCGGGCCAGCGTCGAGAGATGATCGGCCCAGTCAAGGCATTCGCGCTGTGAAACCTGCCCGGTCAAATATGACGTGGAGACCTTGTCGAATGAATCAAATTTGGCCACTGCCAGCAGCGCCAGTTCACGCGTGAGCGGTCGGCCATTGATATCCGTCAGGTTTTCCAGTCGCCGGCCTGATTCAAGCCAGTGATTGGTGTGATGTATGCGCTCTTGCGGGCCCGTGACCACGCTTTTGAGGTAGGGAACTGGTTTTCCAAAGACAAATTCAACATCTTCGGTTCGCCCGCCACAGGTCGAGGTATAGAGCGCATTGATTGGTTCACCCTGATACATGGCTACCATACCGCGAGTTTCTTCGACGGCCCGGTTGGTGAGTGGATGTTCGGTTGAGCGGCCTCCATAAACCTGGGAAAGAGCAGTTGGCAGCAAATCAAACCCTTCGGCTGAAAATTGGCCTTTGTTGCGTACGGCATAGGTCCGGGCTGCCACAGCCTGGGCTTTGAGCGCTTCGAGTTTGGGAAACACATTGGGCGAAAGCTCGTTTGGAACGACGCCGCGAACATATTCCTCCATCGGCAACGCATTGACCACGGTCATCTTCTGGCGACGGTTGAGCGAGACTTCAAGTTTTCCACGGTAGGTTGAATTCAAATATTTGAGCGGTGAAGTATCTGGTTCGAGCGCGACAAAAGTCACTTTGGTGGAATTTGCCACCACTTCATCGCCCGTGCCGGAAATCGTGCGGAGCTTCCATTCCGGCCTGTCCTTTTTGGCCAGGGATGAGGGCGTGTCAACGCGTTCAACCCACGGCTTGCGATACCCGGCGTTGAGCACGCGGACCATCAGGACCTGGGCATCTGATGACGACTCATACTCGCCAAGGCTGACGGCATATTCTTTGGATTTTGGGTCAAACTGGGTCTGGGCGGGTTCTTCAAAGGTTTTGCCAAGCTTGCGGGCAAAGGAATCAGCTTCTTTCGACGTTTTGAAGCTGGCAACCTGCACCCGATAGGTTTTCCCACGCTGATTGCGCCGCGATTCGCCATTGTTGAGGAGCACGGTGATTTTCTTTTCGGCCAGAAATTCAGGTTCGAAGGGATTGTCATCATCCAGTCGGGCAATTGGCCCATCACAGGTAATCGAGACAAAGTCCGCGTTTGTCACCAGACCAATTCGAATCTCAGGTTCTTCAGTTTGACGATTCAGGATTTTCTGGGAAGTTCCTTTCGGAATTGAGGCTGGCTCATTTCGCCGAAAATCAGGCTTTTCGCGCTCTTTGGGGCGGGATTGGGTGTCTTCCGAGCCGGGCAGTTTGGTTTTTACTGCCGGCGCCGGCTCAGTGACCCTCCGTTTCCGCGTGACGGCATCGCGTTCGTGCGCTGACACAACGGGCATAAGGCCATTGAATCCAATCAAGAGCGCCACAATGATTGAGCATTTCCCCCTGGCTCGCCGCAAAACAACTGAAGGCGTAGGCATAGGCTTTGAATGAAGAATTGAGAATGAAGAATTGAGAATGAAGAATTGAGAATGAAGAA